>CAZBQQ010000266.1:0-5252 GCA_964493965.1 uncultured Solibacteraceae bacterium
GGTCTGCGACCGCGGTGCGAGCACGGCGCGGCGGCCGGTGCCGAAGAGAGGGCAAACTGATGGCGGTCCACTTCAACAGACACCACCAGTCCGATGCGGCGGACTTCGCCGAGCAGCCCTCAGTAGGGACGCCCCCGCCGGCGAGACCGGACGCGCCCGCCCTGAACGCGGAAAACATCCCGCAGGAACTGCTGGCGGCGCCCCGATGGGTCGTGTGGCGGTATGCGGAGCGTGGTGGCAAACCGACCAAGGTTCCCTACAACGCGCGGACGGGCGAGAAGGCGGCCTCAGATGACCCGCGGACCTGGACGACGTTCGATGGGGCACTCACGGCCTTCGGGCGTGAGGGTTTCGACGGCGTCGGCTTCATGTTGGGCGATGGCTGGACGGGGATCGACCTGGACAAATGCTTCGACCCGGAGACGGGTGAGATCGAGCCGGACGCGGCCCAGATCATCGCCGGAATCAGCAGCTACACCGAGGTCAGTCCCTCTGGGTGCGGCATCCACATCATCATCAAGGGCCGCCTGCCGAGTGGGCGCCGGCGCACCGGCAACATCGAGATGTACGACAGCGGGCGCTACTTCACGATCACCGGTAACGTGTACGGCGACCATCGCGAGGTGGCGGAACGTCAGGCCGAGGTCGAGGCGCTCCACGCGCGGATCTTCGCGGCCGATGCGCGGCCGGCCGCGACCACCGTGCCGAGCGACAACCAGAAGGTCGAGGACACGGCTTCGGTCGAGCGGGGCATGACCGAGCCGCTCATACTCGACCCCGATGCCGACCCGCCGTTCGAGAAGTTCGACATGCTCTGTGACATCGAGCACAAGTTCAAGCTTTCATGGAATCACCAACGGCCCGACCTGGATGATCAGAGCCAGTCGGCGTATGACCAGAGCTTGGCGAACTTCGCGGCCCTGGTTAGCTGGAGCGACCAGGAGATCGCGGACCTGATCATTGCGAACCGCCGGAAGCACCGGGTCGACCTAAAGCTGCGTAAGGACTATTACCGGCGCACCATCGCGCGGGCGCGTGAGTTTGCCGAGCCCGTGATTCTCGACCAGAAGCTCGCGGAGCTTGTGGGGATGGACGCCGGCGATCCGGCCTCTGGGCCGAGCGACAACGCAAGCGGCATTGCCGCCGAGGGAAACGGGGACGGCAATCACACCGCCCCCGCCGGTGAACCTGGTACAGCCGAAACCGTGGGCGCGGCCAAGAATGAGCCCGACCATGTTGACGCCGACGCGGGCACCGCGGACTCGCACGTGGCCGGGGACCCGAAGAAGCGAGACCTCCTGAAGATCCTGTCCGCCCGGTTCAAGGTGCCCATCACGCGCATCGTCAAGTATACCGGTGAGCCCACGCTTTACCGGCTGGAGACCGGCCTCGGCAACGTCCAGCTGGGTGGTGTCGCGGGGCTCATCAACCAGTCCAAGCTGCGCATCAGTATCGCGGACGCCACGGGGCGCTTCTTGCCCTACATTGATCCAGACAAGTGGCCCCCCGTCGCCCAAGGCCTGCTCGATGTCTGCGAGTTGGTCGACCGGGGCGAGGACGCCACCTTGCACGGCACCATGGGCGAGTGGCTCCGCGCCTACCTGGCCGAGAAGTCGATCCATCCCACGCTGGCGGAGGCTGATGAAGGCAGAGAGCCGTTTCGGGACGGCGGGGCCGTGGCCATCTTTCTCAGCGACCTAAAACGCTGGCTCCAGACTCGCCAGAATGAGCGCGTTGCCCAGGGGAGGCTCACGGCGGATCTGCGCGCCTTCGGGGCCGAGCCCGAGGTGTTCAGGGCGGTGTTGGAGGGGAGGCCCACATCCAGATCGGCGTGGAGACTGCCGGACGGGTCGTGGATTCCGGCAAACCAGGCCCCGGAGCGCGGGTAGTTATATAAGAGGTTTTTTCGACAGCGAGGGCGAGTGAAAACGCAAAAATCTTTACCTTTTACCTTCCACAGCCTAAAGCACTGATTGTGCGTGACATGAGCGAGATAAGTATACTTATCCAACTTTTATGCCTTTATCCATAGTGCAAGACGAATCCGCGACCCTCACGGAGAACGGCGGCGTGGATACAAACGAGGCCCTTATATGGGGTCCGCCGGGGTGTGGGAAAACCACGTACCTCTCCCGACAGGTGGCCAAAGCCTCCCAGAAGTATGGCGGCCACGCGGTGTTGGTCACCAGCTTCACGAAGGCTGCGGCGACCGAGTTGGCCATGCGCGACCTGCCCATCCCCAAGGATCGTGTGGGGACGCTCCATGCCCACTGCTACCGGGCGCTTGCACATCCGGAGATCGCGGAATCCCGCGTCGCCGAGTGGAACAAGGAGCATCCAGGACTTCGGCTGTCCCCCAACAGCAGCGACGTGGATGAAATGGAACCCGAGTTTACGATCCACACCCATGGTGATGAACTCTATGGAAAGCTCCAGATCCTGCGGGCCAGCATGACGCCGCAGGAACAGTGGCCGGCGACTGTGTGCAGTTTCGCTATCGCATGGGAGGGCTGGAAGACGTCCCGGCGGTTGATGGACTTCACGGACCTGTTGGAGGTCGGCCTGCGCGATCTCGTAGTAGCACCCGGACACCCGCAGGTAATCTTTGTGGACGAGGCCCAGGACTTGAGCCGGCTCCAGTTGGCCCTGGTTCGCCAGTGGGGCCGGCAGGCCGACCACCTGTTGCTGGCCGGGGACGACGACCAGGCCATCCTGACATTTGCTGGCTCGGACCCCGAAGCCCTGCTCGACCGGAGCAGCCAGGCGTTCTTCCGCCATGTTCTATCTCAGTCGTATCGCGTGCCGCGGGCGATCCACGCCCTTAGCCAGATGTGGATCGACCAACTCACCGCGCGTGAACCCAAAGAGTACAAGCCCCGCGATTACGACGGCGAGATCAGGCTGTTCCACAAGGGAACTTACAAGTGCCCCACCGCCGTGGTGGATGATGCCGAGCGCTACTTGGCGCAGGGCAAGCGCGTCATGTTCCTGGGCACGTGCAGCTACATGTTGGAGCCCCTGAAGCGCACGCTGCGCCAGCGTGGACTGCCGTTCTTCAACCCGTACCGGCGGAAGCGGCTGGACTGGAACCCACTCGATCAGCCGAAGTCTGGCGCCTCGCCTGCCGGCCGGCTGCTTGCGTACGTGAAGCCGAGGTCGGAGAGCCTGTCCGAGCCGTGGCTCGGCGAAGATCTTAGGCGCTGGGCCGGCTGGCTCCGCGGCGACGGCATTCTTCGCGAGGGGGCCGTCGAACTGATAGCCAGGCTCGGTCCCTCCGAAGCCGTCACGATTGAACTGCTCGACCAGGTCTTTGAACCGGCGAGCCTCGAGCAGCTGGCGGTTGCTGTGTCCGAGAAGCCGCTCGACGAGTGCGTCAAGTGGTGGCTTGATAGCCTCGCAGCAAAGAAGCGCAAGCAGGCGGACTATGCGGCCAGGGTTGTGGTGCGCCGCGGCCTAGACGCACTGGTGGACCCGCCGCTGATCGTCATCGGCACGGGCCACAGCGTCAAAGGCGGCGAGTCCGACGTGGTGTATGTCTTTCCGGATTTGTCGACCTCCGGTATGCGGCAGTGGGAGGGCCGGCGGAGAGATCGTGATGCGGTCATTCGCCTGGCTTACGTGATGATCACGCGCGCCCGCGAGACCCTCGTCATCTGCGAGCCTGCCGGTGCGCACCACATGCCGCTGGCGATGTTCGCCGCTCGATGCAAGGCTGGGGTAAGCAAATAAGCTGCTCCGGCCTGATTGCGGGTGAGACGCTCCCGAAACTTTTCCGGTATATCCATTCAGAGGCAAGCAGATGAGCACGGAGCACAATCGAGTGGCCATGACCGAAGCGAACCCGCCTGGGTCGCTGAGCCACGGCGGTAGGAGACAGATGAACAACGTCATACCCCATCTGCCGCCTGGTTGCGGAGCTACCGTGAGGCCGCCCTGCCATGCCCAGTGCATCGTGCTGAGCGGCCACTGCGACCAGTGTGGCCGGCCCGCTTCGCGGCCCCACTTGGTCAACGGCCGCGCATTCTGCTCGCGCTGTTGCCCGAGTTGTGCGCAAGGTGCGGCACCCGCTGCCCGCCTATTAGTGCGCCGGTCGGTCTGAAGGACCCGGCCGCCACCGTGGCGATGAAGCCGGCCCGAAAGTAGCAGAACATCTCTTCCGGCGCTCGCGCCGGAACCACGCCCGCCCCCAGTGTGAGGCGCGCAGACCAATAAAGGAGAAAGCAATGTACATTGAACTTCCAATCAGATGGCACGATGTGACCCCCGGCCGCCCCTGCGCCGGCGGCGAGCAAGTGCTTTACTACAACCCGCACCCACGGGATTACGATATCGCGCATTTCGAGTGGCGCAAGATGATCGAGTTCATGGGCGGACGCGAGGCCGACCTGGCCCAGATGGTGGCCCACCTCGGTGACTCGGAAAACTGGACAAGCCGCCTGGACTGGGTTGACCCTTACGGCGACGGCTCGCGGGCCACCATCCGCGTGTGCGTCCGGGACCTGGGAGCGGTCGGCATTGCCACGTTAGACACAACGGGCAAGGGCGACTCGGTGACTGACGTCGCCGTCGTCATTCAGCAGGGCCGGATCGCAAAATTCACCCCAGCCCAGATCCGGCCGGCAATCTGTAGTCTTACCGAGAAGGATCAGAAGGCCGTCCTACTGAGAACGGCGAGTGTGCTCAATAGGCACAGGGGCGGCTCGCTGGTTTTATGGATCAGTGCAGCTCCGGGTCCCGACGGCAGCTTCGAGGCCATTCAGGACTTCGGCGTGACGCTGGTGCGGGCCATGTTGAAATGGAGCACGCTGCGCGATCGTCTTGCCCAGACGCAGGCGACCGCGGCTCCGGCGGTCGCAGGCCGGGGCCGTGCTGCCTCCAGTGCCCGACGTGACTCCTCAGTCGGTAGAACCGACCGCCAGACAGGGCGACGAGTACCTCCTCATCGCGAACTTGACGCCACCGTCGCCGCCCTGGTGTCTTGCATCGGTGGACCCGCTCTTCACCTGAGCATTGACGCCAACCCCACGCTCGCCTGCCATGACCACCGCGCCTGAAGCATCCTGTTGGCCCACCGCCGTGCCCGCCTCATACGAGGCGGGCTCGCGCACCTCGGCCCCGTACACCAGGTCTGCGCCTGCGCTGGCCCCGTCCCGACGCAGGCCGGCTATGCCCGCCCCGGCGCTACGCCACCACGCCACGCCGGCTCCCAGCGCGACGCCGGCGCCATCCTCGGTGTCTGCGTCGCCCTCCAC
>CAZBQQ010000267.1:0-5225 GCA_964493965.1 uncultured Solibacteraceae bacterium
TGAGGGAGCAGACGGCTGTGTCGGTTTGAGCGTGAGTGATTCGGTGGGATGATGGGCGGGAGGGGAGGAGGCGGCCATGAAGTTCCGAATCGCAATTTGGACGAGTGTGGGCGCGCTCGTTGTGGTCTTTTGGACCCTCTACATCTCTGCAACCTTGCCAGCTCCACTTGGGACTCTGTTGACGCTGGCGTATCTGACTTGTCCCGTTGCGCTGGCCCGGCATTACACGCTGAGTTTCTATTTTGTCCTGCTAGCGAATGCCGCTACTTATGCGTTGGCCGGCACGTGCGTAGAGACCGTGCGCCGGCACTACAAGTCCCGCTTGATTTCAGACTGAAGCACCGCCCCATCAGGTTGACCACCACGTAGACCGTGTGTTAGTTTGATTGTTCGGCGTATCTCTCGTCTTTCGTATACGTTCCCGATAAGAAACCAGATGGACGAACTGCTTCGCTCTCTTGGTGGGTTAGCACTGAAGGCGATCCCCACTTTCCTCCTGGTGGTCTTACTCCACCTCTATCTCAAGCGCATGTTCTTTGGCCCCATGGCACGGGTGATCGAGGAGCGCTATCAGGCGACCGAGGGCGCGCGGAAGGCCGCGGAAGAGAGCCTGGCCAGGGCAGCCGCAAAGGCAGACGAATACGAGGCCTCCCTGCGCGCCGCCCGCAACGAGATCTACCGGGAGGAAGAAGAGGTCCGGCAGAAGCTGCGCCAGGAGCAGGCCCAGGCCGTGGCGGAGGCCCGCCGCAACGCCGAGGCCGCCGGCAAGGAAGCTCGCCAGCAGCTTGCCGCCGAGCTCGCGTCCGCCAAGGAATCCCTGTCTCTCCAGACCGGTGTCCTGGCCGACCAGATCGTCGATTCCGTGCTGCACGGGAGAGTGGTTTGAAACGCGTCCTGAGCCTGGCGTTCGCAATGCTCCTATTCGCCGCCGTGTCCCTGACGGCCGCCGAGAAGGCGAAATCCGAAGGGGAGTCGGCCAACCTCCTGCTCTGGAAGGTGGCGAACTTCGCCCTGCTGGCCGGAGGCCTGGGGTGGGTGATCTATAAGAAGGGCGGACCGTTTTTCGCCGCCCGCACCGAGACCGTCCGGCGGGATCTGGAATCGGCTGCGCGCGCCAATCGGGAGGCCCAGGAACGGTACGCCGCCGTAGAGCGCCGCCTGGCAAACCTGGGCGCCGAAATCGAGAAGTTGAAGACGCAGGCTCGAGCGGAGTCCGGCGCGGAAGGCGAACGGATGCGCGCGGAATCCGAGCGGGCGTTCGAGAAGATCCGGCTCCAGTCGGAGCAGGACATCGCCTCTGCGGCGAAAGCCGCCCGGCATGAGCTGCGGGCTTACGCCGCCGACCTGGCGGTCGGCCTGGCGGAGAGACGCATTCGCGAGCGTCTGACCCCGGATTCGGAGAGCGCGCTTCTAGGCGCCATGCTCAAGGACCTCGACAGGCGTTCCGACGGCTCGGCAGCGAGGGTTTCCTAGTGACAAGCCAAAACAGGATCGGCCACGAATGAACACGAATGAACACGAATTAAAACAGAATTCCTTATTCGTGTGCATTCGTGTGCATTCGTGGCCAAAATTCTTTTCTTTGCTTCCCTCGGAGGCAGGAAAGTAGCATGCCCCAAGCTCTGGCCTTCCGTTACGCTCGCGCCCTGGCGGACCTGGTTCTCGAGCCCGGTTCGAAGACGGATCCACAGGCAGTTACCGCGGAAATCGAACTGTTCCAGGCCACGCTAGACGGCTGCGCGGATCTGAAGCTGGTCCTCGAATCGCCTACCGTGCCGGCCGCCCGCAAGCGCGCCGTGGTGGCCCGGTTGTCCGATTCGCTGCCGCTCACGAGTTTGATGCGGCGCTTCCTTTACGTTCTGATCGACCACCGCCGCGTGCCAATGCTCGGCGATGTCCGGGAAGCCTTCCAGGCGGTCATCGACGAGCGCCTCGGGTTGGTGCGCGCCGCCGTCGCCTCGGCGACGCCGCTCGGCCCGGAAGAGCGCGAGAGAATCCTGGCCACGCTGGGGCGTTTGACCGGCCTCGAAGCCCGCGCGGAGTTTCGCGTGGAGCGCGACTTGATTGGCGGAGTGGTCGCGCGCATCGGTTCGACGGTCTACGACGGCTCCATTCGCGGCCAGTTGCAAGGATTGAAACAGCGCTTGGTAGGTGTGGCCCCATAACCCACAAGCAGAAGGTTCACCATGGCTCAAATACGCGCAGATGAAATCGAGCGGGTACTCCGCGAAGAGATCGAGAATTACGACAAAGCGGTCCAGGTCTCCGAGGTCGGTTCGGTGATCTCGGTCGGCGACGGCATCGCGCGCATCTACGGCCTCGAAAAGGTCATGGCGGGCGAGCTCATCGAGTTCCCGCACGGCATCAAGGGCATCGCTCTGAACCTGGAGGAAGACCAGGTGGGCGCGGTACTGCTCGGCGAAGCCACCGAGATCAGCCAGGGCGACGAGGTGCGGCGTACCGGCCGCATCATGTCCGTCCCGGTGGGCGAAGCGCTGATCGGCCGCGTGGTCAACGCCCTGGGCCAGCCGATCGACGACAAGGGGCCGATCCAGACCGAGAAGTTCAGCCCTATCGAGCGCCTCGCACCCGGCGTCGTGGACCGGCAGCCCGTCAAGGAACCGCTCCAGACCGGCCTCAAGGCCATCGACAGCATGATCCCCATTGGCCGCGGCCAGCGCGAGCTGATCATCGGCGACCGCCAGACCGGCAAGACCGCCATTGGCCTCGACGCCATCATCAATCAGAAGGGCGGCGACGTCATCTGCATCTACGTCGCAGTCGGACAGAAGCGCTCCACGGTCGCGCAGGTGGTCAAGACGCTCGAAGAGCAAGGCGCCATGGAGTACACCATCGTGGTGGCCGCCACGGCGTCCGACCCGGCCCCGATGCAGTACATCGCCCCCTACTCCGGTTGCGCCATGGGCGAGTTCTTCCGCGATGCCGGCCGGCACTCCCTGTGCATCTACGACGATCTTTCCAAGCATGCAGCCGCGTATCGCGAGATCTCGTTGCTGCTCCGCCGTCCGCCCGGCCGCGAGGCGTACCCCGGCGACGTTTTCTACTTGCACAGCCGCCTGCTCGAACGCGCCGCGAAGCTCTCGAAGGAGCTGGGCGGCGGGTCGCTCACCGCTCTGCCCATCATCGAAACCCAGGCCGGCGACGTTTCGGCCTACATCCCGACCAACGTCATCTCAATCACCGACGGCCAGATTTACCTGGACACGGACCTGTTCAACTCCAACGTGCGCCCGGCCATCGACGTCGGTCTCTCGGTGAGCCGCGTGGGCGGCAGCGCGCAGATCAAAGCCATGCGGCAGGTGGCGGGGACATTGCGCCTGGACCTGGCGCAGTACCGCGGCCTGGCGGCCTTCGCGCAGTTCGGCTCCGATCTGGATAAGGTTTCCATGGCGCAGTTGGCCCGCGGCCGCCGGCTGACCGAGGTCCTGAAGCAGCCTCAATACCAGCCCCTGCCGGTGGAGAAGCAGATCCTCATCCTGTTCGCCGGCGCCAACGCTTTCCTCGACGACCTGCCGGTGGAAGAGTGCCGCAAGTTCGAAGCCGAGCTGATGAAGTTCGTCGAGAACGCCCACCCCGGCCTGTTGCAACGGATTCGCGAGGAGAAGCAGCTGAACGACGCCCTGCGCACCGATCTGCAGGCGGCCATCAAGGAATTCAAAGAGAGGTTCATGAGCGAGCGGGCTCAGAACGCCGCCGCTCCGGCCCGGAGCTGACCCGATGCCCAGTTTGATCGATCTGCGGCGCCGCATACGCTCGGTCAAGAGCACGCAGCAGGTCACCAAGGCGATGAAGATGGTGTCGGCGGCGAAGCTCCGCCGGGCGCAGGACCGCGTGATCGCGGCGCGGCCTTACGCTGCGATGTTCCGCCAGGTTCTGGGCGATCTCGCCGGAGCGGTGGTGGGCGACGAGACGGCGGAAGGCCATCCCCTGCTGGCGCGGCGGCCCGAGCAGCGGGTTCTGCTGGTGCTGGTCACCTCAGACCGCGGACTGGCCGGCGCTTTCAACACCAACCTCATCAAGGCCGCGCAACAGTTCGTCAGGGAGCACGCCTCGGCTGCGATCCACATGGACCTGCTGGGCCGCAAGGGCCGGGATTTCTGGCGCAAGCGGGGGGCCACCATTCTGGCCGAGCGCACCGGCATTTCCGAGAAGCCCACGTATGCCGACGCGGTCGCCGTCGCGCACGAGATCGGCGGCGCCTTCGAGCGGCAAGAGGTCGACGCGGTCTATCTGCTCTGCAACGAGTTCAAGAGCGTCATGTCGCAGAAGCTGACGATGTCGCGCGTGCTGCCGGTCGAGCTGCCGGCCGCGGGCCCGGGCGGCTATTACATCTACGAGCAGCCGCCGGCCGAACTGCTCGGATCGTTGCTGCCGCGCTACGTCGAGATCTCGATCTATCAGGCCATGCTCGAATCCGCGGCGGCGGAACTGGCGGCGCGCATGACTGCCATGGACGCGGCCACATCCAACGCCGGCGAGATGATCGACAAGCTGACGCTGCACATGAACCGCGTGCGCCAGTCGAGCATCACCAACCAGTTGATCGAGGTGGTCAGCGGCGCCACGGCGGCGCAGGAATAGGAGTACCCGAAAAACGGGGACAGTGTACCGTGTCCCCCGGTGGACATAGTACACTGTCCCCGGTTTTCGGCGACCGTAAAGGCGTGGGAGTGGGCGAAGTTTAGGAGGCTTTCGATAATGGCACAGAACGGCGCGCAAAGCTCGGCGGGGGTCAGCATCGGTCACGTGATTCAGGTGGCCGGGCCCGCGGTGGACATCCAGTTCGCCGAGGGGCAGATCCCGGTCATCAACACCGCGGTGCGGATCATCGGCGATGGGTTCGACTGCCCGACTCCGATCAGCATCATCGTCGAGGTGGCCCAGCACATCGGAGAGGGCCGCGTGCGCACCATCGCGCTCCAGCCCACCGACGGCCTGGTGCGCGGCATGAAGGCCGAAAGCCTCGGGCATCCCGTGGAAGTGCCGGTGGGCCCGGAGGTGCTGGGGCGCGTCATCAACGTCATCGGCGAGCCGGTGGACCACATGGGCCCCGTCAACGCCAAGAAATATGCGCCCATCCACCGCATGGCGCCCGCTTTCGACGACCAGTCCACCGAGCTTCAGGCCTTCGAGACCGGCATCAAGGTCATCGATCTTCTCGAGCCCTACCTGCGCGGCGGCAAGATCGGCCTGTTCGGCGGCGC
>CAZBQQ010000268.1:0-5184 GCA_964493965.1 uncultured Solibacteraceae bacterium
GACCTGACCCGCCAGTTGCTGGCTTATGCGGGGAAGGGGCGCCTGCGCACGGAACAGATCAACCTTTCGGAGCTGATTCACGAGATCCTCGCGCTGGTTCACACCTCGATTCCCCGGAGCGTGGACGTGAAGCTCGAACTGGCTCCCGATCTGCCGCCGCTCGAGGCTGATCCCGCGCAGATCCAGCAGCTCGTCATGAACGTGGTGATCAATGGCGCCGAATCGATCGGCGAAGGGAACCTGGGCAGCGTGGAAATCAAAACGGGCCTCCGGAACCTGAGCGCCCGGGACATACGCGACAACTTCGTGGCCGAGGGGCTTGCGCCGGGGAGTTACGTGTGGCTCGAGATCAAGGACACGGGCTCCGGCATGGACGAGGCTACCAAGGCCAGAATTTTCGATCCGTTCTTCACCACCAAATTCACCGGCCGCGGGCTGGGCCTGGCCGCGGTCTCCGGCATCGTGAAGGCCAATCGCGGGGCCATCCGCGTCTATAGCACGCCTGGCCGCGGGACCTCGTTCTACATTCTGTTTCCTGCTGCCAAAAGGCAGAGTGCCGTCAAGGCGACCCAAGCCGGGCCCAAGCCGGCGCACGGGTCGGGAACCATCCTGGTGATCGATGACGAAAGCGTGGTTCACGAGGCCGCCAGCGCCATGCTCGGGAAGAGCGGCTTCGAGGTTCTGGTGGCGGACAGCGGTCAGGCGGCAGCAGATCTCCTGCGGGCCCATGGCGAGCGCGTTTCGCTGGTCATTCTCGACTTGACTATGCCTGGCATCAGCGGCGAACAGGCGTTCGACGTCCTGCGCGCCATTAGCCCGGGCGTGCCGATCCTGCTCGCCAGCGGCTACGACGAAGCGGAAGCGTCCGCCCGGTCAGGCGGCCGGCCCTTCGCCGGGTTCATCCACAAGCCTTTCGATCTGGACCGGCTGCTGGACGCGGTGAACTCGGCGCTGCAGTCAGGGTAGGGCGGGCCGGCAATGCGCTGCGCGCAAGCCGTCAGCGATCAGCTTTCAGCCTTCAGCTTTCGGATCAGGCCGGTGAGCCGGCATGAAGAATCGTCGCGGGCGCAAGGAAACCAGGACACCTACTCAGCCCCACGGGGCAGGACGCTGCTAGAATCGTAACCACCCTCGTAGTTTTCCGCGTCACTATTTGGAAGGAGAGCTTGCATGAAAAAGGGGTCCTGGGCTGTTTTTGTGTCGCTGCTCGCCAGTGGGGCACTCTGGGCGCAGTCGTATCTGATTTCGACAGTGGCGGGAGGGGGCGGGCTGCCAGTCACGCCGTCTCAGGCGTTGAGCGTTACGCTTCCGCCTCCGGCGGGGGTGGCCGTCGATGCCTCCGGCAATGTCTACTTCAGCTCGGCGAACTTCGTGTTCAAGCTCGACGGGTCCGGGACTCTGACCACGGTGGCGGGGACTGGGAAATCGGGCTTTTCGGGCGACGGTGGCCCGGCCACCAGCGCCCGGATCAACTATCCGCAAGGAGTGGCAGTGGACGCGGCCGGCAACGTCTACATCGCCGATACCTACAACAGCGTGGTTCGGAAAGTGACCGTGGCGACCGGCGTCATCACGACAGTGGCCGGCACACCAGCCAACTTCGGCTATCTCGGAGACGGCGGACCGGCGGCTGGGGCCCTGCTCGACCGGCCGTTTGGCGTGGCCCTGGACTCCGCCGGCAATCTCTACATCGCGGACTACGGGAACTGGGTGATTCGCAAGGTGGCGAACGCGACGATTACCACAGTCGCCGGGAACAACGCCTTGGGCCCGGGCTACGCGGGCGATGGGGGGGCGGCAATCCAGGCCGAGCTGAACTACCCGCGGGGAGTGGCGGTGGATTCGGGAGGCAACAACATCTATGTTGCGGATACGTACAATTCACGGATCCGCAAAGTGACCAGCGGAACCATCACGACCGTCGCGGGAAACGGCACCGCCGGCTATACCGTCGACGGAGTTCAGGCCACGCAGGCGGAGATCAATCGACCCTACGGCGTGGCGGTGGATGCGGCGGGGAACCTGTACATCGCGGACACATACAACTACAGGGTTCGGAAGGTGGCGGCGTCGGGCACCATTACGACCGTAGCGGGCACCGGGAACCCCGGCGATACGGGCGACGGCGGCGCGGCGACGAGCGCCCAGCTTAACTCGCCAGGGAGCGTGGTTGTGGATGGCTCCGGGAACCTCTACATCGCGGACGTCCAGAACTGCCGGATCCGGAAGGTGGCGGCGAGCACCATCACGACCGTGGCCGGCGGGGCAGGGGGCGGCGAGGCGGGCGGAGGGATCTGGGGTTACGCGGGCGATGGCGGGCCGGCTACGCGGGCGGAACTCTACCAGCCCGGGGCGGTGGCCGCCGATAGCGCGGGCAATCTCTACATCGCGGACACGTACAACTACGTCATTCGCAAAGTCACGCCGGGCGGGACCATCACGACGGTGGCGGGCACGGGGAACTTCGGCTATACGGGCGATGGCGGGCAGGCCACCAGCGCGACGCTGGACGTCTGTTACGGCGTGGCAGTAGATACGGCCGGCAATATCTACATTGCTGACACGGGCAACAACCGCATTCGCAAGGTGACGGTGGCGACGGGCGTCATTACGACGGTCGCGGGCAACGGTGCGTCGGGGTACTACGGCGACGCGGGTCCGGCGACTTCCGCCTACCTCAATCAGCCTTACGGGGTGGCGGTGGATTCCGGCGGCAACATCTACATTGCGGACTTTGGCAACAACGTGATTCGTGCGGTGGCCGCGAGCAACAACAATATCTACACGGCGGCGGGCGACGGCTACGGGGCTGGCAGCGGCGCCGGCGCCGGGAATTACTATGGCGACGGAGGGCCGGCCAACGGGGCCGAGTTCAATGGACCGTCATCGGTGGCGCTCGATGCCAGCGGCAATTTGTATATCGCGGACAGTTACAACAATGCGATTCGCGTAGTGGGGGGCAACGGTCTGATTTTCACGCTGGCGGGCGGGAACCTGAACGAGGGCTTTTCCGGAGATGGAGGCCCGGCTGCCAGCGCGCAGCTGGCGTTCCCCGCGGGCGTGGCGGTGGATTCCTCCGGTAGCTACTACATAGCGGACTACGACAACGTCAGGGTCCGCAAGGTGACCAACGGCATCATCAGCACGGTGGCGGGCTCGGGCAGAGCCGGCTATGCGGGCGACGGCGGCGCGGCCACGCTTGCCGAACTCCAATCGCCGGCGGGTGTGGCAGTGGATTCCGCCGGCAACGTCTATGTGGCCGAGGACTCCAACATGGTGGTGCGGATGCTGGTGCCCGAGAACACCCACGCCCTTCTGAGCGTCACGAGCGCGCACGCGGGCAACTTCGCATTCGGAGCGGCCGGCGAGACTTACTCGGTTGTGGTGAGCAACGTCGCGCTGGCGGGGCCGACATCCGGCACAGTCACGGTGACAGAGACGGCGCCGGCAGGCCTGACCCTGGTCTCGATGGCCGGTTCGGGCTGGAGCTGCACGGGCAGCGCGTGCACCCGGAGCGACGCGCTGGCGGCGGGCTCGAGCTATCCTCCGATCACCGTGACGGTGAATGTGGCGGCGAACGCGGCGTCGCTGGTAGTGAACCAGGTGTCGCTCGCGGGAGGCGGATCGGCGGGGGCCAGCGGCATCGATCTGACCAGCATCGGGGCCGCGGTGCTGGGGGCGCCGGGGCTGGTTTCTCCGGCCAATGGAGCGAACGTCGCAGCCAACAGCGCGGTGCTGAGCTGGAACGCGGCGGCCGGGGCTGCGTCGTACGACGTCTACTTCGGCACGCTGCCGGCGCCTCCGCTGGTGACGAATACGACGGCGACCACTTACTCCGCGGGGACGCTGGCGGCGGGCACAACTTACTACTGGCAGATCGTGGCGCGGAATGGCACTGGTACGGCGGCTTCGGCGACGTGGTCCTTTACGGCGACCTCCGGGGTGACGGGGTTGCGGTTCATCCCGGTTACGCCGTGCCGGGTGGTGGACACGCGAGGCGCGGACAGCACGTTCGGCGGACCGACGATGACGGCCAGTTCGTCGCGCGACTTCCCGATTCCACAAAGCGGCTGCGGCATTCCGGCGACTGCGCAGGCGTACTCGCTCAACGTGACGGTGGTGCCGGAGGGGCGGCTGAGCTTCCTGACCTTGTGGCCCGCCGGCCGGGCGAAGCCGCTGGTCTCGACGTTGAATTCGTTCGGCGGCATCGTGGTCGCAAATGCGGCCATCGTGCCGGCGGGCACGGGCGGGGCGGTGAGCGTCTACGTAACCGATCCGACCGATGTGATCGTGGACATCAACGGCTACTTCGACACGTCCACGGGGCCCAGCTCGTATTCGTTCTATCCAGCGACGCCTTGCCGCATCGCTGACACGCGGGGCGCCACCGGGCAGTTCGGCGGGCCTGAGATGGGTTCGCACGAGACGCGCAATTTCCCGATTCCTCTGAGCTCCTGCGCGATTCCTTCGACGGCGTCGGCGTATTCGCTGAATGTCACGGTGGTCCCACCCGGGTACCTGGGGTATCTGACGACGTGGCCGACCGGGCAGGCACAGCCGAATGCCTCGACGCTGAACTCCTGGACCGGGAAGGTGGTGGCGAATGCGGCGCTGGTTCCGGCGGGTTCGAACGGGTCGGTGTCGGTGTTTGTGCAGGATCCGACGAACGTGATCCTGGATACGAACGGGTACTTTGCGCCGCCAGGGACGACCGGCGCGCTGACGTTCTACCCGGTCACGCCGTGTCGGGTGGCGGACACGCGCGGGGCCGTGGGGGCGTTCGGCGGACCTACCATGGAGGCGCAAACGACGCGCCCGTTTGCGATCCCGGCGAGCGCCTGCTCGATCCCGGCGACGGCGGCCGCGTATTCGCTGAACGTGACGGTGGTGCCAAGCGGGGTGCTGCCGTTCCTCACCACTTGGCCGACGGGATCGGCGCAACCGGGGGTGTCCACTCTCAACTCGTTCGACGGGAGCGTGGTGGCGAATGCCGCGATCGTGCCGGCGGGAACGGGTGGGGCGATCAACGTATACGTGGCCAACCGGACGGACGTGATCCTGGATATCAACGGGTACTTTGCGCCGTAGGGGAAGGGGAGGGAGCCTCGGAGTGGGGCGGCTCTCCAGAGCTGCGCCGGAGGTCCACGTCCGGCTTCCTTCGTTTCAGGAAGTTGGACGGAGGCG
>CAZBQQ010000269.1:0-2191 GCA_964493965.1 uncultured Solibacteraceae bacterium
ATGACCCTGTCGGACCAGGTCAGCGCGCGGCGGGCCGCCGCACAATTCATCCAGGCGAATGCCGGTCCCAATCGGCTGATGGCGGTGGTCAATTTCAGCGGGACCGTGCGCATCGCCCAGAACTTCACCTCGGACGTGGAGCGGCTGACCCGGGCCGTGAGTGGCGCGCAGACATCCACGGTCTCTCCCAACGTCGAGACCGTCTCGGGCCCCGCCGGTATGCCGTCTTTCGGGCTCGCCGCTACCGCGGCCGAATTCGGCGTGCGGAGCGACCTGATCGCCCTGCGGCAGCTCGCCAAGAACCTGGCGGGAGTGCCCGGCCGCAAGACGCTGGTTTGGCTGACCTCCGGCTTCCCGCTCCGCCCCGAGCAGTACTCCGAGGTGAAGGCCACCATCAGTGAGTGCAACAAGGCCAATGTCGCCGTTTATCCGATAGACGCGCGCGGCTTGGTGGCTTCCGGCGCCTCCCTGGTCCCGCCAGCGGGCTTCTCTCCGGTTGAGGGAGGAGGCCGGCCGTTCCTGCAGATGGCGGCGTTCGGTCTGGAGCCTGTAGTCGCCTTCGCGCAGCGCCCGGGTGGCGGAGGCGGCGGCGCGGGCGGAGGCGGCGGCAACCCAGGTGGGAATCCAGGCGGCGGCGCTCGCGGTGGCGGCGGCAGCCCTGGCGCGGGCAGCCCGGGCGGTGGTACCCGCGGCGGCGGCACCCCGGGCGGCGGAAGCCCCGGTGGCGGGACTAAGGGCGGTGGCGGAACCCCCGGGGGAGGGAACACCGGTGGCAACAGGGGCGGAGGAGGAGCAACCGGGGGTGGCTACTACAACCCGGGAGGCTTGAACAACCAGGCTCTCTTCAATCGGTCGGCGATGCTGATCCCTCAGATCCCAAACGTCGCGAACAACCAACAGGTGATGTACATGCTGGCCGAAGGCACCGGCGGCTTCGTGATCGCGAACTCGAACGATGTGCTGGGCGCCCTCCAGAAAATCGCCCGGGACCTGGATCAGTATTACCTTATCGGCTACACCCCGGCACAGACGGACCTGGGCAGTTGCCACTCGTTACGGGTGAAGGTAGGTCGCGGCGGTGTGACCCTCCGCTCCCGCTCCGCCTACTGCAACACTCCGCCCCAGGACCTGCTGGCCGGCAGCTCGGTCGAAAAGGACCTCGAGAATCGCGCCGCGGCCGATGGCCCCGGTGAGATTCCCGGCTCGCTGGCGGACCCGTTCTTTTATGTGTCGCCGAACACGGCCAGAGTCAATGTCGCCATGGACGTTCCAGCCGCCGATCTCAAGGCGCAGAAGGTCAACGGCAAGCTGCATGCCGAGGTGAATATCCTCGGCGTCGCGTACCAAGCGGACGGGAAGGCCGCGGCGCGCTTCAGCGACACCGTCAAGCTCGATTTCGAGAACAAGAAGGAGTTGGAGAAGTTCACTCAGAAGCCAATGCACTACGAGAACGAGTTCGACGTGGCGGCCGGCTCTTACACCCTCAAGCTCGTTTTCAATATGGGCGGCAAGTTCGGGAAACTCGAAGCGCCGCTGGTGGTCGATCCCTGGGATGGCAAGCAGTTCAGCCTGAGCGGCGTGGCTTTGAGCACCAGCGTCCATCGCCTGGATCAGTCGGAGGGGCTCGACGCCGCGATGTTGCAGGGCCGGACGCCGCTGGTGGCTGAGGGCATGGAGATCACGCCTTCCGGGACGAACCGGCTGACGAAGGCCGACAAGGGCGTGCTCTATGTCGAGGTTTACGATCCGCTCCTGGTCGATCCGAATGCGCCTCAGGTTGGGATTCAGTTTCGCGTGCTCGACCGCAAGACGGGGAAGGTGGCGGATGACCGCGGGCTGTTCAGCATAGCCGCTTACGTCCGGGCCGGGAGTCCCGTGATTCCGGTGGGGCTCAAGTTGCCCACGGCGTCGCTTCCTCCGGGATCCTACCGGGCCGAGCTCAGAGCGGTGGATCTGGGGGGACACCAGACTTCCTTGCGGACGGTAGACTTCGACCTGGAACCGTGAAACACGCCGGAGGTCACGGCCCGCGAGGAGACGGCGGCCGGGATCCCGGAAGAACTTTTGGCCACGAATGAACACGAATGGACACGAATGGGAAGCCCGGTCCTGTGAGGCAGGCCGTTTGGCCAGCCCGGGCAGCCGAAACCACCTGACCGACGCGGCACTGGCCACATCCGTTATTCGTGTT
>CAZBQQ010000269.1:2291-5124 GCA_964493965.1 uncultured Solibacteraceae bacterium
TTTCAGTCGCGCGTGAGCCTGGTGCGCGTGCCCGTGGTAGTCCGGGACAAGACCGGAAAAGCGGTGGGCGGCCTACGCAAGGAAGACTTCCAGCTCTCCGACAGAGGTAAGGCGCAGTTCGTGGCCCAGTTCTCCGCCGAAGGCACCGCGGTGCCGAAGCCGAAGCCAACGCCGGAGGTTACGCCTGTCCCGGCGGAGCCCGAGGAAACCTCGAAGCCCGGCGAACCAGCCAAGCCTCCGACGGTGCTGCCGACCCGGTTCATCGCCTACATCTTCGACGATCTCCACCTGGAGGCGGGCGACCTGCTCCAGGCCCGGCAGGCTGCAACCAAGCACATGGAACAGGCGTTGCGCCCCACGGACCGCGCAGCCATCTACACCCTCTCCGGCCACGTCACCATTGAGTTCACCGATGACCTGGCCCTCCTTCGCGCCGCGATGCTGAAGATCATTCCCGTGCCGCATCCCCATTCTGTGCCCCCCATTTCTTACTTTGTGGCGGACCAGATCGTAAGGTCCGGCGATCCGAACCTGACCGTCCCGCTTCCGGCCGTGGTGGTGGCGGTCGGAGAGGCAATCGCTTGCTTGAACCTCAGCGGACGCGGCGTTCTGGCGATGGCAGCTTCCACGGCACAGTCCACGGCAAACCAGATCGTGAGCGAGGGCGCGCAGCAGACCCGCAGCGCGCTCCTGATGCTGAAAACCTTGGCGAGCCGCATGGGCGCTATGCCGGGAGATCGGAGCATCATCCTTGTTTCGCCTGGGTTCTATCTGGCCGATGACCTACGCTCCGACCTCACGCAGGTGATTGAGCGCGCGGCGCGCGTGAATGTCATTATCAACACTCTGGATGCCAGGGGTCTCTACACGGTCGATGCGATCCCCGAGATACCCGGCTGTACGCTCACGCAGGGCAACGATGGCGTCCCGGCGCAGTTCGACGGTCCCAACGTGCAGCAGCAGCTCGCTCAGCTCGAGAGCCAGGCGAACGCAGTACAAGGCCTGGTCCTGGACGAATTGGCCGACGGGACCGGCGGCACGGCGTTCCGCAACAACAACGACCTGCTGGGTGGATTCAATCGCCTGTCAGCCCCTCCGGAGTACATCTACTACCTCGGCTTCTACCCGCAGGACATGAAGCCGGACGGTAGGTATCACGGCCTCAAGGTGACACTCCCAAACCGCAAGGGGCTCGCCATCAGCGCCCGCAAAGGCTACTGGGCCCCCTCGCACGTGGAAGATGAGGCCGCGCAGTCGGCGCGCGAGATCGCAGAGGCCGTATTCTCGCGGGACCCGATCAGCGACCTTCCCATCGATCTGCGCACGCAGTTTTTCAAGTCCTCCGAGCAGGACGCGCGGCTGAAAGTGATCGTGCACGTCGATCTGAAGGCGGTCCGCTTTCGAAAGGACGAAGGCAGGAACCGCGACGATGTGACCGTGGTCGCGGCCCTGTTCGATCGCAATGGGAACTACGTCACGGGAATGCAGAAGCTGGTAGAGATGCGGCTGCTGGACCAGAACATGCCCCGGCGGCTGACCACCGGGATCAGCGTGGGCACGGACTTTGACGTGAAGGTCGGCGCCTACTTGATCCGCGTGGTGGTGCGGGACAGGGAGGGCCACCAGCTCGCGGCCTCGAACGCGTCGGTGGAGATTCCGTGAGGAGTTTCGGCTAGAATAGACGGAATGGCTAGAATCCAAGCGGTTCTCTTGGCGGTAGCGCTGTCTGTTCCGATGGCGTTCGCGCAGCGGCATTCTTTGGGGGGGATCAATCCGGACGTTCCGGAAGGCCGCGCCCTTCAGCAGATTCAGGCCGAGGCGGACGATGCAAAGAAGCTTCCGCTGCTCGAGCAGTTCGTGGTGCAGTTTCCCAAAGACGAGAACATCCCCTGGATTTACGACCAGCTGATCGTCGCCTATGCCAAGGCCGGCCAGAGCGACAAGGTGCTCGAAACCGGGCAGAAGCTGCTCGCCATGGATCCTGAGGATGTTCCGACCGCGCAGGCCTGCCTCAAGGCCTCTGAAGCCAAGAAGGATCCCGCGCTGGTGCTGAAGTGGTCGGCTACGACTTCCGAGCTGGCGCGCAAGATGGTGCGATCGCCGCAGCCCGAGGCCGCGGAGGACGTCGACGCGTGGAAGCGTAATGTCGATTATGCCAGGCAGGTCGACGTCTACACCGAGTACGCGCTCTACGCGGCGCTGCTCCAGAGCACCGACCCGAAGACCAGAATTCAACTCGGCGAAGCGCTCCTGACGCGCAACGCGCAGAGCGAGTACGCGCCCAAGCTCTCGCAGCCCCTGTTCCTGGCCTACATGCAGACCGGCCAGAGCGAGAAGGGACTCGAGTTCGCCGAGAAGTGCATCGCCGAAAAACAAGCCACAGCGGAGATGATGCTCGCGGTCGCCCAGAGCTATATGGAAAAGAAAGCGCCCGACAAGGCGATTGCCTCGGCAGAGCAGGCGATCCAGTTCGCCGATTCCAACCAGAAGCCGGAGGGCGTACCCGAGGCGGACTGGCCGACGTGGAGGACCCAGATCAAGGGCCGCGCCGGGTGGATCGCGGGCGTGAGCTACGCGGCCGTCAATAAATGGTCGCAGGCGGACAAGTCGCTGCGCACCGCGCTACCCAGCGTGCAAAGCGATCAGAACATGCTGGCGCAGGCGCTGTTCTTCCTTGGCCTGGCGAACATTCGCCTCGCCGAAGGTGGCCAGGCCGCCCGCTACGGAGACGCGCTGAAATTCAGCGAGCAATGCGCCGCCATCCCCGGCCCCTACCAGGCGCCGGCGAGAAACAACGTCAAGGCCATCCGCGTGAAATACCACGGGCAGTGAG
>CAZBQQ010000270.1:0-5101 GCA_964493965.1 uncultured Solibacteraceae bacterium
TCAGCATGAAAAACATGAACAGGTTGAGGTACGCGAAGAAGCGGTAGTAGCCGCCCTCGTGGGCCATGTAGCCGATGGAATAGATGTGGATGAGCAGGCCGACGCCGGTGACTACAAGCAGCATCACGGCCGTCAGGCGGTCCGCGGCCAAGTCGACGCCGATGCGGAGATCGCCCACGCGGATCCAGTCGAAGTAGCGCTCGACGTGCGGCGTCGCGAGAGGCTGAAGGGCGATCACGGTCTTCAAAACCCAGACGAAGGCCAGGGCGACCGTGCCCACGGCGATGCTGTGGATCACTGCTTTGGGCAGGCGCCGCCCGAGGAGACCGTTGATCAGGAACCCGAGAAGCGGCAGGGCGGGAATGAGCCAGAGGTGCTGCATGCCGGGTAGGACATAGAACGAGGTGTGGTGCATCTCAGTCCTTCATCGTCCTTAGGTCGTCCACCTGGAGGGTCGCGCGGTTCTTGAAGACGATCAGGATGATGGCCAAGCCGACGGCCGCCTCGGCCGCCGCCACCACCATCACGAAGAAGGTGAACACCTGGCCGTCGATCTGCTTCAGGCGATAGGAGAAGGCGACGAAGGTTAGGTTGACCGCGTTGAGCATCAGCTCGATCGACATGAACATCGTGATGATGTTCCGGCGGAACAGGAACCCGGCCACGCCGAGGGTGAACAGCACCGCGCTCAGCGCCAGGTACCAGGAGAGTGGCACGGCATTCGGCATCAGTCAAGCTCCTTGTAGGCCAGCGCGACCGCTCCTACGATGGCGATCAGCACCAGGACGGAGGTGATCTCGAACGGCCAGAGGTAGGTGGTGAAGATGGCGCGGCCCAGGTTCTCGACCGTCCCGCCGGTGTAGCTTCCGAACTTCACCACCGCGTCGCGCGGCACCACCGCTAGGATCACGAAGGTGACCACGCCGAGCAGGAGGACCAGCAGGGGCGGGCCGATCAGGCGGGCCAGGAACGAGCCGCGCGTCTTCCGCTCACGGCCGGCGTTGAGCAGCATGATGACGAAGATGAACAGCACCATGATGGCGCCGGCGTAAACGATCACCTGGGCGGCCGCGATGAACTGCGCTCCCAACAAAAGGTAGAGCACCGCAAGCGAGCCCATGACGCCGATGAGGGCTAGCGCGCTGGTGATGGGATGGGTCTGCACCACTACCGTGATGCCGCAGACCACCGCGATCGCCGCGAAGAGGAGGAAGAGGATCGGGTCCATAGGTCAGCCCACCAGGGCTACGAGGAGCCCGGTAATTAGCAGGTTCGCCACCGCGACTGGAAACATGAAGCTCCAGCCGAAGCGCATCAGTTGGTCGTATCGAAAGCGCGGCAGCGTGCCGCGCACCCAAATGAAGAGGAGCAGAAGCAGGCCCGTCTTCGCCAGAAACCAGAACAGGGGGACCAGCAGGGCCTGGACCACGGGGATCAGGAACAGCGCCGCGACCAGCAGGAACAGCGCTCCGAACACCGACAAACTGAGGCGGTCGCGCTTGCGCGCCTGCAGGCCGCTGTAGATACAGATGCCGCCGGCCAAAGCGAACGCGGCCGCGGGGGCGTAGTTCGAGCCCATTGACGCGGGCCACAATGGCAGCCAGCCGCCCAGATAGAGCGCCGTCGCCATGCACGTCACCGTGACCATGTTGGCGTATTCGGCCATGAAGAAGCCGGCGAATTTCATGGAGCTGTATTCGGTGTGGAAGCCGGCCACCAGTTCGCTCTCCGCTTCAGGCAGGTCGAACGGGACCCGGTTGGTTTCCGCGAACACCGCAATCACGAAGATCACGAAGCCGAAAACTTGCGGGAACGGCATGCGGAACAGGTTCCAGGCGGGGAAGAAGCCGCCGTACCAGGCGCTCTGGGTCTCGACGATCTTGCGGAGGCTGAGCGAATTCGACAACAGCAGCGTCGCGGCCACCGCCATCCCCAGCGGCAGCTCGTAGCTGATCATCTGGGCAGAACTGCGCAGCGCGCCGAGCAGCGGGTACTTGCTGTTCGACGACCAGCCGGCGAGCACGATCCCGTAGACCGTCAGCGACGAGATGGCCAGCACGAAGATGACGCCGATGTTCAGGTCGGTAAGCTGGAGCCACGTATTCACGGGGCCGATGTGGATCTCGGGGCCGAAGGGGATAACGGAGATCGAGACCAGCGAAAGGGTGATGGCCAGAAATGGCGCGAGGATGAAATAGAAGCGGTTGACGCCGGGCGGGAGCAGGTCCTCCTTGGTCAGCAGCTTCAGGGTGTCGGCGATCGGTTGCAGCAGGCCGTGCGCACCCACGTTGTACGGGCCCAGGCGGACTTGGATGTGGGCGATGACTTTGCGTTCGACCCACTGCAGGTAGAGCAGCGTGATCATCAGTACGCCTACCACCACCGCCGCTTTGATCACCGCCAGAAGGTAGAAGTTCATGGTGTCATGAGTGGCACAGCGGTTGGTCGGGCGTTGCAAGCGCCGAGACGAGTCTCGGCGCGGCAGGCTGAGAGCCTGCGCCACGACTGAGGCAGTGTCCTCATCCTCGGTATAACTCCCCGGGTCCTTCCTTTACTGTGTTCAGCATCTTCGAATAACGGCCCATCGTTCCGGACGTGTATAGCGTGTCGCCCGCCGAGCGGATCAGGCCGGGCGCCCCTTCGCTCTCCGCCGGCCGGGCGGCCACTTCGGACAACTCCAAGCGCATCGCCCGCGCCAGCAGCTTGAAAATCTCCAGGTCGGCTTTGGTGCCGCTCGTCTCGATCCCCCGCTTGAGGCGCTGCACCTCGCCGCACACGTTCGTCACCGTGCCCGATTTTTCGTACTGCGAAGCCGCCGGCAGGATCACGTCGGCGCGCTGAGCGGTCTCGGTTAGGAACAGATCGTTCACCACCACGAAGGCGCCCGCGGCCGCGAGCGTCCGCCCGCCCTTGAGCGGGTTCGCGCCCACCACCCACAGCGCGTCCAGATCCTCGGCCGCCAGCATCTGGTCCAGGTTCATGCCGTCGATGCCCGGCAGCAGGCCCCAGTCCTGCGCGCCGCGCGAGTTCGAGTAATCCACCAGGCAGACGTACTTGACCGGAATGCCCAGCGAATCGCCGAACGCCACCAGGTCCCTGACGCCCGAGCCCTTCACCGCGTCGCCGAACAGGATCACCAACTCGGACTCCGCCGCGAGTTCCGCGCGAAGCTGCTCCAGGCCACTTAACTCTTCGCCCGCGGCGGTGGTGACTACGCGCTTGGCGTTGGCGTCTTCCCGCGTGGGCCCGCGCTCAATCACGTAGACCGCAGCGCGGTGATGCCGCCAGTTCGCGCGCACCTGGAACGCCAGGAACGGATGCTGCTGGGAGAGGTCCGCGCCCACGATCAGCACGGCTTTGCTGGTGTAAAGGTCGGCCGTCGTGGCAAGCGCGTTGGGCCGCCCGGCCAGCGCGGCGACGAGCGACACCACGTCGCCGGTGCGATGGTGGTCGATGTTGCTCGTGCCCAGCCCCGCCCGCGCCAGCCGCCCGAGGTACTCGTTCTCCTCGTTGGTGGTGTGGTTCGAGCCGATGATGCCGAACTTCCCGCCACGCTCCTTGATCTCGCCGAACCGCGCGGCGACGGTCTCGATCGCACGGGCCCAGGAAACCGGCTCGAACTCGCCCGCCGGGCTTTTCACGAGAGGCGTGAGCAGCCGCTCCGGATGAGCCGTGAAATCCCCGGCGTAGCGGCCTTTCAGGCACAGGAACTCGCCGTTGATGCCGGAGCGGTCGCGATTGTTCGCCCGCTCGATGACGTTGTTCCGAACGCCGAGCGTGGTCTTGCAGCCGTTGGAGCAGTGCGCACAGATGGTGCCTACGTGCTCCATCTCCCAGGGGCGGGTTTTGTAGCGGTAGGTGCCGCTGGTGAGCGCGCCCACGGGGCAGATGTCGATGCACATGCCGCACTCGTCGCACTCGAGCCGGTCGCCGTGGTTGGGCGCGATCTCGGAGGCGGCGCCGCGATTGACGATGCCGAGTGCGCCCACTCCCATGCCTTCGCCGCAGATACGGACGCAGCGGAAGCACAGGATGCAGCGCGGCTTGTCGTAGAACACCACCGGCGACCACTGGCGCTCGTCGACGTGCTGCTTGCGCTCGACGAAGCGGCTCTCGCCGGCGCCGTAGCGGAACACCATGTCCTGCAATTCGCACTCGCCGCCCTTGTCGCAGACCGGACAATCGAGCGGGTGATTGGTCAGCAGGAACTCGAGCGTGGACTTGCGGGCCTGGGCCACTTTGGGCGTGTCTGTGCGGATCACCATGCCCTCGGCCACCGGCAGCGTGCAGGCGGTCATGAGCTTGGGCGCCTTCTCCACCTCGACCAGGCACATGCGGCAGGCGGCCTGGAGCGCGAGTCCCTCGTAGTAGCAGAACGCCGGAATCTCGATGCCGTTGTGGCGTGCCGCCTCGATCACCAGCGTCCCCGCCATGGCCTCGATGGCCTTGCCGTCGATCGTCAATTTGACCGTGTTGGCCATCAGGCAGTCACCATCCGGTTGACGTGCTCGAAGGGGCACGGACGCCCGTCGAGATGCGCCTCGAACTCTTCTCGAAACTTCTCGACAAATGCCAGCGTAGGCATGGCCGCGGCGTCGCCGAGGGGGCAGAACGTGCGGCCGAGCATGTTTGCGGCCAGGTCGTGGATCAGCCCGATGTCGCTCGCGACGCCGGCGCCGTCATCCACGCGCGTCAGAATTTTCTTCAGCCAGAGCGTGCCTTCCCGGCACGGAATGCACCAGCCGCAGCTTTCGTGGGCATAGAAGCGCATGATGCGGAGGGCGGCCTTCACCATGCAGGTGTCCTCATCCATCACCACCACGCCGCCCGAGCCCAGCATGCTCTTGGCCTTGGCCAGAGAATCGAAATCCATCGGGATATCGCACTCGTCGGCCTTGAGCACGGGGCAGGACGAGCCGCCGGGGATCACCGCCTTCAGTTTCTTGCCGCCGGGGATGCCGCCACCGACCTCTTCGATCATCCGCAGCAGGTTGAAACCCATCGGCAGCTCATAGACGCCCGGCCGATTGACGTGGCCGGAGAGGCAGAAGAGGCGCGTGCCGCCGTTCTTGGGCGTCCCCAGCGCGGCGAACGCAGCGCC
>CAZBQQ010000271.1:0-5057 GCA_964493965.1 uncultured Solibacteraceae bacterium
CTCACGGCCGCGGTTCGGTGCTGGTCAGTACTTCGCTTCCACCTCTCCGATCTGGCTGGCGGCATCGGCTAACGAGGGCGCGGTGCGCTGGGCCGCCTCCTGCGCGTCCACCACGGCAATTGTCGCGATGTTCACCACATCCTCGACGTCGGAGCCGCGCTGCAGGACGTGCACGGGCTTCGACGTGCCCATCAGGATCGGGCCGATGACCTGCGCGCCGCCCAGGTGGGCCAGCAGCTTGTAGGCGATGTTGCCGGCCTCCAGGTTGGGGAAGATCAGCACGTTGGCGCCGCCCTTGAGCGTGCTGAAAGGATAGGTCTCATCCATGATGGAAGGCGTCACCGCGGTGTCGGCCTGCATCTCGCCATCGATCATGAGTAGCGGCTCGCGCATCCGCACGATCTCGACCGCGCGCCGCACCTTCTCGGCCAGCGGATGCCGCGTGCTGCCGAAGTTGGAAAACGACAGCATGGCCACGCGCGGCCAGACGTTGAAACGGCGCGCCATCTCGGCGGCGGAGATCGCGATCTCGGCCAGGTCCTCGGAACTGGGCTCGATGTTGACCGTGCAATCCGCCAGGAAGTAGATGTCGCCCTTCTCCGTGATCAGCATGTACACGCCCGAGACCTTGTGCAGGCCGTCGCGCACCGAAATCACCTGCAGGGCGGGGCGGATGACGTCGGGGTAGTGCTGCGTGAGGCCGCTCACCAGCGCGTCGGCGTCGCCGGTGTGCACCATCATGGCCGCGAAGATGTTGCGGTTCTCCATCCATTCGCGCGCCTCACTCTGCGTGATGCCTTTGCGCTGCCGCAGGAGATAGAGCTCCTTCTCGTAGCGCTCGCGGTCGGGCGATTTATCGGGGTCGATAATCGTGGCGCCTTCCAGGTGCACGTGGCAGTCTTCGATCTGGGAGCAGATCACCTGCTCGCGGCCCAGCAGGATGGGGTGGGCGATCTTCTCCTCGAGCAGGACCTGGCAGGCCCGCAGGATCTTGGTCTCCTCTCCTTCCGGGAAGACCACGCGCATCGGCTTGCGCTGGGCTTTGTGGATCATCACGCGCATGATCTCGCGGGCTTTGCCGAGGCGGCGTTCGAGCTCTTCCTTGTACTGCTCGATGTCGACCGTCACCTGCGCCACACCGGTTTCCATGGCGGCGCGCGCCACCGCGGCGGCTTCCCAAATCAGCACGCGGGGGTCGAACGGCTTGGGGATGATGTACTCGCGGCCGAATTCAATGCGGTCGATTCCGTAGGCCGCGCGCACCGAATCCGGCACGTCTTCCTTGGCCAGCGCGGCCAGCGCGAGGGTCGCCGCCAGCTTCATCTCGTCGTTGATCTTGGTGGCTCGCACATCCAGCGCGCCGCGGAAGATGAAGGGGAATCCGAGGACGTTATTCACCTGGTTGGGATAGTCCGACCGGCCGGTGCACATGATGACATCCGGCCGTGCCGCGACCGCGACGTCGTAGGGGATCTCCGGATCGGGATTGGCCAGCGCGAACACGATGGGATTCGGCGCCATGCCCTTCAGCATCTCCGGACCGACGCAGTTCCCACAGGAGAGGCCGATGAAGACGTCGGCGCCCTGGAGGGCTTCGGTCAGAGTTCGCAGCTCGGTCGGGCGGGCGAAGCGCGCCTTGTACTTGTTCATGCCTTCGGTGCGACCCTCGTAGACGACTCCCTTGCTGTCGCACATGGTGACGTTCTCGCGCTTGAGCCCCAGCCGGATGTAGTGCTCGCCGCAGGAAATGGCGCTCGCGCCGGCTCCGCTGAATACGAGTTTGACTTCGCCGATGGGCTTCGAAACAATGCTGAGGGCGTTGATGAGCGCCGCGCCGGAGATGATGGCGGTCCCATGCTGGTCGTCATGGAAGACCGGGATCTTCATGGTGCGCTTCAGTTCCTCTTCGACCTCGAAGCACTCGGGCGCCTTGATGTCTTCGAGGTTGATTCCTCCGAAGGTGGGCTCGAGCAACTGGCAGGCGCGGATGACTTCCTTGGGATCTTCGCTGGCCAGCTCGATGTCGAAGACGTCGATATCGGCGAAGCGCTTGAACAGTACCGCCTTGCCTTCCATGACCGGCTTGCCGGCAAGCGCGCCGATATTGCCGAGGCCGAGGACCGCGGTGCCGTTCGATACGACGGCCACCAGGTTGCCCTTGGCGGTGTACTTGTATGCCAGGCTAGGATCGCGCTCGATCTCTTTGCAGGGGACAGCGACCCCTGGTGTGTACGCCAGGCTGAGGTCCCGCTGCGTCCGGCAAGGCTTGGTAGGCGTGACGGACAGTTTGCCGGCGGGAGGCCTGGAATGGTATTCCAGTGCGTCTTGCTTCCTAGTGCTCATGAGAGGTTTTTCCTTCCTCAAACAGGGTACTACCAATAGCCGATGGTGGATGGTGGATGGTGCCGCAGGCGGGTCTGGAGACCCGCTGCAGGCGTGGACGCCTGCCCCACTTACGCCGCTTGCGAGCGGTCGTCCAGGACCTCGCGGATCTTTCGCGCCAGGACCTCCGGGGTGAACGGCTTTTGCAGGAAGCGCGCTCCTGCCGCAAGCACTCCGCGGTCCATCACCACGTGGTCCGTATAGCCAGACAGGTACAGCACCTTGAGGCCGGGACGGCTCGCCTCCAGCGCGTCCGCGACTTCCCGGCCGCTCATTTCGGGCAGGACGACATCGGTGAGCAGGAGGTCGATCCGAGCTTCGTGGCCGGCGTTCACCTCGAGCGCTTCGCGGCCGGATGCGGCCTCGAGCACGCTGTAACCGTATTGTTCGAGGATGCCCCGCACCAGTTTGCGCACACCCGGCTCGTCTTCGACCAGAAGCACCGTTTCATCCCCGAAAACACGCTGCGAAACGGCATCTTCCGCAACGCCCGAGGCCGAGCCAGCCGCGACCTGAGGCAGGTAGATCTTGAATGTCGTCCCTTTCCCCGGCTCGCTGTAGACCCAGATGTCGCCGCCGTGCTGCTTGATGATGCCGTAGACGATCGAAAGGCCCAGACCGGTGCCTTTGCCGTGCTCCTTGGTGGTGAAGAAGGGTTCGAAGATGTGCGACCTGGTCTCGGGGTCCATTCCGGTTCCGGTGTCGCTCACCGCCAGCATGACGTAGTTCCCGGCGCCCACGCCGGTGTGGGTGCGTGAATAGTTCTCGTCCAGAACGACGTTGGCGGTCTCGATTGTGACGGTCCCTCCGCCGGGCATGGCGTCGCGGGCGTTCACAACGAGGTTCATCAGCACCTGTTCGATCTGGCCCACGTCGGCACGCACCAGACCCACCTCGGGGCGGGCGACGACCTGCAGGGCGACCTGATCGGCCATTACCCGCCTGAGCATTCGTTCCATGTCGCCCACCAGCGTGTTGATCTCGATCACCGTCGGCTGGATGGCCTGGTGGCGGCTGAAGGTGAGCAACTGATTGGCGAGGGCGGCCGCGCGCGAGGCGGCCTTGAGGACCTCCTCGGCGGCCTCGCGCAGGTCCGGATCGTTCTGAACGCCGTCGAGAATCATGTGGCCGTAGCCGGAGACCACGGTGATCACGTTGTTAAAGTCGTGCGCAACGCCTCCGGCCAGGCGCCCCATGGCCTCCATCTTCTGGGAGTGCGTGAGCTGTTGCTCCAGGCGCATCTGATCCGTTATGTCGGCGACGATGGCGATCTTTGCGCGAACCTCGCCCGAGCTGGCAAACAGGGGCGCGGTCCAGAGCCGGATGTCCGCCACCGTTCCATCCTTCCGCCGGCGGCGCGTGGTGTATCCGGTCAGAACCTCCCCGCGAGCCGTTCGCTCCAGAAGAGCGTGAAACTCCTCCGACTCGCTGTCGGGAACCGTTGGCAGAGGTTTGCCGAGAACCTCGGCCTCGCTCCAGCCGAAGATGTGCCCGGCCGCCCGGCTCCATCCCTGAACGTTGCCCTCCAGGTCGAGCCGGATGATCGCCAGCGGGCTCGCGTCGATGACGGCCTCCAGGCGCCGGTTCACGTCGGCAAGTTCCTGCTCGGCGTGGTTCCGCTCGGCCACCTCGGCCTCGAGGGCACGGTTGGCGACGGCCAGTTCCGAGGTGCGGTCTTCGACACGCGCCTCCAATTCCTCGCCCGAGCGGCGCAGTTCCGCCTCGCGGCTGGCCAGGAGCGACGCAGCCTCGCTCAGAGACTGTTCCAGACGCCCGATCTCGTCGTTTCCGGAATGCATAGCCACAATCGGCTGGCCCTCCGCGAGGCGATGCGAGTTCGCTTCCAGAACCTCGATGCGCCGGGCTACGGCCGATGTGAACAGGAGCATGGCCAGGACTCCGCACAGTGGGGCAAGCAGGACCCCCGCCACGATCACGGTGTAGGCGTGGGACTGAGTGGCCCTGGCGGTCGCTCGCCGCGCCGCCAGCAGATCGTCCTCTTGCTTCATCGTTTCGCTGAGGATTTGCCGCACGGCCGCCAGCGTCTTCCCGCTTTCCGCAAGAGCCGGGTTGGCGCCCTTCGGCTGCGGTCCGCCTTCGGTCAGTGGGTGCAGGTTCTGCAGTTGTTCGGTGACCAGAGTCCGGATCTGCCGGACGCGAGCCGCTTGCCGCGGATTGTCCCGGACCATCGCTTCGAGGCTGTCGAGGATGCCGGGAAGAGTCTGCTGAGCCCGCTGGTAGGGCGCCAGCCAGGCGGAATCGTGCGTCAGCCGGTATCCCAACGCTCCGGTCTGCGCCTCTTCGACGCGGGTGTGGAGGAGCTGGATCTCGCTCCGAACCTCCTGGGTGTGCCTGACCCAGTTCCCGGCGGACTGGGTATCCCGCTGGACCAGGTAGAAGGCGCCGGCCACAACCAGGAGCCACGCCAATGGCAGCGCAACTACCGCCAATCCTTTGGCATACAGCGGTAGATCGCGGAGTCTCCACGCCGCGCGTCTTGGCGCACCGAACGGCATTTTCGGTTCTTTGGCCCCAGCACAGGGCGGACGCCCTGGATGCTTATACTATTTTGTCCCAAGACGGTGTCTTGCGGCAAATCGTGGGCCGCCTGCGGCGGCTGCTCGTCGCTCGTCGCCGGTCGCTCGTCGCAAAAAAAGCCGCAGTCCGCTCGCTCA
>CAZBQQ010000272.1:0-5056 GCA_964493965.1 uncultured Solibacteraceae bacterium
CCCCGGGGCCGGTCTGAGCAAAACGGGGATCGCGAACCCAATCAGTATTCCAGCGATCGGCAATCCGCTCAAGGCCAAAAACAGCTCCCGTTTACCTTTCTCGGATCGCGCTCCGTTCGAAAGCAGCTTGGCGACGATAATTGCTGCCGCAAAAATCAGAGTTGGCGCTAATGGGCCGCGGGTACTGTAAAACACCATCAACCCAACCTTTTGCCAAGGGCCAACAGAATACGCCAAAAGGGAAATCAGATAGGCGGAGATACTCACGCAGAAGAGCCCACCTAGCCAACACCTAGCCAGACCCCTGCACGTTTCCAGTTGTGCCCGATCGCCGAAGAGACAATGACGGTGAGTACTCTCGCGAGGGTTATTCCCCCTGCTACTGCCAGAATCAGGTAGTACCAGACTTGACTTACAGGGACGATCCACCAGTGTGGGACAGAGATAGAGCCCCCGCCCAGAGTTGGGCGCGCTGCTGCTGCTACCCAGAAATCGGTGCTGCAACTGCCGTAGAGAAACCGGCGCACCAGGGAAGCCAGAATGACGGTGGCAGGCCAAAGGACCAAGTAATACCGCAGCCGACCCTTCATTGTTTCACCCCCTAGACCCAGCGCTGCCGGCCGCTACTGGCAAGCTGTAGGCTTATAATTTGGGAAATATGCACTGCCTACAAAAGGAATCGCGTGACCAAGGAAGTCGAATTCTGCCCGCATCAGGTATGGCGGCGCAGGAAGTGCGTGTCCATCGATCTCCGCGTTGGGCGCCCAATCCGGGCCAGCGCCCAGGATCTCGAATGGATCCCAGTCGAGGTTCTCGTGCAGGTGGAGGACAGCCTCCTGCACCTTTGCCTCGCAGTTTCGATCCTGATAGCGCCCTGGCTTGCACTTGACCGGATCGTTATCCAGCCAATCGAGCCCAAGCGGATCGACGCTGTTGAGGGGACTGTTGTTCACGTACGCGTAGCGATTCCAACTCTGCGGATTGGTCGGGTCGACAGCCGCCAGGCCCGCCGGATCCGGCGAGAGCCAGCGGCTTGCGCCGGGCTGATACTCGCGGGCCGGGAAATCGTACAGGAAGTTCGGCACCAGGTCCTGGTTCTGCCCGGTGAAGCTGTGGTCCACTGTCCCGCTTTCTCCGTAACTCTGTCCGAAGGGTTCGTAGGAGCCATCGTAGTAGACCGTGTGGTCAGACGATTTGGAGGCAAGCCGCGACGAGCCCAGCCAGTCCGCATGGCGGTAATAAGTCAGCGTGCCTCCGTTGTACACCGCCGTCGCCCCGCCCGGCAGTGGCACGAAAGCCTTCGTCACGGCCTGGCCGCTCATCAGCGCCAGCTTGCCGCCACCCGGGCCGTAGAGAATCTGGGCTCCGGGCTGCTCCACGCGGCGGCCCAAAGCGTCATACACCAGCGCGGCGCCGCCGTTGTACTGGCTTAGTTTGCCTTCCGCGTCCCAGACATAGCTGTGGCCGCCGGGCTGCGGTGCGTCCGCCGTCAGGTTGCCGTTGGAATCGTAGCCGCAGCCGGTGCACGAGATCTGGTTCGTGGACGGGCTATAGGTGGGCGTGTAACTGCCGCCCTGCCGCCCCACGATGCCCGCCTTGGTGACGTTGCCGAAGGCGTCGTTGTACGCAAAGGTCTGTCCCCAGAAGCCGTTGCCGCAGTCCACCTTGCTGATCCGGGCCAGCTCGTCGTGCGTGTAGCTGCAGGTCTGGTTGTTGGCGGGGTAGAACTGATCGACGATGCCCAGTTGCGCCAGCGAACCATTGCCGTTCCAGGTGAGGGTGCCGGTGAGCGAAGAGTTGTTGGCGAGCGTGGCCATGTACTGGCTCATCCGCCCGGTGTTGGTGTCGAAGGTGAAAGTGTCTTTGTCGCCTGAGCCCGCCGCGCCCAGGTTCACCACCATGGGCAGCCAGCCCGAACGGAAATCGTTGTATTGCGTGCCGCTCACCAGGGACGCGCTGCCGGCCTGGACCGAGCCGACGCGGCCCTCCCCATCCGGATTATAGGTGAACACGGGAAGCCCGGGGGCGGTCAGGGTGTTCAGCAACCCGGTGGGTCCGGTGGGCCAGTAGGCGCCGGCCACGTGGTACCAGCCGCCCGAGTTGGTGCTCCACTGCCAGAGATCGGCCGCCTCGCCGCGCGGGGAGTAGCTAATTTCGACGTTCATGTGCCACCGCCGTCTGCCTGCGCCGACGCAGAACCATTGTTAGTGCCGGAATCGCTGCACCATTTTGAAATTGATGTCTGCGTCAGGGAACACCGCCAGAACGACGGTTCCCCAATGATTCTCAGCCGAGACGGACCAATATCCCGGCTCGGTATACCTTTGGTGGCGACCGTCGGCTCGGGAGTCCGCTTGGAGGATGTACTCAGGAGCGAACGATTTCGGGATCCAAAGCCCATCAAAGCCCACACTGCCGGAGTTCCAGTGCCATTTTCCCACCCGTCTTTCAACTTGTCCTGATGAGAACTGAATGGATTCAGTGAAACTCTGATCCGGGGTGACTTGCAGCGTGATCTTCTGACGCCCTGCATTCAGTTCGTACACGCCGATCACATCGCTCATGGATCGAACGGGGATGCACGCGACGAGGGCACCAATGAGCGCAGCCAGTGCGGTCCCGAGCAACAGCGTAGCCCGCCTGATGTCAGTGATGTCAGGGGGACGGCCGCTCGGCCGTAAACGCCGGTGCCGAGACAAGAGGTAATTCAGATCGTGGGTCATGTCAATGGCACGGATCTATCGCGTGGATGTGCAGCGTCTGGTGTACCGTCCCAAAACTCCCCGTCTTCGGATTGCTTATTCCAAGGGCGGCGGGCAGGTGGAAGAGAAGGGAGTTAAGGCTGATCGGGTTAGTTACGGTTATATCTACCATGCCACCTCCCCGGGTGTAGGCGGCGTTAAAGGCCCCCAATTGCGCCTCGGGTGTGTAGAAACCCTCGCCACCGGCGGCACCGTCGATCATCGTGTTCACAAATGCTTCTCCCGTACCGACTGCGACATTGCCGCTGGCTGCGCTACAGTTCGATGTGATCTTGGCATTTATGGCGTCCATGGCGGCGGACTTCATGAAGTCTCGCGTGAAAGGGTTGTCTGGGCCATATTCAATGTTCTTCGGACCGCTGTCAACGAACGCCACGAGAGCGTCGGTCAATTCTTGCGTGGCGCTACTGGAGCCAGGGTCCTCCCAAGAATCTGTGCCACTACCGACGATGGTTACAGTAAAGCCTTCCGGCGCTGTGTATTGCGTTGGAGACCATAGGGTGATGGATTGGACGCCCAATAGGTTGGCCCAAAACAGGGCCGCGCCGTAGACGCCTTTGTCAGCCTCCGCGCCGAGGTGCAGAACCGACTCCTGCACATGTGCCTCGCACAGCTTATTCTGATACTTCCCGGGCGTGCAGTCCACAACATTCGCGAGACCCAGCGGATCCACGCTGTTCAGCGGGCTGTTGTTCACGTACGCGTAGCGATTCCAGGACTGCGGATTCGCCAGATCGACAGCTGCCAGGCCCGCCGGATCCGGCGACAGCCAGCGGCTTGTGCCGGGCTGATACTCGCGGGCCGGGAAATCGTACAGGAAGTTCGGCACCAGGTCCTGGTTCTGCCCGGTGAAGCTGTGGTCCACTGTCCCGCTTTCTCCGTAACTCTGTCCGAAGGGTTCGTAGGAGCCATCGTAGTAGACCGTGTGGTCAGACGATTTGGAGGCAAGCCGCGACGAGCCCAGCCAGTCCGCATGGCGGTAATAAGTCAGCGTGCCTCCGTTGTACACCGCCGTCGCCCCGCCCGGCAGTGGCACGAAAGCCTTCGTCACGGCCTGGCCGCTCATCAGCGCCAGCTTGCCGCCACCCGGGCCGTAGAGAATCTGGGCTCCGGGCTGCTCCACGCGGCGGCCCAAAGCGTCATACACCAGCGCGGCGCCGCCGTTGTACTGGCTTAGTTTGCCTTCCGCGTCCCAGACATAGCTGTGGCCGCCGGGCTGCGGTGCGTCCGCCGTCAGGTTGCCGTTGGAATCGTAGCCGCAGCCGGTGCACGAGATCTGGTTCGTGGACGGGCTATAGGTGGGCGTGTAACTGCCGCCCTGCCGCCCCACGATGCCCGCCTTGGTGACGTTGCCGAAGGCGTCGTTGTACGCAAAGGTCTGTCCCCAGAAGCCGTTGCCGCAGTCCACCTTGCTGATCCGGGCCAGCTCGTCGTGCGTGTAGCTGCAGGTCTGGTTGTTGGCGGGGTAGAACTGATCGACGATGCCCAGTTGCGCCAGCGAACCATTGCCGTTCCAGGTGAGGGTGCCGGTGAGCGAAGAGTTGTTGGCGAGCGTGGCCATGTACTGGCTCATCCGCCCGGTGTTGGTGTCGAAGGTGAAAGTGTCTTTGTCGCCTGAGCCCGCCGCGCCCAGGTTCACCACCATGGGCAGCCAGCCCGAACGGAAATCGTTGTATTGCGTGCCGCTCACCAGGGACGCGCTGCCGGCCTGGACCGAGCCGACGCGGCCCTCCCCATCCGGATTATAGGTGAACACGGGAAGCCCGGGGGCGGTCAGGGTGTTCAGCAACCCGGTGGGTCCGGTGGGCCAGTAGGCGCCGGCGACGTGATACCAGCCGCCCGAGTTGGTGCTCCACTGCCAGAGGTCGGCCGCCTCTCCGCGCGGCGAGTAGCTGAAGCCCAGGTCCGTGATTTTGGGCGAACCGGTCCCGGTGTAGGCTTCCGCCAGACGGCCTTTGGCGTTGGCCATGGTCTGGCCGTTGACCGTAGCGGAATCGTAGACGTAGTGGCGCTGGGGTGTGTTGCTGAACTGAATTGGTAGGTTGTCACCGCGCCGTTCACGTCCGTGGCCGTCCGGACGTTCCCGGTGTCATAGTTCGTGAAGTTCTGGACGAGATAAGCCCCCGCGGCCGAGTAGCGAACGATGCCGGTCACATTGCCTCGCGACCATCCCTGCGGAACCGCCACGTGCTGCGCCTCTGTAGTGCCGTACAGCGTGCCGACATCGTACTGGAAACTTGTCTTCGCGGCTGTGTCCCCATTGGAGTCGTAGACCGTGACCAGGGACGGCCGGT
>CAZBQQ010000273.1:0-5024 GCA_964493965.1 uncultured Solibacteraceae bacterium
CCTACAGCTTCAACAGCACCCGCAACCGTTTGGTCTGCACCCGGCTCACCGGAATCTCCGTCTGCTTCTTGTCGTCCATCCGCAGCATGTAGCTGGACTTGAACCAGGGGATCACTTCCTTGATCCGGTTGATGTTGATCAGGAAGGAACGGTGGACGCGCCAGAAGACGTCGGGGTCCAGGTTCGACTGCAGTTCCTCGATGGTGCGGTAGTTGGACTGCCCTTCGAGGCCGGGCGCGACGATGGTGATCAGGCCGTCGTTGATGGTCGCGTAAATGACCTCGTTCGCATCCACGATGAAGTTGCGGTTGGCGGCACGTACCATCAGCTTCGTGCGGTGAGGCAGGTTTCTGGGGGCCGCCGCCGCTTCAGGCGGCTGGGACTTGGCGCGCTCCTGCACGAAGCGGCGCGCGCGGTCCACCGATTCCGTCAGCCGCTCCTTATCCACCGGCTTGAGCAGGTAGTCGAGCGCTTCCAGGCGGAACGCCTCGACGGCGTATTGCTCGTAGGCCGTGGCCAGAATGAAGTAGGGCAGGGAATCGCCCTTCTCCTTGAGCGCGCGGATGACGCCCAGCCCGTCCATGCCCGGCATCTGGACGTCCAGAAACACCACGTCGGGCTCCAGGTCCTCGATGAGCTTGACCGCCTGCAGGCCGTTCCGGGCCGTGGCGATCACTTCCACGTCCCCAAAGTCCTTCAGAAGATACGCGAGCTCATCGCTGGCGAGCTGCTCGTCATCAACGATGAGGGCGCTGATAGTGGCGACTGCTCGATCTGCCATTGCGTCCATTTTAGCGCCTGCCAGTTTGTCCCCGCAGCGCCGCCCCGAGCCGCCGCTGGCGAGTCGGAATTAGTTCAGGAATACGGATAAAGGGGGTGTACAATCGGGTTGCGAATTGGATGAGGGGGGCTCGATGGCAGTAACTAAAATTGAGTGGCACTGGTTCAATGCTTGGGGAAACGGCTATTTCACGATAGACGTGAACATCCCTCCCGCGACACTGGGGGCACAAACCGCACTAGCCGGCCAGTCCGGCGGCGGCACAAACATGACTGGGATCAAGCACTACCGCCGCAGGCTAGGGGATGGCTCAGACCAGGACATCGATTTCGGGGAATGGGGGAATTGGCCGCCGGTTATCTTCGACCACATTTCCTCGATTACATACGCGATAGCAACGGGCAGCGACCAACATGCATGGCTCGTAGCGCGCATGGACTACTGGGGCTAGAAGGGAACTGCTATGAACTTCCAGACGACTGGTCAAGGTAAGGTGAGTTCCGTTTCCTGCTGTCTGCTGTTCGATCCGAAGGACGGCAGAATCTGCCACGTTCATCGCATCGTCACCATGGAGGGCGCGCCCGCCACGGCGCAAGCGGCGCTGGAGTCGCGGACCTTGCAACTGGCCAAAGAGCTGGGCCTCGACACGGGCCGCCTCCGAGTCCTGCACGTAGCAGAGGAAGCGATCGCCGAGCCCGCCCACTACTCGATTGATCCCGTTTCCAGCACTCTTGTGAAGCGAAAGTTGCCTGTCTAGGGGGCGCAGGCCTTGAGCAGTTTCTCCTTCATCTCGGCCTGCTGCGCGGCGCCCAGTTTCTTGCCTTCGGAAGTCACGTAGAAGACGTCGAGGGCCTTGTGCGCGCGGGTGTCGATCAGCACCACGTCGATATTGGCGCCGGTCGATGCGATCGCGGACGTGAGCGCGTAGAGGAGCCCCGGCCGGTCCTCTGCCACCACCTCGATCAACGTGGCGACCTCGGAGACGCGCGAATCGAACGATACCGCCGGGGCGACGCGCGCTTTCTTCGTGGGCGGCGCAGGCGCGGGACGGCTGCGCAGTAGCTCCTTCACGTCCAGGCGGCCCAGCGTTACACGCTCGAGCGTGAGCCGCAGGCGGTCCACCTCGGTGGGGTTCAGTTCCAGGGTATGGTGCGGATCCTCGAATACGAAGGTGTCGAGGATGATGCCGCTGCGGTTGGCGAATCCCTCCGCACGCAGGATGTTCATGCCGAAGCCGGCCATCGCGCCGGCGATCGCGGACAGCAGCGCCGGCCGGTCGCGTGCCACCAGCGCGAGGGCGTAGAAGCCGTTCTCGCGGCGGATATCGACGGCCACCCCACGCTCGCGGCTGCGCTGTTCCAGTTGGAAGTGCGCCTCGATCTCGGCGGCGGAGTGCTTGCGCAGGTACCGTACCGGGAAGCCCTCGAGGAACTCCTCCATCCCGGCCTTCTCGACGCCGCCCTCGTGGATGCGGTCGGATTCGAGCTCGCGGGTCAGCTCGTTGTAGCCGAGCAGGTAGACCCGCCAGAGCTGCTCCAGGCGCCAGGGCGACATGGCGGTGGGGTTGACCGCGCTGATGTCGGCGAAGGTGAGGACCGTGAGCTGTTTCAGGATTTCGAGCGTGCCGACCTTGGAGGCGATGAAGGGCGCGGTGGCCGGGTCCTCCAGGTCGCGCGAGTTCATGACCGAAGAAAGCGCCAGGTGGTGTTCGATCAGCGCAATCACCACGCGCCGGTCTTCCTCCGGCATACCCAGCCGCTCCATGGCGGTCGCGGCCTGCTCCGCGGACGCGCCAACGTGGGCGAGGCCCTCCTTCAGGGCCTTTCCGAGATCGTGGAACAGCAGCGCGAACATCACCAGGTCCAGCCGGTCAATCTCCGAGTACAGGCCGGCGACACGCTTCCAGCCGGGGTCCTTCGGTGCGCGCAGGTCCTCCAGGATCCGCATGGCGCGCAGCGTGTGTTCGTCCACGGTGTAGCGGTGATAGAAGTCGCGGATCACCAGGCACTCCACCGGTCCCCATTCGGGCAACAGGGCGGCCAGCGCGCCCGTTTCGTGCATGGCATTCAGCGCCAGGGCGCAATGCGGCGTCGCCAGGATGGCTTTGAAGGCCGGCCACAAGGGCGCCGGGGGCGAAGCGAAGTAGTGGCTCAGCGCGGCGGAATGCTGGTCCAGGCGGCGCACGGTTTCGAGCGCCAGGTGCATGCCGTGGCGTCCCACGAACTCGAACAGGCGCAGCGCCATCCCCGGGTCGTGCTCAAGCCGTTGCGGCGCGCGGAAGTAGACGCGCTCGCGGGAGACGTGGAACTCCGTGTTCGACACGCGCGAGCGCCAGTCGCGGAACTGCACCAGCAGCGAGCTCGACTGCTCATCCACCGTCTCGATGGCCCGCAGGGCCTCCCGCGCGATGCCGCGCGCGGAGCTGTAATAGGTGCGCATCCAGACGGCGGGCGAGCTTGCGAACACTTCCGCAATCTCGTCCTGGAGCTCGAAGGTGAGCGTGTTGGAGTCGCGGCGGGCGCGCTGGTGAAGATAGGTGCGCAGCCCAAAGAGGAAATCGCGGGCTGGAAGCAGATCGGGCGTGTCGTCCTCGTGGTCCGATGTGTTGTGCCGCGCGTCACGCAGCTTCTTCAGCCACGCGATGAGCTGGTAGTCGCGCAGGCCGCCCGGAGCTTCCTTGATGTTGGGCTCGAGCTGGTAGATCGAGCCTCCGTGCTTCGTATGCCGCTCCCGCACCATGCGGCACAGGTGCCCGGCCAGCACCTGGCCCTGGCGATCGAGATACCGCGCCATGGCGAGGTCGAGCTTGGCGTGCAGGCCGCGATCGCCGGCCAGGAAGCGCTGGTCGAGCAGACTGATGCTGAGCTCGATGTTCTGCTCATCGAGCGCCGAACAGTCCACCGGCGTCCGCACCGAGTGGCTGACGCGCAGGCCTGCGTCCCACAGGCTCTGCAGGAAGGCGGAGATGGCTCCTCGCATCCGTTCCGGGACGCCCGGCTTTTCGATCAGCAGCAGCAGGTCCACGTCCGAGTACGGAAACAGTTCCCGCCGTCCGTAGCCTCCCACGGCCAGCAGCGCGAGGCCCGCGGGCGCCACGGGCTCGAGGTGTTTCGCGAACGATTCCGAAACCGTCCGATCGACGGTGACGGTGCGGCGCACGAGGGCTCCGGCAGGGTCGTCCCAGAACCCGCGCGGGTCCGGTTCACTATAGGGCTGATTCGCCGCGGTCATCGTTCCTTATGCGGACGGCCTCGGCAACTTCGTAGACGAACAGCTTGCCGTCGCCGATCTTGCCGGTGCGAGCCGAGCGCGTTAGGGTGCCGATCACCTCATCCAGGCGCGCGTCGGGAATCACCATCTCCAGTTTCACTTTGGGGAGCAGGTCCACTTCGTACTCCTGGCCCCGGTACACTTCCTTGTGTCCCTTCTGGCGGCCGTGCCCGCGCACTTCGGTCACGGTCATGCCGTCGATGCCAATGGCCTTCATGGCCTCTTTCACGTCGTCGAACTTGAACGGCTGGATGATCGCTTCGATTTTCTTCATGGGGAGACCCTCGCGCCTAGTTTCTCACGGCCTATGCCTCGAGATTGTAGGCCTCCTCCCCGTGCATGCTCAGATCCAGGCCCTGCGTCTCGTCCATCGCGTCGGCCCGCACGCCTAGCGTCACGTCGCAAATCTTCAGGATCACGAGGGTGCCCACGATGGCCAGTCCCCAGGCGATCAGCGTTCCCACGAGCTGGCTGACGATCTGCCCGGCGTTGCCATCCACCGCGCCCAGAGGCCGGTTGAAGCCTTCGTTGACCAGATTGGTGGCGAACACGCCGGTGAGGATCGCGCCGAGCGTTCCGCCGGCGCCGTGAACTCCGAAGGCGTCGAGCGAGTCGTCGTATCCGAACCAGCTCTTCACCTTGGTCACCATGAAGTAGCACGCCGCCCCCGCCGCCAGACCGATGAGAAGCGCCGGGAAGGGCTTGACGAACCCGGAGGCGGGCGTAATGGCCACCAGACCCGCTACGGCGCCGGAGATGCCGCCCAGCACGCTCGGCTTGCCGGTGCGGATCCACTCTACGAAGACCCAGCTCAGCGCCGCGGCAGCGGCGGCGAAATGCGTCGCCACGAACGCGCTGGTCGCCAGCGCCGAGGCCGCCAGCGCGCTGCCGGCGTTGAATCCGAACCAGCCCACCCAGAGCAGGCATGCGCCGATAAAGCTCAGCACCAGGTTGTGCGGTTTCATCGGCTCAT
>CAZBQQ010000274.1:0-2523 GCA_964493965.1 uncultured Solibacteraceae bacterium
CCTTTTTCGTGAATTGGGCGCCATCAGCCTGGCTAGCGCTCCGGCCGGATGCGATGCCGGGCGGATCGTCGGAGACGAACCGCCCGGCCTCCTGTAGTAATGGTTCGTAACGGCCGCTAGCTGCGGCGGCCGCTATCCGTGGTTACTAGCCCCGCAACAGAGTCAGTACGGCCTGCGGAGCCGAATTGGCCTGCACCATGGCCGCAATGGCCGACTGCTGCAGGACCTGAGCTTTGGTGAGGTTCGCCGCTTCGGAGGCCATGTCCGCGTCGCGCACGCGCGACTCGGCGGCCGCCAGGTTCGACATCTGCGATTCGGCCAGGCCGATCGCGTAGTTCAGGGTGTTCTGGGCCTTGCCGACGTTGGCTTGTGCGGAGCCCAGAGCCGTAACCGCGCTGGTGACCGCGGCGATGGCGGCGGTGCCGCCCTGCTTGGTCGAGACGTCCAGCGTGCTGCCGCCGGCCAGGACTCCGGCCGTGACGGTCGTGCCCTGGGCCGCCACTCCACCCACTCCGGAGTGATCGCCCGTGCTTCCCACGCTGACCTGGAAGCCGGCCAGCGAGCTGACGAAGTTGATCTTCTCGGTACCGGTGGAGTCGTCCTTGACCGCCACCACCGACTGGAGGGTCGGAAGGTTGGTCTGCTGGAGCGCGGTGTTGATGGCCTGGATCGCTGCGTCGATGGACGCGCCGGTCCGGGTCGTCCCGCTGTTGGCCAGCATGATGGTCTTCGTCTGCAACTGGCCGCTGGAGTTGGTGGCCGAGACCGTGATGGCCTGGTCGTCGGCGCCGTTGGCGAGCGGCGTGAAGCTCAGGCTGGCGGAGGTGGCGCCGCCCGAGGTAACTACGTTGGCGTTGGGAGCGCCGACGGTGTAGTCGGCGGTGGTAAATGTGGCTCCGCCGGTTCCGAAGCCCACGTCCTGCATGGAGCCGTTGGTCGACGTCTCCGCAAGCCCCAGGGTGGCGGCGGCATCGTTGGTGGAAGCGCTGATGGTGACGTTGGAGCTGGCGCCCAGCGTGCCGGACGAGATCTTGACGGTGTTGTCCGTGGTGACCCCGGCGGTCACGCCAAGAGTCGTCAGTTGGGTCGCGATTTCGCCCGCCACCTGGGCCGCTGTCCGGGTGCCGTGCGTCAAGGTGACGTGTGCGGAGCTGCCGTCGATCGAGAAGGTCAGGGTGTCGTTGCCGGCGCCGATGGTGTACCCGGAGGTGGCATCCGCGCCGGTGGCCGTGGCGGCCGAGAAGCCCAGGGTTGCGGCCGCGTTGCCCGCTACCGCCACCGAAGAAGCGGTCGGCGTGGCCAAGCCGGTGGTCAGAGAGGCGATGGCGATCTTTCCGTTGCCGTCGACGTACGCCATGCCGCCGGTGAGCTGACTGTTGATGTCGTTGACGATCGACGCTTTCGTCTGCGTGGCTCCGCCGGTGAGGGTGATGGTCTGAGCAGGCGCGCCGTTGATGGCGACATCGAGCTGGTTGAAGTTGGTGTCGATGTTAAAGGTTGCCGCGGAGCCCTCGTTAGCCCCGGCGGTCTGCGCGGTGCTGCCCGAGCCGCCGCTGGTAGCGGAGGCGTTGCCGGACGCGCCGAGCCCGAAGACGGTGTTGGCGCCCCCGGCGACGATCTGAATGGAATGGCCCGTACCGGTCGCGGTGACCTGGACCTGAACGTGCCCGCTGTTGTCCACATAGGCCGTGGCGCCAGCGCCAGCGCTAGTGAGCTGGGTGGTGATCTCGGCGGCGACTTCCCCGGCCGAGAGCGACCCGGTCTTCAGGGTGACCGTCTGGACCCCGCCGCCGTCGACCTTGAAGCCGAGCGTGTTGGTCAGGTTCTGATCGATATTGAAGGTGGTTACGCTGGACGAGTCCAGGGTCAGCCCGGCTGCGGCGGTCTGACTGTGCGAAACGCTGGTTCCCCCGGTCAAACCCAGGGTTTGGGACGCGTCGTTGGTGACGGTTCCGTCGACCACCATGGTCGCCGCCGGGTCCGGGTTGTCGGACTGGATGACGAGGTGATTCTGGCCGTCAACCGAAGCGTGGCCCCCTTTGAGTTGGTCGTTGATCGTGGCGGCGATGGTCGTGGCCGTCTGGTTGTTACCGTTCGCCAGGGTGATGGTCTGCGCAGAGCCACCGTTGGCTCCGGTTATCGTGATTTTCAGGATGTCATTCGTACCGGTCGTGACGCTGTAAGCGCCGGTTCCGCTACTGGAGAACTTCGCCGGCGACGCATCTGTGCCCTTGGTGATGCCATCCGTCAGGCCAAGGAGCGTGTTCGCGGTCCCGTCCAGGACCTGGAGCGATTGCCCGGAGCCGGTGGCGGCCGTTGTGATGTGGAACTCGCTGCCGCTGTAGCTGGCGGTGTAGCCGGTCCCGCTCAGCCCGTTCGTGATCTCGGTGGCGATGGCGCTCCCGGAGACCGCTGCCCCGGCCGTCAGGGTGATCGTCTTGGCCGCACCGTTGACAACCAGGTTGATGGTGTCGTTGGCGTTGGAGGAGATCGTATACGGGCCGGCGGTGCTGGTGAGCGCCT
>CAZBQQ010000274.1:2623-4988 GCA_964493965.1 uncultured Solibacteraceae bacterium
GTGTCGTTGGCGTTGGAGGAGATCGTATACGGGCCGGCGGTGCTGGTGAGCGCCTGCTTGCCCGTGGTCGCGTCCGTGCCGGTGGAGGTGGCTCCGGTCGTCAAACCCAGGACCGAGTTGGCGCCTCCGGCCAGGATCGTTACCGAGCCGGCCGCGCCCGCGGTGGCCGAGGTGATCTTCAACGCGCCCTGCGCGCTGAAGCTGGCCGTGCCGGCGCTGCCGAGAACGCCGTTGATGTCGCTGAGGATATTGGTCTGGGTTCTGCCGGCGCCGGTCGTCAGGGTGACGTTGTAGATGGTGCCGTCCACCTGGAAATGAAGGTCGTCGCTGGTCCCGGCCACAACATTGAAGGTCGTGTTGCCGCTGGTGCTCGCCTTTACCGCCGCCGTCGCCGCCGTGGTGTCCGACGTCGCGCCGGTAACCACAGCCGCCGACTGAGACCCGCCCACCGCGTTGATGCGGAAGTCGGTGAGGTTGCTCGAGTTGATGACCAACTTGCCGCTGCCGTTGACGCTAGCCTGGATTCCGGCCGCCGACAGAGTTGTATTGGCCGCGACCTGCTGTTTGATCTGCGCAGCCACGTCCGCAGCGCTGGCGGAGACGCCCGTGGCAACCGTGCCGACCGCCGCCGTGAAGCCCAGGGTCGCATTGGCCGTTCCGTTGAGGACCTGGATCGAGCCGCCCGCGCCCTTGGTGGTGTCGGTCAACACGATCTGGTTGTTGTTGTTCACCGTGACGTTGATGGAGGCGTTGCCGCCGATCTGGTTGTTGACCTGCGTGGTGATCTGCTTGGCGATGTCGTTCTTGGTGGCAGCGGCGCTGTTGGCCAGCGTCACGCTCACCGCCGTTCCGTTGACCACCAGGTTCAAGGTGTTGTTGTTCGGGGTGATGACAACCGGTCCGGTGGTCTGGTCGGTGCTGGTCGCGAAGGCCGCCGTGGCGCTCCCCGCGGTCATGTCGATATTGATGGCGTTCCCATCCGAGTTCTGGCCGTTGATGGAGAACTGAAGCGTGGCTTGTCCGTAGTTCTGGCCGGAGCTGTAAGCGGCGCCAGTGATGGTGCTGTAGTCCACCGCCCCATTGGCGTCCGTCACAAAGGAACCCATGCCGAGGACGTTGGAGGTGTCGCCGGTGGCCATCACCTGGATCTGCTCACCGTGGGCCGACTTGAATTGGAGCGCGCCTCCTCCGGTGGTCGTGAGGGTGATTCCGGCAGCCGCCAGGGCGGAGTTGCCGGCCACTTGGCTTTCAAGGTCGGTGATCGCAGTGCCCACCGTCGTGGAGGTGCTCTTGAGCGACAGCGTGACCGGAGTGGACAGGCCGGCGCCGGAGATCTGGAACGAGACGTTGGTGGGGTTGACCACCTTGGTGGCGGCGGACTGAGCGTTGCTTCCGGTGTAGGTCGAGCCCATGGTGGCGGCGGCGGGATGGCCCGCGACGGCGAAGTTGCCCATCAGCGCGTTCGACACCGCGTCGCCGGCTTCCACCTGGAAGGCCGTGGTGCTGGAGGTGAAGGCGAGCTGCTTTCCGCCGCTGGTGTCGGTGTTCACCGAGGCTGTGATGTTGGCGGCTTTGAACGCTGCCGCGGCCGGCGTCGCTTCGTTGCCGGCGTTCGTGATCGCGTCGTTGATGGCCGTAACCAGCGAGTCGATGCCGCTGACGCTCGAGGTGTTGACATTCAGTTTGACCTTGCTGCCGCCCGAGAAGCCGGGACCGGAGACGTAGAAGTCGGTCTCGCCCGCCATCGGTTCGGCGTTGGCGGCGAGAATCTTCGACACGCTGGTGTTCGAGGTGTCGCCGATGTCGGTGGTTTGGGGCGTGCCGCCGACGGCCTGCATACCGGTCAGGCCGAGGCTTTTGGCGTCCACGCTGGCGCCCGCCAGGTTGATCTGCAAACTGGAGTTGGTGGCGGCCGAGGTGGTTCCCTGGGCGCGACCACCGCCGATGTACACGGAGAGGGCCTTGGCGAAGGTTCCGTTTTGATTCAGGCCGATGGCCTGCGACTGCCGGTTGATTTCGGTAACCAGGCCCTGGAACTCGCTGTTCAGCACGTCGCGGTTTCCGTTGAAGGTGTCGGAGGCGGATTGGGTGGCCAGGGTCTGGAGGCGGTCCAGAATGGTGCCGATGTTGTTCATGCCGCCATCGATGATCTGCAGGGTGCTGATGCCGTCGTTGGCGTTCTGAATGCCCTGGGTCAACTGGGCTTCCTGGGCCCGATACCCGTTGGCCACGGCTAGGCCGGCCGGGTCGTCACCGGAAGAGTTGATACGATAGCCCGAAGTCAGGCGCTGAATCGTGCGGCTCTGGAAGTCCGTGTCGATGCGCAGGTTGTTCTGGGCTATGAGAGAGGTTACGTTGGTCTGGA
>CAZBQQ010000275.1:0-4985 GCA_964493965.1 uncultured Solibacteraceae bacterium
GCGTGATCGCCACGCCCTGCACCGCCGTGATGGCGACGCAGTTGGCGGTCGGCGGCGGCAAAACCGTGATCCCGCAACTGGCGGTCGCGGTCCCGGCCGAGTTGTTGCGAGAGTCCACCACTTGTGCCGAAAAACTGTTGCTGCCAGGCGCGGTTGCGGTCCCGGTCAGAGCACCGGTCGATGCGTTCAAGGTCACTCCGGCCGGCAGAGCGCCCGAGGTGATCGAGAAAACGTTGGGGGGAATCGCTCCCGTAGTCTCGAGAGCCGAATTGTAGAAGCCACCCTCTTGCACGGAGGTCACGGACGGGCATGCCAGCGTAACTTGCGGTGCGGCGTAGAATCCGAAATCGATCGTTTCGTCGACCATCGAATCCGTTGTGAGCACTACGGTCGCGATCGTGCCGTTACTCGGACCAGCGATGCCGTTGCTATCCACCGCAGGGTTCACGCCCTGTGCGGAAAGTGTGCGATAGAGGCCGGAGAGAGCCGATTGATCAGGAATGAGTACGGTATAGGTACCGGCCGGAAGCCCGATGAATTGGTAGTACCCGGCCGGGGTCGGACCCGGATAAGGGTAACCCACCGGGGCGTCCACCGTGGTCGTGGTCGCCACCAGCGTGGAACCGTTGTATAACTGCACCGTGACCCCGTTGATCCCGGGCTCGCCGGCATTTTGAAGCCCGTCCTGAGCTGTGTTCTTCCAAACGAAGTCACCGATCCTTCCGCCCACCACGTACTCGATGATCAGGTCCTGAGGAATAGCAGCCGTCTGATTGGCTGGGTTCTCGACTCCGTAGGCGTAAAGAACAATCGCCATAAGTTGCCCGGGCGCGGGTACGAAGCCGCCACCATAAGCATTCGCATCGCTAAGCAGGCTGGTCCCGGCCGCCGAGAGGGATGCCCGATAAACGCTCGTCGAGAAAAGCAACCTCCAGATGACTTGCTGGACGTCAAGCACCACAGTGGGCAAAGTTCCGCTGTTGCCATGCTTGTGGTTCAGAACCCAGTTGATCTTCTGCCACTGCAATGCAGTCCCCTCATCGGCGGGCAAGGTGGAGTCGTACGAGGAGTACAGAGTCGCGGAGTAGGGCTGGAGCGAAGCCCTGGGATTAATACACCAACCACTATAGGTGCTGCTCCAGAGGGAGTAGGGCGGTCCAGCCGGCACCGAAAGAGCGACCTGAGCGTATGTGGATCCCGTCTGAATCGGTGATACCAGGACGGATCCGGGTGGCAGTGAGACGGTGGGTGCCTGCGCTCCGGCGAGTGGGGCCAGGCACAGCACTATGCAGAACGTCGCTAGGACAGAACTAAATGTTCTCATATTGTTCTCCGCGCGCAGGTGATTCGTGCGCCAGTTTTTGGGGGGATAGTTCGCGACCAAGGAGTGAGTTTACACCACCCACACGAGGGGAAATATAGAGCATCGGTACCAGTACTTAGTGGCTTTTGTACCAGTACTAACTCACCCACTTAGTGGGGTTGTAAGATCTTGCAACTCTTATTTGGCTCCTGTACAATCACATGTTGAAGCGGACTTCCCTCTCCAGAATAGGAACCCGATGAAGCTGCAGCCACTTACGCTAGCACGATTCGTAGTTATTCTTGCTGTTCTGAGCGTCTTGACCGCGCCAGCCTGGGGCAACCCGGTCTTCACCACGAGCGTGGATTTCGGTGGAAACGCCGGTCTGTATTTCACTGCTTTGCCATACGATCCCGGCTATTCGCTCGAGGTGTTTGCCTCACTCTTTGGAAAGGTAGCCCTCAACCCAGACCCGCCAGTTCCCGACGCGCCGGTGACGCCCTACACGTTCCAAAGCTCGGATACGATTACGATCACAGTCATCCAGGCGGGCCACGAGTCGGACCCCATCGAGTTTTCGGGCGTCTTCTCGGGCACCTATGGCAACTTGACGCTTGACGCTCCGAGCGATCCCGTCTTCCTGACTTTTGGGGTGCCTTCCCAAGCGATCGGCGCAGCGATCTATACGATTGCTCCGTCACATCTCGAGATCGCCGCGGACGCCGACAAGCAGACGGATATCACTGGCGATGTGGCGACACCCGAGCCCTCCGGTTTCGGCCTTCTTGCGGTCGCGCTGGTTGGGTTTGGCTTCTTCCGGCGCCGCAAGCCGGCGGCGAATCAGGCCGGGCTATAGGCGCTTGCCAGCGACGGGCAGCAGGTCGCAGCCTTCGAACGGCACTCCGTCGGACAGCCGCCCGGTCAGACAGGCGACACGCTGAGTGGATTGAACTCCGGATTCGGCTGCGCCAACCCGAAGCACCAGGTCGGCGAAGCCGTCCGAGTCGAAATTGCTCACATCGTGCCGGTGCGGCACGGCGCCTCCAGGCCCGAAACGGAGACTTGCGAGATCCACTTTTGAAACGTCGAGGCTGGGACCGCCCAGCAGAACGACCTTCAAGGATCTTCCCTCGGGCCGGATCGCCACGTTCACCAGCAGATGGCCCCAAACCTGGACATTCACGCCGAGCGATTGATCCTGCGGCAGACTGCCGCTGGGGGGTACAACCGGTTTCCCGCCGGTCTCGAACAGGCGGAATGCGTGCTTGCCGGTGGTTGTGGAGGAATGGCTGAACCACGCCGGCCGCTGCCGCTGGCCGGAGGACAAGCGCCCCTGCCCGTATACTCCGAACTGGATAACGGCGCCTCCCGGAACCGTCCAGCGCAGGTTCTGGAACTCGATCCGCCAGAGTTGCAGCAGCGATCCTCCGTCGCTGTACGATGAGCCATCGGCGTAGCTGACCGGAGCCAGCACGACCTGTTCGTTCTCCGCGACGTTCGTTCCGGACCGCAACTCGCTGCCAGCCAAGGCGACGGGGCCGTGGCATGCGCAGACAGCCTCGGCCGCCGCCGCGTCGGTCGGCGCGGTTTCACTCTCAAGTCCACCGTACAGCGTGATCCGCTCGAAGAGATCCCCGAGCGCAGCATTCCCGCCGGATTTCGAGCCGGGAACACCCCAGGTCCGGACCTTGTCGATTACCCAAGACTCGCCGCGCTGCCCGACTACAAAGTCGTCGGTTACAAATACTCCGCCGGTCAAGTTCCACCCCACCCGCTGCCTGACCGGTTGGGAGACGGCGTTCTCCGAGCCGGTACCGGGCAGCCCCCGATCCACGATCAGGACCGCGTCGGGCGAAGGGGTATTCAAGCCGAGCGCCAACGCGCACGATCCGAGCAGGACGACTGTTCTCGACCCCATGGTGTCGAGTGTATCGCCGCTGGAGGGTGTCTGTAACTTGAATGCCTGGGAGCCTTGCTTGAAGCGCGCGACGGCGGGTTAGAAGAGGCCTGACTGATCAGATGAGCCCGGTCGCGCCGAAGCTCCGTGTGTTCGAGCATCGTGGCGGTGGGCGGTGTCGAGGAGCAGGCCTCGCCTCACCCAGGCAGACAGGCACCGCGGATAATGATAGGAATGCGTGCTGCCAGCCTGCTGCTGCCATTTGTCTTGCTGGCAGGCGCGCGTGCCCAGGACCTGCTGAGCGAAACCAGTTGCTCTCAGCTCAGTACGTCGTTCCCGAATCTCGGGAGAAAGTCGCCGCTCAAGTTCTTTGTGAGGACGACCCGGCCCTGGCTCAACTACGCGTTTCGCTTTCAGGCGGGCTACTCAATCGACATTCCGTTGAGGCAGTTCGTGGGAACGGGCAATTCGATCAGGGTGGTGGCGCAGGTGGCGCCCGCCGACGGGTCCGGGCCGCCGGTCTGTTTCGTCCAATCCGCGGAACTGCCCGAGGTCCCCGCCGGAATAAAGTCGGAGTTCCACTTCGCTGGAGGCTTCTTTCTGGGTGAGGGGAGTTACCGCATCGACCTTACGGTGGGCGATCAGAGAGGGCGCCTCTCGCGCCAGCACCTGAACATCACGGCCGTTCGAAAAGGGCGCCAACGGGAGGTGCCGCTCAGGTTGGAGCATGGCTCAATCCAAGCGATCTACCGGCTGGGCTGGCAGCCGCGCCCCTCTCCCGACGGCAGAGCGCCGCGGCGGCTCACGGTATTCTTCCACGCCGCGAGCCTCTACGGGCCGCGCTCGGTTTTCGGCTTTTACGACCAAGGCCAGCTGCTCAGCTCGCTTTCAAGCGTCCTATCCGAAGGCGCGTTCGACGAGGTCCGCCTGATTGCTTTCAACCTCGATCAGCAGCGCGAGTTGTTCCGGCGGGACCGATTTGGCGTGGGGGACTTTCACAGACTCGCAGAGACTCTCCCGTCGGTCAATAGGGCGACAATCCCGGTAGCGGCGCTCGAACAGGGGCCGCAGCACCTTGGGTGGCTGGAGTCGCTGCTGCGGGACGGACTCTCCGCTGAGCCCCGCCCGGCTGCGATCCTGTTCCTGGGACCGGAGGCGCGCGACGGCACCAGATGGAAGAGCCTTCCCTGCGACTCGGATCGCACAGGTCCGCGCCTGTTCTATTTCCAGCTCCGGATCGACGTCAACATCTGTCGGGAGTGCGTGCAGAGGGAGCTCCCTGATACCGTGGAGCGGCTGGTGCAGGGCTGCTCAGGCGAGGTGTATCGAATCCATAACCCGGCGGAGCTGGCCGCCGCCATTCAGAAGCTCAGGGACGAAGTTCAGTGAACGTTGGAGACCTGGGCCGCCGACGCTCGTCGTTGACAGCGCGCGACGTTGGAAGGTAGCCTGAGGTCCTAACCATGGAACCGCACTCCAGTCCCCTCTCGTCATCCAATGGCGCCGACTGGCGCAGCGAGGCCGACAGCCGGATCGAGCGTCTCCGCAAAGGCGACCTGGTGGTCGAAGTCCGCGCGCGCGACGGGGCGCCGTTGAAAGGTGCCCGCGTCGAGTACCGCCTCAAGCGCCACGGTTTTCTTTTCGGCACGGCCATCGCCTACGCGCCTTTTGCCGACGCGGGCGACGACGGCCGCAACTACCGCCAGTTCATCCTCGATCATTTCAGCGCGCTGGTTTGCGAAAACGAAATGAAGTGGTACGCCACCGAGGTCGAGCACGGCCGCG
>CAZBQQ010000276.1:0-4979 GCA_964493965.1 uncultured Solibacteraceae bacterium
TGAGTGAGCGGACTAGGGCGCTATGATCGAACGTATGCGCCGCCGAACGTTGCTTGCCGCGATGGCGTTAGCTCCAGCCGCAGCCGGCGTGAAGCGAGTGCCCGTCCGTGAGCTCGACCAGGCCGCCGCGGCTCCGGTACTGAGACTCGACGGTCTACGCTCGCCGGTGGTGATCGACTCGATCCGCCTCCTCAAGAAGGGTCAGGACTACCTCATCCACGTGCGGTCGCGCGATGGAGCCGAAGGCGTTTCGATAACCAACCCGCCGCGCGCCCAATACCTGGACCACGTTCTCCAGCAGCTCGTCATCCCGTTCTTTATCGGCAAAGACGCGCGCGACCTCGAGGATCTGTTGCGCGCGCTCTACCGTTGGAACAGCAACTACAAGATGGCGGGGCTGGCGTTCTGGTGCCCGCAGGCGTGGGTTGAACTCGCCATCCTGGACATGCTGGGGAGGATCGCGGGCAAATCGATTGGGGAATTGTTGGGCGGCCGCGTACGGGAGGAGGTGGCTTTCTACGTCGCGAGCGGCCGGCGCGACACCACGCCCGACGAAGAGATCGAGTATCTGCGCAAGCTGCTGGCGGAGTCCGGAGCCCGGGCGCTGAAATTCCGCGTGGGCGGCCGCATGAGCGAGAACGCGGACGCCTTGCCCGGCCGCACGGACACTCTGATTCCGTTGGTCCGGCGCAGCTTCGGCGAAGGCATCGCGATCCATGCGGACGCGAACAGCTCGTACTCGCCTCCCGAGGCCATCCGTGTCGGCAGGCTGCTGGAACAAATCAAGGCCGTGCATTTCGAAGAGCCCTGCGAGTTCGACCACCTGGACGAGATGAAGGAGGTGGCCGACGCGCTGTCGGTTCCCGTGGCCTGCGGGGAACAGGAGTTCAGCCACTGGCGCTTCCGCTGGATGATCGCGAACCGTGGTGCCGATGTGGTGCAGCCCGACCTGTACTACTACGGCGGCATGGTTCGCTCCATGCGCGTGGCGCGGATGGCGCAGGCGGCGCAGCTGCCCATCGCGCTCCATATCTCGGGCGGCTTCGGCTTCGTCTATATGCTGCACTTCGGTTCGGCGGCGCCGAATCTGGCCCGCTACCAGGAGTACAAGCTGGGCACGGAGAAATACGGCCAGTGGTTTGACCCCGCCATCCGCATCCGCGACGGCGCCATGAGCATTCCGCACGGCCCGGGTGTCGGCATCAAAGACCTGCCCGGCCTCCTGGCCGACGCCACGGAGATCCCGGCCTGATAGGCGGCCCAGGCGCCCTCATCCTGACGGGCTTGTGGGGCAGGTGTCCACACCTGCAGCGGGTCTCCAGACCCGCTGGTGCGACCCGTTCACAGCGGTGTCACCCGGACCGTGTCCCCCCGGTCAGTCACCGATGTTGACAGCGCTCTATTTGGTCACATCTCAGCCACTTACGCGAGTTCAGGGTGGTCGCCGAAAATCCCCAATGGTACCGTTCGGACGCAGGGGCCGGGCGCTCCTGCCGACCGACTATGTCCCTCCCCGAAGACTCGTGGCGCGTGCGCCCCAACGACATGTTCGCCCGCGAAGGCCGCTGTCTGCTCTTCGCGAGCCTCTCCCCATCGCTCAGGGATTGCCGCGCCTGCCGCACCGTGGCCTGGTGTGAATTCTACGACCGCGAAGGGGTCCGCCGGCACGACCGCCTGTCCCTCGCGACGTGGGACGATGACGGCGGCCGGCCCCCGCGGCACGGGCACTTGAAAAGCTGCTAACATGCGGACAATTGATCTGACTTTCTGGGGGGGCCGTGTCAGCCGGACTGGATGCTCTGAAGCACGTCGTTGTCCTCATGATGGAGAATCGCTCCTTCGACCACATGCTCGGTGTGCTCCACGCCGAGAATCCCGCAATCAACGGCCTCACCGGCAACGAGGCGAATCCCGATACCACCAACGAGCCGGCCAAAGTCCTGCCAACCGCCGCCTTTCAGGGTGAGCTCGACCCCGACCCCGACCATCACTTCCCAGCCGTTCACAAACAGCTGTTCTTCGGAACGGCAGGGCCGCCGGCGGTTCCCTCGATGCAGGGCTTCGTCCAGAGCTACTGGGACCAGGAGCACAACGTCGCGCACTCCCACAAGATCATGTACTACTTCGCGGCCGACAAGCTTCCGGTCCTGCACACGCTGGCGCGCAACTACGCCGTGTTCAACGGCTGGTTCGCTTCCATCCCGGGTCCAACCGTCTGCAACCGCGCTTTCGCCCACTACGGAACTTCGTTCGGCCAGGCGAGTCTGAATATCTTCTACGTTCTCGAACCCTACAAGAGCATCTATGAGCGAATGCTCGCGGCCGGACGCACCACCAAGCTCTACTACTTCGATCCCGCCAGCTCCACCCAGGAGGTGGTCAACCTGCTCAAGAATCAGCCCCAGATCTTCGCCACCTACGACCAGTTTCTGGAAGACTGCAAGGCCGGAAACCTGCCCGACTACAGCTTCATCGAGCCCAACTACAGCGATCACCCCGGCGAGGACGGCGGAGAGTTGCCTGCCTCGGACCAGCATCCCGATCACGACGTGCAACAGGGCGAAGTCTTCATGGCGACCATCTACAACGCCATCCGGCAAAACCCCGACCTCTGGAAAAGCACCGCGCTGCTCGTCACCTACGATGAGCACGGCGGGATTTTCGATCATGTCCCGCCGCCATCCTGCACGCCCGATGGATTCCATGCCAACCTCGCCGACACCGGCGGCGTGCCCTTCGCCTTCGACCGTCTCGGTGTGCGTGTGCCCTCTATTCTGATTTCGCCCTGGATCTCCAAGGGGACGGTGGTGCCAGGTCCGGAGGATCCCGCCAAAGGCCGCGCCTTCGAGCATGCTTCCATCCCCGCCACGATCACCGAGCACTTCATCGGCGCTTACGACCAACGCACAGTCCGCGAAAAGGCCTCACCTACGTTTCTCGATCTGCTGACGGACACGATGCGGCCCGATGAGGACTGTCCCACCTTCGGCCTCGATTAGGAGATACACGATGGCGCAGCCCACCGTAATTCGCGTTCCCAAACCGGCGCGCAGTTCTTATCAGCCGCACCGGCCGCTCTCGAAGAACACCCTGATCCTGAATCAGGTGAAGCATTTTCGAGAGCTCGAGAAGGACCTCCCACGGGAGCACCAGAGCGGCCTTTTCGAGTCGGTCATCGCCGCAGGCGCCACCGAAGGCCTGGCCGCCGAATACATCCGGCACGTTACTAAGAAACTGCTCCACCCGCCGGGAAAGGCCTAGCGATGCGAACCAACCGCATTCGCGCCGCCGTTCTCGCCGCGTCCGTCGCGCTCGCAGCCGGCGCCGCGGCGCAGGAGACACAACTGGGCTCCGATTTCCGCCGTGAAGGCGAGGCGCTTCACAAGGACTGTTCGAGCTTCACATTCGGCGCCATCGGAAGCTGCGCCTACACGCTGTTCACCGACCATCCGATGCACATCGCGGCCGGCAGCATCGCTCCCCAGAACGGTTTCGGTTTCGGTCCGGCGTTCGTGGCGCACTGGACGCCCAACGAATCCTGGCGTCTGAGCTGGGATGTGGACGCCGTCGTCTCCACGAACAAATCCTGGCGGGCCGGCGCCTACATGACGGCCATTTGGGATCGCCACCGCGGCATCGTGATCAAGCCGGGTGGAGGCGGCGGCACATCCAACCTCACGGTCCAGGAGGAGCCGGTTTTTCACGTCCTCGCTCAGAGCATCTCCCTGAACACGATCCCCTACTTCGGCATCGGGCCCGATACCAGTGACACCGCCCGCTCCTACTTCGGAATGCGCGAGACCGTCGTCGGTGCGAACGCCACATGGCCGGTCCTCCAGAAGTGGCACCTGGCGCTATACGGCGAGGCCAACGGCCGCTTCGTGGACATTCGCTCCGCCAACGGCCAGTCCAGTCCCTCCATCGGGCAGCTATACTCGCCGGCCGCGGCGCCCGGCCTCGCCAGCCAGCCGGCGTTTGCGCAGTTCGGCGAAGGCGTGCGCTTCGTCCCCGCCCTGGCCGGGGGCCACATCCGGCTGAACTACGCCGTCACGCTCAAGGAATACGTGGCCGGCGATTCCACGTTTTCGTTTGAACGCCTGACCACCGATCTGTCCCACCAATTCCCGCTCTACCTGCGGACGCGCCGTCTCCTTCCGAACGCATTTAATGGGCCGGACGACTGCTCCGAGAGCGCTAGCGAGCACTCCTGCCCCGCCGTAACCCGCAACCTCGAAGGAAGCATCACCCTGCGGTTCCTGATGAACCAGTCGTTCACACCGGCGGGCCATCTGGTGCCGTTCTACTTTCAGCCCACGCTGGGCGGGAGCGATATCGACGGCAACCCGGCTCTCGCGAGTTATCAGGATTACCGCTTCCGCGCGCCGAACAACATCCTCGCCGAAGCGCGTTTCGAACACTCGATCTATGGCCCGTTTGGATTTACCGCGATGCTCGACGAAGGGAAAGTCGCGCTCCGGCGGGGCGACCTGGATTTCACGCATCTGCGTCACAGCTATTCGGTCGGCCTGACACTCCGCGCGGGAGGCTTCCCGATGGTCCAGCTGCTTTATGCCTGGGGCGGGCGCGAAGGCACCCACACCACCGCCGCCCTCAATACCTCGCTCCTCGGCGCCTCCGCCCGCCCCAGCCTGTACTGATGCCCCGCCGCGTGGGGCTCCGTGAGCTCTTGGGATTTACCGCGAGATCTACCCCCAGCTCAAAGTGTGACCGCAGGGGGTCATGGAGGGCGGGCTTTCAGCCCGCGCGGGGCTTCAGCCCCGCCCCGCGGCCCAGCGGAACTCAAATTCCGCGCGGGCTTCCGTTTCACAGGCGGATGAGGCTCAGCTCCAGGATGTCCGGATTCGCCGTCCGCACCACTTCAAGAGTGGCCTCCGAGGGGATGGCTTCGAGGTTGAGCCTCGCGACCGCCGCTTCGGCGCCTTCGAAGATCACGTTCTCCATTTCCTGAACGTTGATCT
>CAZBQQ010000277.1:0-4875 GCA_964493965.1 uncultured Solibacteraceae bacterium
GCGCCTGAACCCGAGCCAGTCCCCGAAGCGGAGTCGACGCGGGCGCTCGAGACGCGCGTGGGGCTCACCTGGATCAACCGGATCGGCACGGTGACGGTGATCCTGGCGGTGGCGTTCTTCTTCAAATACGCGGTGGACAACCAGTGGATCGGCGAGGCGGGTCGCGTGGTGCTGGGAGTGCTGGCGGGATTCGCCACGCTGGCCTTCGGCGAGTATACGTGGCGGAAGGGCTACCGCATCTACTCGCAGGGAATCACAGCCACCGGGATTTCCATCCTGTACCTCTCGTTCTGGGCCGCGTTCCAGGTCTACCACCTGGTGCCGCAGGAAATCGCCTTCGCACTGATGGTGGCGACTACGGCGATGGCGGCCGCGCTGGCGGTCCACTACGGCGCGCAGGCCATCTCGGTTCTGGCTCTGATTGGCGGGTTCCTCACGCCGATCCTGCTGAGCACCAACGTGGACCGGCCGTGGTCGCTGTTCACTTACCTGTTGCTGCTCGATGTGGGCGCGATGGCGGTGGCGCGAGCCCGGTGTTGGCGGGCGCTCGAAGGGCTGGCGATGGCGGGCACAGCTCTTCTCTATATCGCGTGGTTCGCGGACCGCTTCAACGGCGAGAAGCAAACAGTGGCGACGGTGTTCGCGCTCGCTTACTACGCTCTGTTCGCCGTGGGGGAATCCGAGGGCGTGCTGGCCGCTGCGCAGATCCTCGCGAACCTGGCGATTCTGGCCATCTGGGCTCCGCCGGCAACGACGTCGCTGTGGCTCGCGCTGGCTCTGGCCGTGGCCGGCCTGGCAAGGGCGCAGCGGCGCGCGTGGCCCTTCGCCCAGTTGGTGGTCTTCGGGATGTGGTGGGTGGTGGCCGCTCCGCATGACCAGCCCGTCGGCGAAACCTTCGCCGCGTTCACGCTCGGATTCCTGTTGTTCCTGGGCTGGGTCGCATGGCGGCTGCTGATCAAGCGCTTCGAGACCCGCACGCAGGACCTGGCCATCGTCGCCTTGAACGGCGCTGTTTACTTCGGGCTGGCCTATCACCTGCTCGACCCCGACTATCACGCCTACATGGGCCTGTTCGCGGCGGCGCTGGCGGCCATGCACCTGGCACTCGGACTGCGGCTCTGGAACTCGCAGCCTGAAGACCGGCGGGATGTGCGGCCGGTGCTGCTGCTGGTCGGCGTGGCGCTGGCGTTCCTGACGCTGGCGGCTCCGATCCAGTTTTCGAGCTACAGCATCACGATGGCCTGGGCGGTGGAGGCGGCCGCTCTTACCTGGATCGGCTTGCGCACGGGTGCGCGGCGAATGGTCTATGCGGCGCTAGGGGTCTTCTTCCTGACGCTGTGCCGGCTCTACGGGGTGGACTCCTGGATCCACGTGAACAGCCTGCTGGCGAACGCACGCTTCCTCACGTTTCTGACGGCCACGGTGGCGCTGTTTCTGAGCGCGCGCTGGATCGGAACCGGGCTGATGGCGCTGGTCCCCTATGTCGCGGGGCACTTCGTCCTTCTGTGGGCGCTGGCTCTGGAAACGCTCGGCCAGGCGGAGCGCTCTACGGCGGCCGCGAATCTGGCCAGCGTGGAGACGGTGTCGATCACGATCCTCCTGGCGGCGTATGGCGTCGTCCTGGTGTCGCTTGGCGTTCTGACGCACATCGGCATCAATCGCATTCTGGGCCTGGGGCTGCTCGCCGTGTCGGTGCTGAAGCTCTATCTCTACGATGAGTGGCTGCTCCAGAAGCTGTTTCGGATCGTGGCGTTCTCGGTTCTAGGCGTGGTGTTTCTGGCGACGTCGTATCTGTACTCGCGGTACCGAACCAAAATCGAGAGCTGGTGGCGGGATGACGAGAATCGCTCTTAGCCTCCTGGCCTTGTCGGCGCTGGCGCGGGCGGACTTCGACCCGGCACACTGGCAATTCCTGCGCCCTGCAGCCGCGGGTGAGGCGCAGCAGGTGTGCGTCCTGCCGCTCGACCGCGCGGTGTACGAGGGCGCGCGCGCGGACCTCGCCGATTTGCGCGTGGTGCGCGATGGCCGCGAAGTGCCTTACGTCCTCGAGACCCTGGCCGGAGCGGTGGAGGAGACCGAACTGCGCGCGGAGGTCCTGGACCGTTCGGTAGTGGCGGGGGCCCGGCTCGAGTTGACGCTCGATCTGGGCCGCGCCGCCCGGCACAACCGCCTGCGGATCGCGACCGCCGAGACGAACTTCCGCGTCAAGGTGCGCATCGAAACCTCGGCCGACCGCCGTCAGTGGGCCCTGGCGCGCGCAGACGGCTACGTATTCGATTTCACGCAGGGCGGGCGGAGCATCTCGGTGCTGACGGTGGAGTACCCGCTCTCGACGCGGCGCTTCGTGCGCGCGACGTTCTTCGGCTGGATGAAGACCGACGCGGTCACGGGCGCGTGGCTCACCGACTACCGGGAACGCGAGGCGGTGTGGCAGAGCGTCGCGCTGGCCCGCCCGGCGCGCGTTGAGGATCGCGAAACGAGCCTGGTGATTTTCGACCTGGGCGCCGAGCGGCTCCCGCACTCGCGGCTGCGCATCGAGACCGGCGCCGCGTTGTTTCACCGCGCCTGCGAGATCGAATCCAGCGCGGATCGCAAAGAGTGGAGGTACGTAGGGTCGGGGGTGGTCTACCGGTTCCCTGACGAAGAGTCGCTGACCCTGAGTTTCTCCGAGCAGTGGGACCGCTATCTGCGGCTGCGCATCTTCAACGGCGATGACCGGCCGGTGCCCATCGAGAGAGCGCTGTTCGAGACGATCGGGCGGCGCGTGAAGTTCCTGCCGGCTGCGGCGGGCGAGTACGCGCTATTTTACGGCAACCCGGAAGCGAAGGCGCCGTCATACGATTTGGGGGCGATCCTGGAGCGGAGAACGCCGGCGATTGAGATCGTGCTGGCCGTCGGCGCCGAGCAGCAGAACGGAAGGTACCAGCCGCCGGTTCCGCCGCAGAAGCCGTTGAGCGACCGGTATCCGGTGGTGCTCTACACCGTGCTGGCGGGGGCTATAGTGTCCATGGGCTATGTGGCGGTGCGGTTCCTGGGCACCCTGAAGGGGCGGTCGTAGGTGGGGAATTGCGGGGGTTGACGGCGGTTGTATACTTGTTCCTACGCCCCTTGAGACGTTTGAATGAAAGACATTAAGGCCTCTACCCATTCCGAGCCCCTGACCAGCGCCACCGGCGCCCGTTTTGACGGCTTTTTTGCTTCGGGCAACCGCCGGAGTTACGGCAAGGACAAGCTCCTCGACGCGCGAGCGCGGCGCATCTTCGACATGACGGAACAGGCGTGCCAGGCCGGCGTGTACCCGTACCAGGTGGCGCTCCAGAGTAAGTCCGGTCCGTGGGTGCGGATCGAGGGCCGGGACATGCTGTCGCTTTCGGCCTACGATTACCTGGGGCTGATCGGGGATCCGCGCATTGACGCGGCCGCTAAGGACGCGATCGACAAGTACGGCACCGGGGTCGCCAGCGCGCGGATGCTCACGGGGACGCTCGACCTCCATCACCAGATGGAAGACGAGATGGCCGCCTTCAAGGGGATGGACGAAGCGGTCTCGTTCAGTTCGGGATACCTGGCGAATCTGGGCGTGGTTTCGGCCCTGCTGGGACCGCAGGACCGCGTGATCCTGGACGCTTTCTCGCACCGCAGCCTGGTGGATGCATGCCGGCTGGCCGGCGTCCAGATACAGCGCTTCCGCCACAACGATCCGGACTCGCTGCGCCAGGAACTGGAAAACGGCACGCCCGCCAACCGGACGCTGATCATCGCGGATGGCATCTTCTCCATGGAAGGCGACATCTGCCGGCTGCCGGAACTGATCGCGATCAAGAAAGAGTTCGGCTGCTATCTGATGATCGACGACGCCCATGCGACGGGCGTTCTAGGCACATACGGGCGCGGGACCGACGAACACTTCGGAGTGCCGGCGGATGAAGTGGACATCTGGACCGGATCGGTAGGGAAGTCCATTCCGGCGTCGGGCGGTTTCGCGTGTGTCTCGCAGGAGATTTCGATCTACCTGCAGCATGCCGCGGGCCCGTTCGTCTTCTCGGGCGCGCTGTGCCCGATGTCGGCGGCGGTGATCCGGACCGCGATCGCGATCATGCTGCAGGAGCCGGAGCGCGTGGCTCGGGTTAACTCCAATGCGGACTTCCTGCGGAAAGGGCTGCGGGACCTGGAGTACGATCTGGGCGCCTCGGAGACTCCGATCATTCCGGTGATCCTGCGCGACGAGGCGACCGCCGCGTTCTTCGCCAGCCATCTGCGGGACCGGGGCATCCTGGTTGCGCCGGTGATGTTCCCGGCCGTTCCGCAGGGCTCGGCGCGGCTGCGGCTTTGCGCGACCGCGGGGCACACGCTGGAGGATCTGCAGCTTGCTTTGGACGCGTTCCGGGAGCTGCGGTAAAGCCGGCTGCGGGCTTCACAAACATGGTTCTCGTAACGGGCGCTAGCGGTTTCCTGGGCGGGAGACTGGCGCAAATCCTCGTAGAGCGCGGCGAGGCGGTGCGTGTGCTGGCCCGGCCGACCAGCGATCTGCGGCACCTCGACGGCCTGCCGGTGGAGGTGGTGCGGGGGGACGCGGGGGCCGCGGTCCAGGGTGTCACGCACATCTATCACTGCGCCGGGTGCTCCACCGACTGGGCTCCGTGGCGCGACTACTACGAGGCCAACGTCGCGGGCGTGGAGGAACTGCTCCGCGCCGCGGCCGGAGTTACGGGTCTGCGGCGGTTTCTGCACGTGAGCACGACCGACGTCTACGGGTATCCTCTCGTTCCCTGCGACGAATCGCATCCGATCCTCGATGCCGGCCTGGCATACAACCGCAGCAAGGGCATGGGCGAGACGCGGGTGTGGGAGGCGGCGCGCGATACGGGCCTCGCG
>CAZBQQ010000278.1:0-4811 GCA_964493965.1 uncultured Solibacteraceae bacterium
CAGGTCGCGGTTGTCGTCCACCAGCAGCACCGTGGGGTGCTGCGGCGCGCGCACCGCGCCCTGGTCAAGCGTGCGGATGATCAGGCTCTCCTTGTCCTCGGCCAGTTCGACTCGCACCCGCGCGCCGGGCTCGATCTGTCCCGACGCCACCTTAGTCGCGAGCGGCTGGGTCAGATTCCGGTGTATGGTGCGTTTCAGCTCGCGCGCGCCGTACTCGGGGCTGGTCCCCTTGCGCAGCAGGAACTGCCGGCTCTCGAACGGCACCTCGATGTTGAAGTAGCGGTCGCCCAGGCGCGTGTTAACGTGCCGTTGCAGTTCGGCCATCTGCTGGTCCAGGATCGTTGCCAGCGACTCGTGGTCGAGCGGCTGGTAGGTGATCACGGCGTCGATGCGGTTGACGAATTCCGGCGAGAACTTCTTGCGGACGGAGCCCAGCGCGATACTCTCGAGCTTGCTGAACATGTCCGCCCGATCGGTGCGCGCAACGCCGGCCTGGAAGCCGAATTCGGGATGCAGCTCTTTCATCATCTCCCGCGCGCCCAGGTTGCTGGTGAGGAAGATGAGGCTGTTCTCGAAGTTGACCGAGGTGTTGTCGCCCAGCCGCAGATTGGCGCGATCGAGGATGCCCAGCAGGAGGCGCACCATGGACGGAGCGGCCTTCTCGATCTCGTCGAACAGGATGATGGCCAGCGTGCACTTGTCGCTGGTGACCGCGTTCAGCTTCTGCTGCGTCAGCATGGGCTGTGTCTCGCGGTGACCCAGGTAGCCAGGCGGGGCGCCGATGAGCTTGGCGACCTCGTGCTCCATCTGGTACTCGCCGCAGTCGATCTTGAGGACGTTCTTCTCGCTGCCGTGCAGGACGTCGGCCAGCGCTTCGACGGTCTTGGTCTTGCCGGTGCCGGTTGGCCCCAGCAGCAGGAACACGCCCGCGGGCCTGCCCTCGGGCGAGAGCCCGGCCTGGTACATCTCGACATACGGCACGATATACTTCATCGCCGCGGGTTGTCCTATGACCTTTTGCGAAAGCAGGGTCACCAGGTCATTCGGCGACTCGACGGCAGGTTTCTTGGCCTTCCCAGCACTTCCCGGAGTTTTCATCTCGGCAGCTTCCCCTTCTGGCCCCATTATATCCGCAGCCATGCTAACAGCCCCTTCCCAGAGGCGAACTTCCCCGCGGTTCCCGCCAGAAACTTACCCGGAATATTCTGTTAAGAATGAGAGGATTAGGTCACTAATCCGGGCGCTGGCATGCCCATCGCCGTAAGGGTTGTGAACGCGTGCCATGCGCTCGTATTCTTCCCGATCCTCAAGCAAGCGGCCGGCCTCGGCGAGAATACAAGATTCGTCGGTGCCGACCAGTTTCACGGTCCCCGCCTCAACTGCTTCAGGCCGCTCGGTTTTCTCGCGCAAGACCAGGATCGGTTTGCCCAGTGAGGGTCCCTCTTCCTGAACCCCTCCCGAATCCGTGATCAGCAAGTATGCGCGCCGCATGAGATCCACAAAGGGCACATACTCGAGCGGCTCCACAAGAACGATGTTCTTCCGTCCGGACAGGTACTTCTCCACCGGCCCCCGAACGTTGGGGTTCGGGTGCACCGGATAGACGATCTGGACATCAGGCCGCTCCGCGAGGCGCGCCAGTGCCGAACAGATCCGCACAAAACCTTCTCCGAAACTCTCGCGGCGGTGTGCCGTGACGACGATCAATTTCTTTGAAGGATCCAGTTGCGGCCACTCCGACCCGTGCAGCGTCCGGTCGATCAGCTTGTCCCGCACATACAGGACCGCGTCGATCCCTGTGTTGCCCGTCACCGCCACGCGATCACGCGGAACGCCCTCGGCATATAGATTCGACGCCGCCCATTCGGTCGCAGCGAAGTGCAGCGATGTCACCCGCGTCGCCAGCACCCGGTTCATTTCCTCGGGGAACGGCTGCGAGAGGTCCCAGGTACGCAGTCCGGCCTCGACGTGGCCAACCGGAACGTGGTGGTAGAAACCGGCCAGTGCCCCGCACAGCGTCGTCGTCGTATCCCCCTGAACCAGAACAATATTGGGACGCGCGGATTCGAAGACCGGTTCCAGGGCGGCCAGAATGCGCGAGGTGGATTGCGAGAGCGTCTGGTTCGGCTGCATGATGTCGAGATCGTAATCCGGCACGACCTCGAAGGCGGCCAGCACCTGGTCGAGCAGCGCCCGGTGCTGGGCGGAGACGCACACCTTCACCGAGTATTCGGGACGGCTGCGAAGATGCCGGACCACGGGACACAGCTTAATTGCTTCCGGTCTGGTGCCGAAAACGAACAACACAACGCGGGGGCTCTGAGGGGGCAACCTCTCTGTTGTAGCACGCCGGGAACTCCGGCCGCTCGCCGCTGGATAGTCCTCTAAATCGAGCTGCGGGCAGCGGCATGAGCGCCGCTGGCGGTTGACATCCCGCCCGCCGAGGGTCACACTGAGCCGTTACCCAGATGGCGCCTTGGTTCGACTTCCTACGAATCGAGTCCGACCTTGCGATGACCTTCATCGACTCCGCAAGGCTACAGCGCAACCCGGTGCAGTCCGCGATCTCTCTTGGGAATGCGCGCAAGGCACTTGCGGAGATTCGAGGCGGACTGATGAGACCTTCCCGCCATCGCTACTTCACCGAAGCCGAGGTGTTCTTCCTCGAGCAGCGCTGCGTGAAAATCGAAGCGGCCCTGGAAACGTTCTGAGCAGCCACCTGGGCGTCAAGCCAGACCGGCAGTATGCCACCGGCGCGGAAAGGGCGAACGGGGAAGGCGGGCTACTTGTGCCGGTAGGTGATTCGACCCTTGGTCAAATCATAAGGTGAGAGTTCCAGGGTCACTCGGTCGCCGGCCAGCACGCGGATGCGATTCCTCCGCAGCTTTCCGGCCAGGTGGGCCAATACGATCCGTTCTTGATCCAACTGCACGCTGAACTGTCCAGCGGGGAATTTCTCCACGACCGTTCCGGTCACTTCAATACTGTCTTCTTTGCTCATTGTCCTCCCGGGGATGGATGTAGGGTGTAGCCGGCCCCACTCGAACCAGCGACGGTTCGGGCGATTCGGCGCCGGTATTCTGTCTGACCTGAAGCTTCAAGCGTACTTCGATTATACAGCGGGCCGAAGGGGTTGCTGCGGTCGGTTACTCGGATCTCAACGCCACTGATGGATCGACCCGCATGGCCCGCCGTGCCGGGATGTGGCAGGCCGCCAGAGCGGTTGCGCCCAGCAGTAGGGTGACGCATGTGAAGGTGAGCGGGTCGTTGGCGCTGACAAAGAACAGGAACCGCGCCATCACGCGCGTCGCCGCGTAGGTGCAGGCCAATCCGCCGAGCATGCCCGCAACCACCAGCCACGATCCCTGCCCGAGCACCATGCCCATAACGTCGGACGCGGTGGCCCCCAGCGCCATGCGGATCCCGATCTCGTGGGTGCGTTTCGCCGTCGCGAACGCGACCACTCCGTAGACTCCCACCACCGCCAGCGCCAGCCCCAGAAGGCCCATGGCGCCAGCCATCAATGCCCCGAAACGCAGCGCCAGGAATCCGTTTGGTCCGTCGAGCGCCTGTCGCATGGTGCGGACTTCGATGATCGGCATCTCCGGATCGAGCGCGTGGATCTCGCGCTCCACCGCCGCGCTCAGCCGCTCCGGCAGCGCCACGGACCGGACTTGCAGAGTCCGCCGCGACAAGAAATCCTGCTTGAGCGGAACGTAAAAATACGGCAGCGGATTCTCGAAGGCCACCAGGTACTTGCCATCGCGGGCCACGCCCACGACCTCCCACATCCGCTCCTGTCGGTTTGTGTTCTTAAAGCTGACTCTGAACCGCTTGCCGATCGCGTTCTCGTCCGGCCAGAACCGCCGCGCCATGGTCTCGTTCACGATCGCGACCCGCGGCGACTTGTCATCGTCCAGTTCTCCGAATGCGCGCCCCCGCACGAGTGGTATGCGCATATTGTCGAAGTAGCCGGCGTCTACGCTGTTGCGCAGCACCAGCGGGGGCGGCACGCCGGGAACGTCGGGACGATCCTCGGTACGAACCAGGGCGCCATAGCTGTAGTAGCCCAGGGGCACGGTGGAAGCAAAGCTAGCGGAGTGGACTCCCGGCAACGCGCGCACCCGCGCTCCCAGCTCGCGGTAGAACTCCTTGGTTCGGGCTTCGTCGTATCTGGCGTACGACGGGTCGAGGACGACGTTCAGCAGACGATCGGGGTCGAAGCCGAGGTACTGCTGCTGGGCGCCCTCGAGGCTGCGAACGAACAGGCCCGCGACCACCAGCAGTGTCAGGGAGCCCGCCACCTGCACGGTCACCAGCGCCCTTCGGACCCTCTGACGGCCCGCGCTGCCCGATGACGTCCGGCCCTCTCCGTGCAGCACCACGCCCGCGTCGGCGCGCGAGGCGCGAAACGCCGGCCACAGTCCCGCCGCCAGGCCCGTGAGAACCGTTGACGCCAGGGCGTACGCGAAGACCCTCCAGTCGAAACTGGGATCGAAGACCACCGGGATGTCGGCTTCCACACGTATGGAGGCGAGCGCACGGCTGGCCCAAAAGCCTAGAACGATCCCCGCCAGGCCCCCTAGCACCGCCAGCGCCGCGCTCTCGGCCACCATTTGACGGATCAGCCGCCACCGCCCCGAGCCCAGCGCTGCGCGGATGGCCAGTTCGCGCTCGCGCGCCGTCGCGCGGACCAGCATGACGTTGGCCACGTTGATCGACGCCAGCATCAGCACCAGGATCGCCAGCGCCAGGAACAGGCCGGAGATCAGCGGGACCACGCTCGCGAAGACGGGGACGGGTCTGGCCAG
>CAZBQQ010000279.1:0-4809 GCA_964493965.1 uncultured Solibacteraceae bacterium
ACGGCTTCGGTAGCCTTGGCTTTTACCGTAACCCGCGCGCCCGATATAGGCGCCTGCGACGGATCCTGAATCCTTCCACTTAGCGTCGCGAAATTACTCTGCGCGCATAGCGACACGCACACTGCGAACAGCACTCCCACAAGTCTGGACATGATGATGCCTCCCGCCAAGAATGCGTGCCAGCCTGGCAACGCGTACACACGAAGCGTCTTAGCCGCGTGGGCACTGCCAGCGCGGACCGGTACGCCACATTTGTTCCGAAAACGCCGACCCCTGCGTTTGCGGAACTGAATCTAGGAATCAGAGTATGGCATGGTAATTTCGGAATGACAATAATCTCCACACAGTAGAGAAAAGCAGTTAGACCAACGCCCTGACGCGGTCTGGCGCCGTGGCGGAGTACACTGGGCCAATGCCAAGAACCAGCACCCGGCTGAGCCACTTCACTGAATCCGTGATCCGCCGGATGACTCGAGTGGCGAACGCATCCGGTGCGATCAATCTCTCGCAGGGCTTCCCGGATTTCGATCCGCCGCCCGCGCTCGTTGAGGCGGCCGAACGCGCCGCGCGCCACGGGCCGCATCAGTACGCCGTCACCTGGGGAGCGCCGAACTTTCGTGCCGCGCTGGCCCGCAAGCAATCGCGCTATATGGGTCTGCCGCTCGACCCCGATGCGCACTTCGTCGTCACCTGCGGCAGCACCGAGGCGATGATGGTCGCCATGATGACGGCCTGCAACCCCGGCGACAAGGTCGTGATCTTTTCCCCGTTCTACGAGAATTACACCGCCGATGCGATTCTCTGCGGCGCGGACCCGATCTACGTGCCCCTGCGCCCGCCGGACTTCCGCTTCGATCCGGACGACCTGCGCCGTGCCTTTGCACAGAAGCCGCAAGCGCTGGTGCTGTGCAACCCCGCTAACCCCTCGGGCAAGGTGTTCACCCACGAGGAACTGCTCTTGATCGCCGGGCTCGCCCTCGAGCACGACGCATTCGTGCTCACCGATGAAGTCTACGAGCACATCGTGTACGCGCCGAATGAGCACGTCTACTTCGCATCGCTGCCGGGCATGTTCGAGCGCACTATCTCGTGCAGCTCGCTTTCAAAAACCTACTCGATTACCGGCTGGCGGCTCGGCTATGTGATCGCGGCGCCGGAAGTGGTCAACGAGGCGCGGAAGGTGCATGACTTCCTGACCGTGGGCGCCGCCGCGCCGCTGCAAGAGGCCGCGGTGACCGCCCTCGGGTTCCCCGACAGCTACTACGAAGGGTTGCGAGAGGCCTACACCGCGAGGCGCGATCTGTTCCTCAGCCTTCTGGATGCCGCGGAGCTCCAATACACCACGCCGCAGGGCGCCTACTACGTCATGGTGGACATCTCGGAGTTCGGCTGGGACGACGACACCGCATTCTGCGAATGGCTGGCGCGCGAGGTGGGCGTCGCGGCGGTGCCCGGTTCCAGTTTCTTCCGCGAACCCGTCCGGCATCTGATTCGATTCCATTTCGCCAAGCAGGCGGAAACACTGAATGCCGCCGGGCAGCGCCTGCGCAGACTGCGCGAAAAGGCGAGGAGATCGCGGGACTGAAGTACGATGTGTGTCCAGGCCGGGACCCGGCCCACCTGTCGCCTCGGGGCCTTGATCAGCGGGGCCAACACATATCCATGGAAGAACCCGCCGACGCGGTCGGGGAGGCCGGCGCCGACCCATCCCAGCCGCCAGGCGACCCTCCTCGGACCGAGATCAGACGCCGGGTTCGAGTAACATACTACTGGATCGATTCCAAGAGGAGAGTATCCAAGTATGGACTTTGCTTCAAACAGGTGCGGGACTGCAATATGGGCTATCGCCCAACCATCGTAACCATCGGGGGTTTCCTCGGCGCCGGGAAGACTTCGTTGATCGTCGCGGCCGCGCGACTGCTGCACGGGCGCGGAGTCAAGGCGGCGGCGCTTCTCAACGATCATGGCGCCGAACTCGTGGATGCGAGCTTCGTCGAGGCGAATGGGATACAGACCGGGCAGGTGGCCGGCGGTTGTTTCTGCTGCCGCCTCTCCGACCTCGTCCACGCGGCTGAGGAACTGCGCGACCACTTGCCTGAGGTCATCTTCGCGGAAGCCGTCGGCAGTTGCACGGACATCTCCGCAACGGTTCTGCAACCCCTGAAGCTGGAGCATGCCGCGCAGTTCCGAGTGGCGCCGTACACGGTTCTCGTCGATCCCGAACGCGTCGGGCGCTGGATGGACCCAAGCCTCGATCCCGCACTGGCATTCCTGTTCTATAAGCAGATCCAAGAGGCGGACCTCGTGTGCTTCACTAAGACCGACCTCTTCACGGAGTTCCCGTCGCTCGCCGGCTGTTCGGCCCGGTTCCTCAGTTCGCAAACCGGGGACGGCGTAGCGGCGTGGCTGGACGACGTTCTCGGCGGCCGGTTCCGTCCTGGGGGAAAGATCCTCGAGATCGACTACGAGCGTTATGCGCGGGCAGAGGCGGCGCTGGCCTGGCTAAATTGCAGCGCAGCCCTGCAACCGGCGTCTCCGGCGTCGCCCGCATCAGTGGTCGGTCCGCTGCTGGAAGGGCTCGCCACTGCCCTCACGGCCAAAGGCTTCACGATCGCGCATCTGAAGGTGATGGACGAGTCGCCGACGGGCTGGGTAAAGGCTTCTATCGTGCGCAACGGCGGTCAGCCCTCCGTGCAGGGGAACCTCAATGCCTCTCCGGCCGTGGCGCACGAAATCCTGCTGAACGCCCGAGCGGCCGGATCGCCCGACGATCTCCGGTTCGCAGTGGAGACCCAACTGGCGGCGATCCCCGGTACGATCACAATCCGTTCGCTACAGTGCTTCAGCCCCTCGCCGCCGAAACCGGAAAGACGTCTGGGCTACGTTGTCACCGAATGTGGCTAGCCTTCGGGTGACAACGGCGCATCCCTGGCATCGTACCCGAGACGGCGGGCCAGATGGGCCGTTTCGTGGCTCTCAACAAACACTCAGAGGCCCAGGCCCGGCTCAGCAATAGTAGGTTTCGGTTACTGACAGCCCGCAGGAGTTCGGTGTATTCTCGGTTAGAACATTTGGAGGGGTAAGCATGGCGCACATACACGTGCCCGACGGATTGCCGGGCATTCTCGGCCCTATGGCAGTCAGCCCGGAAAGTGCGGAAGCGCTTCGCGAACTGGTGGAGGTGCTGTTGCGTGGGCCCAATACTTTGACCTCGGCGGAACACGAGCTGATCGCGACGTACGTCTCTTCTCAGAATGATTGCTGTTTCTGCCAGTTGTCTCACGGCGCAGCCGCCGCGGAACATCTGGACGGCAATTGCGAACTGGTCGACCGGGTCAAGAGCAACTATGCCACCGCGGAGATCTCGGAAAAGCTAAAAGCGCTCCTGACGATCGCGGGCAAGGTTCAGAAAGGCGGCAAGCACGTGACCACGGAAGACGTTGAGCGGGCCCGAACGCTCGGCGCGACCGACAAGGAGATCCATGACACTGTGCTAATCGCGGCGGCTTTCTGCATGTTCAACCGCTACGTGGATGGTCTGGGCACCTGGCAGCCGACCGATTCGCTGACTTACCGTGAGATGGGCCGAACGATTGCCTAGATTGGCGACGTCCGGCCAAACTGGGACCAACCCGTGGCAGCGGCATAGTTGCCTGAAGAACCCGAGGACTGCCCAAATGGCACACATTCAACTGCCTGAAGGATTACCTGGCATTCGTGGTCCGCTCGTGTTTAGCCCCGCCACCACAGGGCCTCTGTGTGAGCTGGTCGAAGTCTTGCTCCGCGCCCCGAACACTCTCACCATGGCGGAACGCGAGATGATCGCGACTTATGTTTCGGCCCAGAACGATTGCTACTACTGTCAGACATGTCACGGCTCGACAGCGGCGCAACATCTCGGTGGCAGTCCGGCGGACTATGAGCTGATCGGCCAGATCAAACGCGACTGCGAGGCGGCGCCACTCTCGGAAAAGATGAAGACGCTGCTGGCGATCGCAGGCAAAGTTCAGAAGGGCGGCAAGCACGTGAAGGCGGAAGATGTCGAGCGGGCCCGGAGGCATGGTGCAAGCGACAAAGAGATCCATGATACGGTGCTCATCGCGGCGGTTTTCTGCATGTTCAACCGCTACGTAGATGGCCTGGACACATGGCAGCCCCATGACCCGGAAGTCTACCGCGAGATTGGAATGCAAACGGCGGCGATTGGGTATGCGGCCCGTGACTGGAAGAGGCCGCTACAGACGTTGGCAACTAATCAGGCGGCAACGCCCAGCCGCTAACCCTTAGGCATTCAGGAGACGTGCGATATGTCCACCGGTCCTGTTCGCGCACGCGGCAGCAAGCCGCTATATCTTCCTGGCGTCGAGCGCAATCCGAAGCCGGGTCTCTATAAGAATCTGATTGACTCCGCCCGCGACCGCAACGCCGAGTACTCGAAGATCTGGGACCTTTTCGCGTTCCAACCGGCGGTGACGGAGAGCCTCTCCCGCTTCACCCAGGGAGTGTTGCGGACGCCCGTAACGATCAGTCCGGCGCTGCGCGAACTCATCGCCGCTTGGACCTCGTTCCAAAACGAATGCGGATTCTGTACTCGCGCTCACGCTGCCGCGGCCGCTGAGCTGCTCGGCAGCGAAGACCTGGTCCGAAGCGTCCTCAACGATCTCGAAGCCTCTCCTCTCAAGGAGAAGGACAAGGCGCTGCTACGGTTCGTCACGAGGATTACGCGCGACCTGCCTGGAGTTACAGCAGAAGATGTTGAGCGAGTGCGTAAGGCCGGGTGGGACGACGAGGCGATTTACTATTCCATCA
>CAZBQQ010000280.1:0-4647 GCA_964493965.1 uncultured Solibacteraceae bacterium
CGCCTCGCGGATGATGGACTGCTCGTATTCGTCGAGCGTCACACCCTCAGGCAGGAAGTCCCCCCCACCAGCCGTGCGCTCGCGTGCCCGCGGCGCCGTGTCCAGCCGTATGTCTTCCGCCTCCAGCCGGTTGCCGGAGCATAGCACCAGGCTGCGCTCGATCACGTTCTCCAACTCGCGCACGTTGCCCGGCCAGTGGTATTCGAGCAGCCTCTGAATGGCCCCCTCGCTGATCGATTCCACCGGGCTGGCGTTGGCCGCGGCCAGTTCCTTCACGCCCAGCGGCGCAGCCGTTTCGGTCTTGCTTCTGTGTCGTGACGTTAGTGGCGGACACGTTTGCGCAACAGGGACAAACCAGCCAGACCGGCGCCGAGAAACGCGAAGGTGGCCGGTTCGGGAGTTGCGCTCGTACCGGTGTCGAAGCCGGTCACCAAACCGTAGCCGTAGTTGAGGTTTCCGCTCCCGCCGTAATACCGGCCGAAGATGCTGCCACCGGCTTGCGCGTCGAAGAATATAACGCCGGCGGCGTCACCGGTTCCAGTCGCCACAACGTTCAGCAAGAGGTTGGCGTTCACGCCCGGGGTGTAGGTGAAAGGCGTGGAAAAGACAATCGACAGCGTGTCGCCGAAGGCCCAGGGCCGAGCCAGGCTGCCACTGAACACCTGGGTGTTGTCGCCGCCGATATTGCTCGCCGGCGCACCGCTTAACGTATCCCAGTCCGCCGCGGTTGTGGAGAGGGAGATGTTGAACGTGCCCGTGTTCATTCCGGTCGCGCCGGCCTGGCTTTGCGTGTTATAGAACTCCAGACCGGTGATGGTAATTGGCCCGGTGAATAAGCTGTGCGTGTAAACCTGCTGGTACTGGCCGTTGGTGGCCGCATCGTAGTTGCTGCCGAACGGGAAGCTGTTGCCGCTGTTAGCCGGAGTGCCGACGATAATCGTTCCCGCCATGGCCGGAGTGAATGCGGCGAAGACGAGCGATACTCCCACCATGAGCAACGCCTTCGAACTGCCTGAAAAGTGTAGACGCATCGTAATTTGCTCCTCAGTTAAGCTAAACATCCGAAAGAAGACCGTCCTGACCCGGATCGACGACAGGGGGCGTCAGCCGGCGCGTTCATGCACGATCCGGCGCTCGTGCCCGGCTACCCCAAGCTGGCCGCAGAATTCTCGCGTGACAGGGCGGGCGGATCGGGCCCGGACCGGCCGCATAAGGCACCTCCAGTTCATCTCTTCCCTGGTAACGCGGGAAATCCGACAAAAGTGCCTCAACATCGACTGGGAGCGGTTCGAAGGGGCGTTCGAGCTGCGCGGAAGGTGCTAGCGCGAAGGCGAAGACCGTGTGCCGTGGCGCGGGCGGTTGACAGGGCCGCCCGTGCAGTTGTTGCGCTGTGCGGCGATGCGGGCTCTTAACGACGCCATATCGAACGTGGCGCCGGCGGGATAGTCGGCCTTTAAGGGCCCCGTCGCGGCGATGGCGCGGCGGTAGGCGTCGGCTCGGAGGCCGCAGTTGACGGGTCGAACTCGTCCGTACAGGTCACCGAGTTCGCCCCAGGCTTCGGCGAGGTGCATACGCGCGTCGTCGTCGGAGGCGTCCCGTTCGAGCGCGGCGGATAAGATGCCGATGGCATCGCGCAGCGCGGCGACCGCCCGCTTCCGGTCTCCGGAAAGCTCCACCGCCGGCGCCGCGGTCATCTCGAGCTTGGCCACTTCCACGCGAGCCAACTGATTTCGGGCATCGGCCGAGACGATGGAGCGCAGCAAATCGAGCGCCCGGTCGAAGTCCGCGACGGCGGCGGCCTCTTCGTGCCGCTCATGTTCGAGCCAGCCGGTCTCGGAGTAGTTCCAACTGACCTCAAACTTCACCTGGGTCGCGCCGGGGGCACGGGCGAGCCGCTCGAGATTAATCCGTAGCGCCTCGCGGTGGTGCTTCAGCGCCTCCGGCACGTCGTTCAGCGCATGCAGCACCTCGGCCAGCGCGCTGTGGGTCTGCGTCACCATCCAGGCGGCCCAGTCGTTCGCCGGTTCGGCGGCGTGGTATTCCAGCGCGAGGGCGAGCACGCGTTCGTAAGCAGCACGCGCCCTCGACCAGTCATGCTCTCCGTCCAGAGTGTCAACCTCGGCCGACAGCGCGCGCAGGCGTAGCGCGCGGTCATCCGGGTGGCGGGCGGAAAGAGTGTTTAGCCAAGTGCCGGTTTCGGCGCGCAGTTCGCGCCAGCGGCGCGATTCACCCCGCTGCTCGCGAATACCGGCCTCCTGACTGTCGGCTTCGACCAGCGCCTCGGCCGCCGCCTCATCGCCGGGCGAACGCTGCAACACCGCGTGCAGAATCGCGCGCGCATGTTCGTAGCTCGCTGCCGCGCCGGTGAAGTCGCCCAGGCTCGCCTCCCCCTTGCCGGCCTGCACCATGCCGATCTTGGTGTATGCCTGCGCCAGTTCGAGTTGCAGGTCGCGATTGCGGGCACTCGTCGCTTCCAGGTTCTGCAAATACTCCAGCGCGCGCTCCACCAGCAGCTTGCGCGCCGTGGTTGAACCCGGCAGTTCCGCGATGGCATCGTGCAGGTCGAACACCATCGCGTGCGCGAGTTGGCGTACCTGGTTGAAACGCATTTGCGCCACGCGCTCGGCCCGCCAGATGGTCCACACGGCCACGCTGCCGAGCGCGACGGCGAGCACGCCCGCGGCGACGCCCCAGCGGTGCCGGGCCACGAACTTGCGCAGCCGGTAAAGCGCCGAGCCGCGCGCCGCGCGCACCGGAAATCCGCCCGCATAGCGGTCCAGGTCGTCGCGCAGCTCGTCCACGCTGGCGTAGCGTTCCCCGGGCGCTTTGCGCAGCGCTTTGAGCACCACGTGGTCAAGTTCGCCTCGCAGTTGCCGGGGCGCGAGCGGCATCTCATTCTCCACGCCGCGTCTGCGCAGCACCGTGCTGGGGCGTTTCGGCTCGGCGTCGCAGATCGCCCGGCACAGCTCCATCGGCGACTGCCGGCCACCCTCGTACGGGCTTTCGCCGGTGAGCAGTTCGTAGAGCACGACGCCCAGCGAGTAGATGTCGGTGGCGGTGGTCAGGCGCTCGCCGCGCACCTGTTCCGGGCTCGCGTAGCCCGGCGTCATCAGCAGCAGCGTCGGCGACTCGGTTGACGCCGTGCTCGCCGTTTGCAGGATGCGCGCCAAGCCGAAATCGAGCAGTTTCGGCGCGCCATCGGCGCTCACCAGAATGTTCGCCGGCTTGATGTCGCCGTGAATCACCAGTTGGCGGTGCGCCGACGACACTGCGTCGCAGATGCCGCGGAACAGGTTCAACCGATCGCGTAAATCCAGTCCATGAGCGCGCGCGAACTCGGTCACCGGCACGCCCGCAACGTACTCCATGGCGTAGTACGGCTGGCCCGCTTCGGTCGTGCCGCCGTCAATCAGGCGCGCAATGTTCGGATGGTCCAGCCCGGCCAGCACCTGGCGCTCGCGCCGGAACCGGCGCGCCAATGCGGCCGCCTGGGATCCGCCCTTCAGCACCTTCACGGCGACCTTGTGCTGGTACGCGCCGTCGTCGCGCGCGGCCAGATACACCACGCCCATGCCGCCTTCGCCCAGCCGCCGCAGAATCAGGTATGCACCGATGCGCTCCGGGTCGGCCAGCGGCGCAGCTGTCTCGGTCTCGCGCGCCGCTTGCCAGCGCGTCACGTTGAGGCCGGCCGTGCTGTCTTCGGCATCTTCGAAAGAGAGTAACTCTTCCACTTCGCGCCGTAGGTCGCCTTCGCGCGCGCAGTGCTCGTCCAGGAACTCGCCGCGCTGCTCGGGCCGAAGCTCCAAGGCCCCGTGCAGCACCGCTTTGACGCGTTGCCACTCAGCCGCCGTCATCCGCGGCGCTCCGTGCTCAGCCTCCGCCGCAGCCACATCCGCGCCGTGGCCCACTCGCGCTCGGTCGTCGCCGTAGAGATATCCAGAACAGCGGCCGCTTCTTCGATGGTCAAACCGCCGAAGAACCGGAGCTCGACCAGCGCTACGAGCCGTTCGTCCAACCGGCTCAACTCTTCCAGCGCGCGATCCAGGTCGATCAGTTCTACCAAATCCGGACCCGCCGCCGCGCCGACCAGGGACAAGGTCACTGCCGCCTGCGCATCGGGCCGCTTGGCCGCATTGCGTCGGTCGGCATGGTCCAGCAGCACGCGCCGCATCATCCGCGCCGCCAGGCCCAGAACCTGCGCCCGGTTCCGCCAGTCCACCTGCTGCTGGCCCACAAGCCGCAGATACGCCTCATGCACCAGCGCGGTCGGTTGCAGCGTGTGGCCCGCACGCTCGCCACGAATGTAGCCCTCGGCCAGGCGCCGCATCTCGGCATAGACCACAGGCATCATCTCGTCGAGCGCCGCGCGATTACCGCTGCCGAGCTGGGAAAGCAACTCTTGGAATCCCTGGCTCATTTTCTACCATTGTGTCGCAACTCGGCCCGCCGCCGCGGTGTCGGGCAGTTGCAGCACGGTGGTTCTTTGACGGGGCGCCGCGGTTCGGTTATCGGGTGCTCGAGGCCTCGAGAGTGAAGGGCTGATATCGAAGACTGAGGGAGTTACGCGCCATCGACTCTGCCCCGCCCTTGCGGAGGACAATGGGAAATCTAACGGCTGTGGAATGGTCTGGCTGCGGGGGCTACCAG
>CAZBQQ010000281.1:0-4643 GCA_964493965.1 uncultured Solibacteraceae bacterium
CGACGCCGCGACGGAGGGAAATCGGCGGGCTGATTTTTTCACAGCTTCTCACGCTTGCGGTTCCGTGCTGGGGCACTAGGGCCGGCCGACGGGCGCTTCGGGCTGCTGTCCGGCGGGCGCCTTGGCGCGCCGCGATCGCAGGAGCTCGAGGAAAACCGGGATGAGCGAGACAAGGATGATCAGGAGGATCACCTTGTCGAAATACCGCCGCACGAAGAGCACGCCGCCCAGAGTGTGGCCGAGCATCGTGATCGAAAAGACCCATGCCACAACGCCGCCCACGCTGTAGGCCAGAAAGCGGCCGTAGTTCATCTCGGCCACTCCCGCCAGAAAGGGGGCGAAGGTCCGGATGATGGGGACGAACTTGGCGTAGGCGATGGTCTTGCCGCCGTAGCGGTCGTAGAACTGCTTCGAGCGGATGAGGTGCTCGCGGCGGAAGAGGCGCGAGTTGGGGCGGTTGAAGATATGCGGACCGGTGCGGCGGCCGAGCCAATACCCGGTGCTGTCGCCGGCGATGGCCGCGGCCATCAGGAGCGGGAGCACGATGCGGATGTCGAGGCCGGCGGCGGCCACCACCACCCCGATGGTAAACAGGAACGAATCCCCCGGCAGAAAGAACCCCGTGAGAAGTCCGGTCTCCGCGAAGACCACACCGAACAGGAGCCCGTAACCCAGCCACCCCGTCAGCACGACGGTCAGCAGATGAATCAACCGCTCCGGCGTGGTCAGCGTCCGCAGGAACTCGAGCAGACTACCCACGAGTGGCCGCTACCATCCGATCGAAGACCTGCTGGTGGATCTTGATCTTGCCGGAGCGAATCAGCGCGGAGCGCACGGAATCGATGAACAGGTCGACCTGCTGGCGAGCCTTGCTCTCCTTGAGCGTGGCCTGGATGTCGGCCTTCTGGGCTTCGAAGATGCTCATGTCGGCCGGGACCTTCTCCACCACCTTGCAGATGAATTGCTTGCCGTCGATCACGACCGGGCCGAACACGCTACCGACGGGATGATCGAAGGCAGGCGTGAGGAGGCTGGCCGAACCGATGCCGTCAGCGGCGCCATCCGGACCAAAGGGCTGGGTGGTCTTGACCTCGAGGCCCATCTGTTTGGCGGCCTGGGCCAGATCGCCGCCGGCTTTCACCTTGGCGAAAAGGTCGTCGGCCGATTGCTTGACGGCATTGGAGGTCTTCAGCTTGGTGAGCGCGGCGCGAACCTGGTCCTCCACTTCGGAGAGCTGGGCCGCACGCGAGGGTGTGATGCCGGTGAGGACGGCCACCGCGAGTCTGTCGTTGGGCGCTTGCATCACGGGCGTCACGCCGCCCACGGTAAGGGCGGAGATGGCGTCGCTGAAATCGGGATTCGGGCCAAAGACCGGGACCGGACGTCCGGCAATGGAGTCGGTGACATTGATGCCGGGGATGTTGAGCTGCCGGGCGATGTCGCCCGCCGACTGCGGGTGCTTGACCAACTCGTCGTGAGCCTGGTCCGCAAGCTGCTGCATGGTGTCGTAGGACAGAGCCTTCTTGCGCTCCTGCGCGAGCTGGTCCTTGACCTCCTCGAACGGCTTGAGGTGGGCGTCCTGCTTTTCGAGAACCTGGATGATGTGGAAGCCGTACTCGGTCTTGATCACTCCGCTGAGCTCGTTGGGCTTCAGCGAGAACGCGGCGTTCTCGAAGGCCTTCACGGTCTGATCGCGGACAATCCAGCCGAGGTCTCCGCCCTTGGCGCCGGAGCCCGGATCCTCGGAGTTTTTGCGCGCCAGGTCGGCGAAATCGGCGCCGGCCTTGATCTGCTTGAGCAGGTCCTGAGCCTTGGCTTCGACCCCGCTGACCTGGGCGGGCGCCTTGTCGGTGGTCTTCAGCAGGATGTGGCGGACGTGGACCCGCTCGGGAGTGCGGAACTGGTCCTTGTTCTGGTCGTAGTAGTGGCGCAACTGGTCGTCGGTGAGGTTAACTCGCTGGCTGATCTGGGCGGCGTCGATAACCAGCATCTGGAAGTTACGCCTCTCCGGAATGCGGTACTGGCCCTGGAACGCATTGAAGTAAGTCTTCATCTCGTCCGGGGTGACGCTGACCTGGGAGCTGACCTTGGCTGGAACCACTTCAACGTAGTCGAGCTTGACCCTCTGCTGTTTGTGCTGATAGTCGCGGACCACTTCCTCCGGCGTCACCACCACGTTATCGATGATGAGGCTGGTGATCCTGTTGAGCACCAGCTCCCGGCGCACGTCTGCCTCGTACTCCGGAATGGTCAGGTTCTGCTGCGCGAGGTAGGAGGCGTAGACGTCCTTTCCAACGAACTGGCCGTTGGGAAACAGTTGCGGCGAGCGGGCCCGCAGGGACGCGACGAGGTCGGCGTCGGTGATGACGATGCCCAGGCGCTGCTGCGCCTCATACTGCAGGGCTTCGGCCGCGATCATCTGATCGAGCATCTGCTGGGCAAACATGGGGCCGGCGCCCGGCGGGATGGCCTTGTTCCGCTGCGCGACTTCCATGCGCTGCTGAAAATCAGTGACGGTCAGAGGTTGCTTGCCGATTTCGGCGATCACCGTGTCCTGTCCGCTCTGGTTGCTGAAGCCGCCTGGGATCAGGTAGGTCACCATGGAAGCCGCGATGAGCAGCATCATCGCACCGAGAACGATGCGCACAGCTTTGTCCCGGCGCCGAAACACATCAAACATACGGAGAGCTCCTTGGGGGAATATCCGACACTCCAGTATAGCGAAGCGCGGGTCGGGGGCGCTTTCCGAGGGGGGGTGGTATGAGGGCTCGGGACCAACTGCCCCCTCAGGGGCCCGCTTCGCGACCGCGCCCCGAGCGCCCCCCATCTGTAAACCTTCAGACGCCGCCTTGACAGCCTTCCGTTTATCGATATACGGTAAGCGAGGGGATCTCCCGCGGAATCAGATCCAGGCGGTTCCAGGCCATCGAGAGGATTGCGATCCGCAAGCTGTTCCAGCTTCACGCGGCCAAGAGCCTGCATGACCTCCGGTCTCCGGGAAACTCCCTCCAGGCGCTGAAGGACGAACGCGCCGGGCAGTACAGCATCCGCATCAACAAGAAATACCGGGTGTGCTTCACCTGGGAGAATGGGGACGCATATCGCGTGGAGATCGCCGACTACCACTAGACAGGAGCAACGCTATGATCAGACCGCCGCACCCCGGAGAAACCATCAAGGAAGATTAGCTTGTGCCTCTCGGCATAAGCGTGAGCCGGCTCGCCAGGGCCCTGGGTGTCGGAGCGGCGCGCATGAATGAATCGTGCGCGGAGAGCGGGGCATCACCGCCGACACAGCACTCCGTCTGGCGCGCTACTTTGGGACTAGCGCTGAGTTCTGGCTGAACCTACAGTCTCTTTACGATCTGCGCATGGCCGAGCGCAAGGCCAGCGCCAGGATCGAGCGCGAGGTCGAGCCTCTCAAGGTGGCCTGAGCCGCCCGCCTTACAGCCCCCGCAGGAAGTAATTGAACTGCCTCTCACGCGCGATGGTGGTGGAGTCGCCGTGCCCGGGAATCACAAGCGTCTCGTCCGGAAGCGGGAGGAGCTTGTCGCGGATCGAGGCCAGGATCCGCCGGCCGTCGCCTCCCGGCAGGTCGGTCCGGCCGATGCTGTCGCGGAACAGCGTGTCGCCCGAGAGCAGCTTCTTTTCGGCCGGGATCCAGAGGCTGATGCTGCCTGGCGTGTGGCCCGGCGTGTCGAGCACGTCGATGCCGGTCGACCCGACCCGGAGCCGGTCGCCCTCCCGCACCGGCCTATCGATCTCGGCGCGGTCCGGCGTGGGAATCCCCAACCAGCCGGCCTGCATGTCGAGCTGATCGTTGAGCGGCAGATCGTTCTCGTTCATGAGGACCGTGGCCCCGGTGGCCGCCTTCAGTTTCTGTGCGCCCCCAATGTGATCGATGTGCGCGTGCGTCACCACGATGGTGGTGACCCGGAGGCCGTGGCGCTTCACGATCTCTAGGATCGCGGCCACGTCGTCGCCGGGATCGACGACCATGGCCTCGTGGGTTTGTTCGTCGCCCAGGATCGAGCAGTTGCAGGCCAGCAGGCCGACGGGCAGGATTTCGTGGATCATCTTATACTTCCATTATGGTGTGGATGACGGAGGTGGTCGGGATCCTGATGCGCTGGGCACACATCGCCTCGGCCGCGGTGTTGATCGGGGGACTGGTCTACGCGCGGGTGGTGGTTGCACCGATGCTGCGGGAATCTTCGCCCGAAGAGCGGGGCGAGGCGCTCGACGGCCTCGGCAACCGGTTCCGTCCGCTGGTGTATGCGGCCATCGCCGGCCTGCTGGTCTCCGGACTGTACAACTTGCTGACACACCCGGGGCACACGCCGTACTACCACGCCTGGTTCGGCGTGAAGGTCCTGCTGGCGCTGCATGTGTTCGCCGCGGCGGCGCTGGCGGTGCGGTCCTCGCGCGCGCCGAACGAAGAGGAAGCGCGCAGGCTGCGGCGGATGACCGGAGCCATCCTGACGGGGATGCTGGCGATCCTGATCGGCGCCTACCTGCGGCTGATCTTCTGAGCGGTCCGCTCCGCTTGATCTGGTTCGTGTGTGGGGCAGCTTGTCAAGCTGCGCGCCGGTTGGCAACCGGCGCTGAGGGCGGGTTGACAACCCGCCGCAGGCTGCCAGCCTG
>CAZBQQ010000282.1:0-4564 GCA_964493965.1 uncultured Solibacteraceae bacterium
ACGCCCAAGCCGTAGATGTGCGGCTCCCCCCTACGCCTCCGGCACGTCCACCCAAGACCGCCTGCCCGCGCTTTCGATCACCTTCTCTAAGATCGTCATCATGCGCTTTCCATCCGCGAAGGTCGGATACTCCCCCGGCGCGGCCGGATTGGCGACCCGCGCGTAAAGCCGGCGGAAGCACATCTCCGCCGACGCTGGCGTCCACGCGGGCAACGCTGCACCCAGTACACCGGATCGGGTGCCTCGAAGCCCGTCAGCCGCGAGCACCCGCGCCTACCGAATTTCACGCCGGAAAGGCGCATGAAGAAGGTTGCAACGCGATCCGGGAGTTTGTCCTTGCCGTAAGGCGTTACCGACAGGATGCCGGGATACCGCCCGTCAGCTCCCGGCCTGAACAGGTTCGCAAACAGCCACGCCATCACGCATTCGCACGACAAGATCGCGGTCGAACCTAACTGAAGATCAGACTGGCGCCGCTGCTCGTCCGGACTGCACCGCACGCAAGGGTACGATTCGCCGCCGCGGTCACCTCGCTCGCGAGCCCTGCGGCGCGTCCAGATGGAATGTCCCTGCCAAAGCAACATTGCGAGAGGAGTCGCCGACGTACACCGCGTAATCGCCGGCAGCATTCAGCCAGCCGTTCGAGCTGACATCCCAGTAGGACAGCGGATGGGCCGACGAACTCGCCGACAAGGACACCGCCACGCTTTGCCGCTGGCCCGGTTGCAAGAGCACCTTCCGCCACCCGACCAGCCGCTTTGGCGGCTCCCCGATTCCGGCCGGTAGTCCCAGATACACCTGCGCGACCTCCGCTCCCGCCAGGCTGCCGGTATTCTGGACATCGAAACTCACCTGAAAACCGAGATTGCCCACTGACAACTCAGACGTAAGCTGGAAGTTCGAGATCGAGAAAGTGGTATAGGAGAGTCCGTAGCCAAACGGAAACAGTACGTCGAGACCCTTCGAGTCGTACCACTTATAACCGACATTGAAGCCTTCAATCGTGTAGTCGATATTGAAGGACGCGGTCGAGTCGGGCGGAGAGGGAATTGGAATGACAGGCCGGGGAAGATCGGCCACGCTCCTGGGGAACGTGATGGGGAGTTTGCCCGACGGGTTCACCTGTCCGAACAGAATGTTGGCGATGGCCTCGCCGCCGCGCTGGCCCGGAAACCACGCTTCCAGCACGGCGCTCACGCTGTCAATCCACGGCATGAGCTGTGCGCCGCCGTTTTCGAGCACCACGATCGTGTGAGGATTGGCCCCCGCGACGGCCGCCACAAGGGCATTCTGATTACCGGAGAAGCTCAAATCCTGGAGATCCATGCCCTCGCTTTCCCATTGGCTCACGAACACGATCGCCACGCTCGCGGACGCAGCCAGCGCCGCGGCTGCAACGGGGTCCGTTCCATCGCTGAAGACGACCGTGGCGGCGGGCGCAGTCGCCTTGATCGCCGCGAGCGGAGAGGATGGATCGAAAATCTGGAATGCACTCGTGCAGGCTTGGCCGCCCGGCGGCGGAGTGTAAGGCGGACACGCCGGCGGCAGAGTTAGAGCTGCACCACCCACTGGAACCACTTGGGCCGAGCCTCCCCCCGATAGCACGCCGACGTCGGCATGCGATCCGATCACGGCGATGGACCGAACGTTCGATGCGTTGAGCGGCAGTTGCCCGCCAGCGTTCTTCAACAGCACCGCGCCTTGCTCTTCGACTTCCTGGGCGACGGCCGCGTCACCTGCTGCATCGATTGGCTGGACTGTCGCGGGGTGGTCGAAGACGCCCGCTGCATACATGGCCCGGAGAATTCGATGCACCATGTCGTTCAGGCGCGAGAGCGGCATGTCGCCATTCTGCACGGCGGCCTGGAGACTTTCAGGAGCCCAAATGCCGCCGAACAAGTAATCGCCGGGCTGCTCCTGATCAAGTCCGGCCATCGCTGAAGCCACGGAGCTTTGCGTGGCGTACGCGTCCGAGAGCACGAAACCCGCGAATCCCCAGTCTCCCTTCAGAACCCCATTCAAGAGGTGATCGTTCCCGCAGGCAGACAATGCATTCACAAAGTTGTAGGCGCACATCACCATTTGCGCATTGGAGTCCTTGATACCGATTTCAAAAGCCAGCAAATCGCTCTCGCGCGCGGAGCGTTCATCGATGACCGCATTCGACTGTGTGCGAGCGGTCTCCTGATCGTTAAAAGCGTAGTGCTTCACGCCGGCAATGACGTATTGACCCTGGATGGCGCGGAGATGCGCGGCGGTGATCTCGCCCGCCAGAAGAGGGTCCTCTCCCTTTGTCTCGAAGGTACGGCCGTCGCGCGGCTCACGGCCAATGAGATTGACGTTTCCTCCCAGGTTCACATTGATGCCAAAGGCAGACGTCTCCTTGCCGATCACCTGGCCGTACTTGTAAGCCTCATCCAGGTCCCAGCTAGCGGCACTGGCGATGGATGAGGGAAGCGCTGTTGCCCGTCCCACGGTGTCCCCGACCCCCGTCGGCCCGTCCGCCGACAGGAGGTCCGGAATGCCGAGCCTTGGTATGCCCGGGACCCAGAAGGGTGCATTCCGCGGGCCCGTAGGGTTCTCAATGGTGAGGTTGCCGTGCACGAGTTGGAGCTTCTCGGCCAAGGTCATTTGAGACAGGAGCAGCTCCGCCCGCTGGTCGGGTGTCGGCGTGGGACTCGGGGTCGGTGTCGGCGTGGGTGTAGGCGTGGATGCAGGCGGAGGGCCGAAATAGCCATTGATGTCGACGATCACGTGCGTGGGGTTGGTCACATAGACGCTGATGGCACCGTTGGTCCCAGCCGGAACGATCGCAGCGTTCGCCACCACAGAGCCGTCAAAAGAGTTCAACGTCGAAACCAGCGGCCGCGGCGAGCCCGCCGGCCAGGTGGTGAGGTAAGAGAGGCCACCGTCGGGCACCACCGTGACGTTGACCGAATAGGCGGCCGCCGTCGAGGGGACCGAACAGCCGCTGGACGGCATCGCAAACGAGCGCGTGTCCCCCGCCCCCATCTCCGGGCCTCCGAACGGGCCGGCGGTATTCCGCGTGTCCGCCACCCGGCACGGTGTCACCGGGTAGAACGCCAGTTCACCCGCCCCCCCGGGCTGGCCGAAGTAGCCGTTGATGTCCAAAATCACGTCGGTTGGGTCGGTGACAAACACGGAGACCGATCCGTTGGCGCCGGCCGGAACCAGAGCGGCATTTGCCACCACTTTGCCGGTCCAGGAGTTCAGCGTGGAGACGTTGGGCTGGGTCTGTCCTGCCGGCCAGGTGCTCAGATAGCCAAGGAACCTCGTGCGCGGGACCGCCGTAACATTCAACGAGTAGGCGGTCGCGGCGGCCGGGATCGTGCAGCTACTCGAAGGAATGGGAAAGGCCCTGATCTGCCCGGCGGACATGGATGGGCCGCCAAACTGGCCGGCGGCGCCTCGCGTGTCGGCAATGCGGCAAGGCGTGGCCGGATAGAACGAAAACGACTTTGCGGCGCCGGTGGAATCGAAATAGCCGTTGATATCGAGAATCACGTCGGTCTGGTTGCTGACGAACACGCTCACCGCTCCACCGGCGCCGGCCGGAACAATGGCCGCATTGGCCACCACGATGCCGCCGAACGAATTCAGGGTCGAGACCAAGGGCCGGCTCTGCCCGGCAGGCCACAGCGTGAGGTAGCTGAGTGATCCCGCAGGCACTACGGTGACGTTGATGGCATAGGCCTGGGCGGTGCTGGGAATCCCGCAGGCGCTCTGTGGAATCGGGAATGAGCGGGTGGCGCCGGCCGCCATGGTGGGACCGCCGAACTGGCCGGTAGCGCCGCGCGTGTCCACCACGCGGCAAGGGGTCACCGGGACAAACCGCGAGCCGGTCGGCTGAGCCGATGCAACGCTGAGGCCCGCCATCCACGCACACAACTCGATGAGGAGATAGCGATTCACGGCTTAAGTGCCTCCGTGGGACCACCGCTTCAGCCCCAATGGGATCATGTTATATCAAACTCTTGCTTCTTCGGCCGGGTTCCGCGGTCGAAACCGCCGCACGCTCCGACCTTGGCAGAGAGCCGCCGATGCGTTGAACCGGAATGCCCGTCTGGAACTTCATGGGAAACCGCGGCGGCAGCGCGCAGCTAGCGCAGGTCCAGCACCACAAGCCCGCAAGGCACCGGTGAGCCCGCTTCAGCGCATGATTGCGCGTTAGCGGAGTTGCTACTCGGATGAGCCGCCATCCCACTGGTGTTGTGGGTCCGGAACGAAGGTCAGGTTGTCATGCGGGCGCAAGGCGACCAGCCAACCGCCTGGAATCTTGGCCCGGTAAATGAGGAGCTTGGCGGACGTGGTGTTGATGCGATTCGAAACCAGCTCGAAGGTGAGCACCTTCTTCTCGAGTGCGGCTTCCCTTGTTCGATGCCATGTACCTGAGTCCTGCTCGAGAAGCTCCAACATGTGACGGCTCTCCCTTCCTCGGCTGCGTAAACTCTCAGAAGGCGGGCACAGAACCCTCTCTGCGCCGACCTCCAAACGCTCCTCAGCGCAGGCCGTGGATGCCCCGCGGCCTTTCGCTCATGCTAGG
>CAZBQQ010000283.1:0-4561 GCA_964493965.1 uncultured Solibacteraceae bacterium
GGGGGGTGAACGATGGTTCCCGCGAACGCGACGTGGCGGAAGCTAGTGGGGGTCGAACCCACCTGCGACGCGGTGAAGCGCCGCACGCCGGATTTGAAGTCCGGGCCCAGCACCGGCCAAGACTAGCTTCCACAGAGATTGTAGCAGCCGCTATCATGGTGGATCGCCCCGATGCCTGCCGCCGATTCCCGATTCCGCCGCCTGCTCGAACAGTCCCCACTGATCTTCGCCGGAGCGTCGACGATCGCGATCCTGATCGGGATCGCGCCGTCGCAGATCCTGCTGGGCGCGGCGATCGCGGCGCTGCTCGCCACTCGCACGCGATGGCGGCTGCCACCGGTCTGGGTGCCGCTAGCACTCTTTCTGGCGGGAACACTGATCTCGATGGCGTTCTCGGGCGATCCCGCCGCCGGCTTTCCGCAGGTCAAGAAGATCTACGTCTACCTGATGCTGGCGGTGGTCTACACGGCGGTCCGGAAAGTGAGCCAAGCGCGCTTTCTGGTGCTGGCGTGGGCGGCCGTGGCGTCGGCGGGCGCGGTGCTGGGCCTGATCCAGTTTTTGCGCAAGGTGCAGGAGGCGCACGCCGCAGGCCAGACGCTATACGACTACTACGTGGGCGAGCGCATCACCGGCTTCATGAGCCACTGGCAGACGTTCGGTGGCGAGGAGATGATCGTCCTGGTGATGCTGGGGGCGTTCCTGATGTTCTCGCCGCGCGCGCGGCGGTGGACGCTGTGGCTCGGGCTGGCCGCGGCCGCCTTGCTGGTGGGCGCGATCATGCTCGACTACACACGCGGCATCTGGCTGGCCACGGGCTGCGCCTGTCTCTACCTGGTTTGGTTCTGGAAGCGGCGGCTGCTGGCCGCGGTGCCGGTGGTGGTCCTGCTGGTGCTGTGGATCAATCCTGGGTCGGTGCGGACCCGCTTCGAATCCGCTTTCGAGCCGCACGGGCAGACGGACTCGAACGAGTTCCGCATCATTGTCTGGCGCACCGGATTGCGGATGATCAAGGCGCACCCGCTGCTGGGCCTGGGTCCCGAACTGGTGCACAAGCACTTCATGGACTGGCTGCCCGCGGACGTCCCGCAGCCGCTGCCTTCGGGCTGGTACGGGCACCTGCACAGCATCTACCTGCACTATGCGGCCGAGCGCGGCATTCCGACCGCGCTGGCGCTGATTGCGGCGCTGCTCATGATGCTGAGGGATTACGGGCGGGCGCTGCGGCGGCTCCCTCCGGGCCGCGACGATCGGCGCTTTCTGCTGCACGGCGCAATCGCGACGGTCATCGCCATTATGATCTCCGGTTTCTTCGAACTGAACCTGGGGGATAGCGAGGTGCTCACCATGTTCCTCTCGGTGGCGGCGCTGGGGTACCTTGCAACCGAGGAACCCGCGCGTGCTTGACGCGCTCGGCGGGAAACAGATCGTGCTCGCGGGCGGGTCCGGTGGACTGGGCTCGGCAAGCGCGGAACTGCTGGCCGCGGAGGGAGCGGAGCTGGTGGTAAGCTACCGGGCCAACGCGGCGCGGGCAGCGGAGCTGGGAGCGGTCGCGCGGGTGATCCAGGCGGATCTCGGCCTCGGGGAAGACCGCGAACGGTTGCTCGATGCGGCGCCGGAGATGTACGGCCTGGTGGTGTTCAGCGGAGACCCGGCGCGCGTCTCCGATCCCGCCCTGCTCGAAGAGCAGATGCGGCGCTCGTACGAGGTGAATTACGCGGGGCCGGTTCTGCTGGCGCGGGAGGCCGCGGCCCGCATGCAGGCGCGAGGAACGGCGGGCGCCATCGTTCTGCTGGGGACCATGCAAGCGGCGGCGGTCTTTCCGGGCTCGACGGCATATGCCGGCGCCAAGGCGGCACTGGTGGCCGCGGCGCGCGTGCTGGCCAAGGAATGCCGCGGGGCGAACATCCGCGTCAATGTGGTTTCGCCGGGCGTCACCGCTGCCGGAATGGCCGAGGCGAGCATCGCCGCCGGCAAATACGAGCGCTATTTGCGTGAGGGCTTCGTGACGCGCTACGGGGCCGCGGGCGATGTCGCACGCGCCGTACGGTTCTTCCTTGAGCCGGACAACTACGTCACGGGGCAGGTGCTGACGGTGGATGGAGGGCTGACGCTGTGAGCGGCGTCGCCTTGCGCCGGTTGACCACGCGCCAGAGCAGCAGCATCGCCACCATCGCGGCGTAGAAGAAGGGCAGGCGGATGTCGGACTTCACCAGCCAGTAGTAGTGCACTGCGGCTGCGACGGCGCTGATGTAGATCAGACGGTGCAGCGCCTGCCAGCGGCGGCCGCCGAGGCGCCTGATCCAGCCGGCGGTCGAGGTCAGGGCCAGCGGGATCAGCAGCACGAAGGCGGTGAAACCGGCGGTGATGTACGGGCGCTTGGCCACGTCCTTCAGCATGGCGGAGACGTCGAAGAACTTGTCCAGCCACACGTAGGTCGTGAAGTGCAGGCAGCCGTAGAAGAACGCGAAGAGGCCCAGCATCCGCCGGAAGCGCACCAGCTGCGGCCAACCGAACACCTTCCGCACGGGCGTGATCGCCAGCGTGATGACCAGGAAACGCAGCGTCCAGTCGCCGGTTGCGTGGGTGATGAACTCTACGGGGTTGGCGCCCAGTCCGTCGTGGGTGTAGCGCCAGAGAAGCAACGCGAACGGCGCCAGACACAAGGCGAAGAGGACGGCTTTGGCGGCGCGCATGTGGGTCAGTAGAACTTCCTCAGGTCCATCCCCGCGTAGAGCTGAGCGACATCCTTTCCGTAGCCGTTGAACATGAGCGTTTTGCGCTTGAGGAATTCCCCCAGACGGCGCTCGGTGGCCTGGCTCCAACGGGGGTGATCGACGTCGGGGTTCACGTTCGAATAGAAGCCGTATTCGTGGGCGTTCGCGATGTTCCAGGTGGTTGGCGGTTGCTTCTCGACAAGGCGAATCTTCACGATCGACTTGATGCTCTTGAAGCCGTACTTCCAGGGGACGACGAGGCGGATCGGGGCGCCATCCTGGTTGGGCAGCGTCTCGCCGTACATGCCCACGGCCAGGATCGCGAGCGGATGCAGGGCCTCGTCGATGCGGAGACCTTCGACGTACGGCAACTGGATGCCGGCGTATTTCCCCTGCGGCATCTGGCGCGGGTCGTAGTAACTCTCGAAGGCCACGAAGTGGGCCTTGGACGTCGGCTCGGCGCGTCGGAGGACGACGTTCAGCGGGAAGCCGATCCAGGGAACCACGATCGACCAGCCTTCGACGCAGCGATGGCGGTAGATACGTTCTTCCAGCGGGGCGAGCTTGAGGATGTCGTCCAGACTGTAGACCTGCTTCTTGCCGACCTCGCCTTCCACCGATACGGACCAGGGGATGGTCTTGAAGTTTTTCGCGAGGTCGGCAGGCTGCGTCTTCTCGGTGCCGAACTCGTAGAAATTGTTGTAGTGCGTGACGTCGTTGAGGGGCGTCTCCTTCTCGGTGGTGCTGAACGGGCTCTTGGCGGCCGACAGCTTGGCCGCGAACGCGGCGCGCGCCGAGGCGAACGCGGTGACGGCGCCCAGAAAGCGCCGGCGGTTCCAGTAGACCGACTTGGGCGTAATCTCGCTTGCGGGAATCCCAGAGGACCACATAGATATCTCCAGGATGCACCACTCCGGCACGGAATGCACGGGCCGGCCCGGCGCCCCAGGGAACGTGTAACGTGGAAGTAATCATGGGAAAACACTCCGTTCTCGCGGTATTCGCGCATCCGGACGATGAAACGAGCGCGGGCCCGCTGCTGGCGCGGTCGGCGGCCGAGGGGCACGACGTCTACCTGGTCAGCATCACATCGGGGCAGAAGGGATTTCGCACGCACTTCAACATGCCGGCTGGAGACCGATTGGGCGCGGTGCGCGAGGATGAGTTGCGTTGCGCGGCGCGGGCGCTGGGGATCCGCGCTCCTTATCTGCTGGGCTTCCAGGACCAGGGCATTTCATCCCACGCGGCGGCCGAGGACGTGGCCGCGCGGCTGCGGGAGATCATCGAGGAAACCAAGGCGGACGTTCTGCTGACCTGGGGGCCGGACGGTATCACGGGCCATCCGGACCATCGCATGGCGTCGAATATCGCGTCGGTCGTGTTCGGGCAGCAATCGCGTTTGGGACACAAGCCGCGCAAGCTGTACTTCATCGTGTTCCCCGAGTCGCGATTCGCGGCCGATGCGGACCCGCTGAAAAGAGGGCGGCTGTTTCTCACGGTGAGCGACGAGTTCATCACCACCGAAATCGATTGCCGCGAGTACCTGGGGCCCGCGCTGGCCGCGATCGAATGCCATAAAACGCAGTGGCGGGCGGAGCGGATGCAGGAGGTTCACGGCATGTACGAGCGGGTGTTCGGGGGGCGGGCATTTTTGCGGCTGGCGATGTCGCGGGTGGCGGCTCGAGGCGAGGGCCGCGAAACCTCGATTTTCGAAGGCCTGGAATGAGCGAATCGGACGTGCTAGGATGAAGTCTGCCGACACGAAGCGGGGACGTAGTTCAGTTTGGTTAGAACGCCGGCCTGTCACGTCGGAGGTCGCGGGTTCGAACCCCGTCGTCCCCGCCAAT
>CAZBQQ010000284.1:0-4553 GCA_964493965.1 uncultured Solibacteraceae bacterium
TAGTCGGAGAGGGGGGAGCAGAAGAAGAGGACGGCGCCGGCAGCTTCTTCGGGGGTGCCTAAGCGGCCTAGGGGCGTGGCCTGCCGGGCTGCATCGAGCGCCTTAGGCTGCACGCCCAGGACGATCTGGTGGCCGAGGATCTCTACCGGACTCGCGAGCGGCTGCACCAGACGAGTTTCGATGAGGCCGAAGCCGACCGCGTTCACGTTGACGTTGTAGCGGCCCCACTCCTTGGCCAGGGTCCGGGTCAGGCCCAGGACGGCCGATTTGCCGGAGGCGTAAGCGCTCTGGCCGGCGTTGCCGTCGATGCCCGAAATCGAGGTGATGTTCACCACCTTGCGCATCACGCGGCGGCCTTCCGCTGTTTCCTTCTTGGCGGTTTCGCGGAGCCAGCCTGACGCGGCACGGAGAATGCGGAACGGGGCCACGACATGGATGTCCAGCATGGCCTGGAACTGTTCGTCGGTGGTTTTCTGAATGACGCTGTCCCAGGTGTAGCCGGCGTTGTTCACGATGATGTCGATGGAGCCGTACCGCTCGATCATGGCGGCGGCGAGATGCTCGGGGAAGCCGGGTTTGGTGACGTCTCCCGCCAGATGCTGGGCGCGGGGCAGGGCGGCGGCGGCGTCGCGCGCGGCCTCTTCATCCAGATCGTTGATGAGAACGGAGGCGCCTTCGCCGGTGAGTCGGGTGGCGATCGCCCGCCCGATGCCGCGGGCGGCGCCCGTGACTAGCGCAGCCTTTCCTTCCAGCGTGAATGGCACACATCACCTCTCGATCTTCAGCGGAACCGGCGCCGAACTTGGTACCAACCCATCCCGGCGAGTTGATTCACGGAGCGCGGTCGGTTCCATGCCTCTGGAGAAGATTCTCTCAGATTGGGTGGGCGGGTCTGGAGACCCGCTGCAGGCGTGGACGCCTGCCCCACCTGGTTAGCTCAGATTTCGAAGACGGCTCCGGTGTCGGCGCTGGTGACGTGGAGGAGGTAGCGGGCGAGCCAGCCTCGCTTCACCTTTGGCTCGAAGGGGGGGAGGGCTTCGAGGCGGCGGGCGATTTCCGCGGAGTCCACTTTAAGATCCAAGCGGCAGGTTTTGGCGTTGATGTAGATTCGGTCGCCTTCTCGAATGGCCGCGATGGGGCCGCCGGCCGCGGCCTCGGGAGAGACGTGCCCGACGCAGAGGCCTCGGGTGCCGCCGGAGAACCGGCCGTCGGTGATGAGGGCGGCACGGATTCCCGCTCCGGTGAGGGCGGCGGTGGGAGAGAGCATCTCCTGCATGCCGGGGCCACCGCGCGGGCCTTCGTATCGGATCACCACAACCTCGCCGTCCTTCACCTCGCCGGCGAGAATGCCGCGCAGGGCGTCCTCCTGCGATTCGTAGATGCGCGCGGCGCCTTCGTATTCCATCATGTCGGCGGCTACACCGGCCACCTTGACCACCGCGCCTTTGGGGGCCAAGTTGCCGAACAGAACCGCCAGGCCGCCGGTCTTGGAGAATGCCTTGTCGACCGGGCGAATCACGTCGCCATCGGGATCGGGTGCGCAGGCCACGGAATCCACCAGGCGACCGGTGATGGTGGGGGCATCGAGATTGAGGCCGGTGTGCGCATGGCGGTCGATTTCCTTCAGGATGGCGGGAATGCCCCCGGCGCGGTGGACGTGTTCGATGTGCACTTCGGGACGGCTGGGCGACACTTTGCAGATATTCGGGGTTGCGGCCGAAATCTCATTCAGGCGGTCGAGCTTGAACGGGATTTCGGCGGAGTGAGCCAGGGCCAGGGCGTGGAGGATGGTGTTGGTGGATCCGCCCATGGCCATGTCGAGGACGAAGGCGTTGACGAGCGCCTGCTCGTTGACGATGTCGAGCGGGCGGATGTTCTGGTCGAGGCAATGCTTGAGGGCGCGCGCGGATTTCTTGGTGTGCTCGATGCGCTCGGGGTTGAGTTCGGTGGAGCGGCGGCCGTCTGCCCAACGCTCGGCGGGAATGGTTCCGTTGCCGGGGAGGGCCAGACCGATCGCCTCGCCGAGGCAGTTCATCGAATTCGCGGTGAACATGCCGGAGCAGCTTCCGCAGCCGGGGCAGGCTCGCTCGGCGAGAGAACGCAGTTCGACCTCGGTCATCTTGCCGACGCTGTGGCGGCCCACGCCTTCGAATACGGTGATGAGGTCGGTGTTGCCTTCACCCGCCAGCATCGGCCCGCCGCTGACGTAGACGGCCGGGATATTGATCCGCACCATGGCGTTATACATGGCGGGGACGATCTTGTCGCAGTTGGCGATGCCGATCCAGGCGTCGCAGGGGTGCGCGCCGATAATCGTCTCGATCTGGTCAGCGATCAACTCGCGGGAGGCGAGCGAATACTTCATTCCGAAGTGGCCCATGGCGATGCCGTCGCAGATGGCTCCGCCGACGTTCACGTACCAGACGTTGAAGCCGAGCGCCTTCAACTCGTCGCGCACGATGGCGCCGATCTGGTCGAGGTGCGCGTGGCCGGGGATCTGGTTGGTATAGGAATTGATCACGGTAACAAACGGCTTCTTCAGATCGTCCAGAGAATGAATGACGCCTTCGGCCATCATGAGCGCCGCGGCGGGGAGCATGTGGGTGCCCTCGGCGATAATGCGGCTGCCCTTCTTGCGGATATTCTCGATGCCTTCGTTCATTCGTATATTTTGGCATGGATGTGGAGTATCATGGCTCGGATGAAATACTCTTTTGTGCTTCTGTTCTGCGCGCTGCCGCTGTGCGCCCAGTCTGTCTCGTTCGGGATTAAGGGGGGCGTGCCGGTGACGGGCCTGGGAGACATTGACGGCCGTAGCATCGCGACCGAACGCTGGACGGCCGGCGCAACCGTCGAGTTGAAGCTCCCCGCAAACCTGTCGGTGGGTGTGGACGCGCTGTACCGAAGGTTTTCGTACTCTTTCGATAATGGCTTTGGTAGCGACGACGCGAAGATCGGGCACTGGGAGGTTCCTGTCTTCGCGAAATATCGTTTCGGGAGCATAGTGCCGCCCTACGTTGCACGGCCCTTTGTCGAGGCCGGCTTCGTTTTCGACCGCGCCCACACTTCGGGGACCGACACAAGCAGCTTAAGGGGCCCGCCCGGTTGCTGCAGCACGGTCACGACCGCGTACAGCTCGTCCCAATGGGGCGCCGGTTTCCTGGTCGGAGGCGGTATCGAAATCAAGGCGGCTTTCCTCAAGATCGCGCCGGAAGTGCGGTACACACGCTGGCAGAAGGGCCTGTTCTACGACTACCTGGAGCGCAACCAGCTGGCGGTCCTGGTGGGAGTCCGGTTCTGAGCTTATGCGCTTGTGGTTGATACTGTCGCTGGCGGCCGGCGTCGCGGCGGGGAGCGACGACCCGATCTTCCAGATCCGCCAACGGGTCGCGGAGAGGACAGCGCGGATTCCGAATTACACCTGTCTCGAGACAATCGAGCGGCGTTGGTATGCCAGTGACGACCCGGGCAGCCTGGTTCGCGACCGGATGCGGTTCGAAGTTGCCGTCGTTGAGGGCATTGAACAGTTCGCCTGGCCTGGGGGCGGGCCGCTCGATATCCACGAGCGCCAGGCAATCCTGGGCCGGGGGCTGACGAAGACGGGTGACTTCGCCGGATTCTTGTCCGCCATTTTCGCTCCTTATGCCGCCGCCTACATGCGCGTGGGTGAGCCGGCAGCGGTGGCGCACCAGGCGATCCGATACGACTACCGCGTCCCCCAGGAGAGCTCCCGCTACACCATCACACAGAACGGAGAAACCGTGGCGGCCGGGTTCCACGGTTCCTTCTGGGTGAATCCGGAAACGCTGGATCTCACGCGTGTTGAGATGGACGCCGACGACATCCCGGCGGCATTCAAGAGGGCCAGCGTCAGCATCGCCATCGACTACGGACTGGTAGCCGTTGGCACAGGCAGCTTCCTGCTGCCCCGGCTCACCGACGTGCGCATGGTCAGCGACCGCCAGTTCGAGAACCGGACGATCACGCGGTTCTCGCAATGCAGGCAGTTTCTTGCGGAGTCCAGCATTTCATTCGAAGAGAAGTCCGCGGGGGAGGCGGCAAAGCGAAACGAGGCGAGGGCGGAACTGCCTCGTGGGACCGTTATCGAGACCGTGCTGGCGAGACCGATCGTTCGAGAGACGGCTTCGACAGGAGACCTGGTCGAGGCAGAGGTGCGCAAAGAAGTGAGGAGTAGAAATGGAGTGGTTGTCCCGCAGGGCGCGATTGTGGAAGGCCGCGTCGTGCTGCTGGAGACGCGCGGCTCCGCGCAGCTAACCGACGCGCTGGCGGTGGGTTTCACCAAGATCCGTTTTGGCACGAGCGAGGTCAGCCTGGTGGGCTGGCTGACCGACTGCGGGACGGCGTATCGCACCGCGTTCGGAGGGAAGCCTTCGGTCGGTAGCGCGCACCGCTATCTGAACCCTTCGGCCCCCCTGCTTTTCCGGGGCGGCTTCGTGGAACTTCCGAAAGGACTGGCCCTGACACTCGAGACGCAGGCTGTACCGCCCCGGTGACTCCGGCTCGGCGCCGTGAGTTCTGGGTCCACTCGCTGA
>CAZBQQ010000285.1:0-1448 GCA_964493965.1 uncultured Solibacteraceae bacterium
AGATGGCGCGCGCGGTCGGCATGCACTTGGTGCTGGCCACGCAGCGGCCCAGCGTCGACGTGATCACCGGCCTCATCAAGGCAAATTTCCCGGCCCGCATCAGCTTCCGCGTGGCCACCCGGGTCGATTCGCGCACCGTCCTCGACGTGATGGGCGCCGAGCACCTTCTGGGCAAGGGCGACATGTTGCACCTTCCGCCCGGTTCCTCGCGCCTGACCCGCATGCACGCCGCGCTCGTCACCGAGACCGAGATCAACCGCGTGGTGGATTTCTGGAGAGCGCAAGCCACGCCGGACTACGACCAGTCGTTCCTGATCGCCCCGCCCGAAGAAGGAGAAGAGCAGGACGGCACGGCCGTGGACGTGATCGATGGCGAAGAGGACCCCCTCTACCGCGACGCCGTCCGCGTGGTCATCGAAATGGGGAAGGCCTCGACCTCAACCCTACAGCGCCGCCTCCGCCTTGGCTACGGCCGCGCCGCCCGCATCCTCGACATGATGCAGCGCGACGGCCTCATCGGCCCCCCCGACGGCAGCAAGCCGCGAGAAGTGCTCAAGCGCCCCGACTGGCTCGACGAGGTAGAGGAAGATGGCCGCTGATTGACCGCGCCTCAAAGGCTCGCAATGATGGCATCCCGAGGCACACCCTTGTGCCCGGCCACGGCACGCAGGATCGAGAGCAGCGTGCCAAGGCGAAGAGGGTTGTGGTTCGGAATCGCGATCCGCTGGTGAGAGCGCTCGGAAGTCTCGAGGACGATGTGGCTGCCGACCTGGTTTGCCCGCGCGTATTTCCATCGGCGGGCATAACACGTCGGCAAGGTGTGCGCCGGAAACGTCGCGAGGGATCTTCATGCCACCGACAGGATCTCATCGCGGACCAGACGCAAGCGGATGCGCTCGGGCCGGGGACGGTCGAAGAAGAACGCGGCAGTCGCCTCGAGTAGGTTCTTGCGGAGTACATCCCAAGTATCTCCCTCGGTGAAGATGTTCTCGGTTAGGCACTCGGCGCAGTAGCCCCCGTCCACCTCCTGGACGACTTCGAACACCAACTCAGACATACGTCCACAATACGGACTTTGGCCAGTCGCCGCCTTTCCAAGTTTCTTTCTCCCGCCCCCTCAACGCCGGACACGCCACAAGGGTCTGTGGCCTTGCCCGCCCGTGCTCTCCTGGAAGCGCGGGACCGGCACCGCCTACCCCCAGGAACGGGGGGCCAACAACACCGTGAAATACCAAACGAACCCACCAAAACGTTTAGAATCAACAACAAAGCGTCGCTTCGTTTTACTTGAACTGCACCACGTTCGAGTACAGCGACTTGCCCGCTCGGTTCCGCCCCACCACCCGGTAAAAGAAAGGCCCTTTGCCCCTGGCCGACGTGTCCTTCCAGAGCGCCGGGGCAACGCAGACCGGGGCCCGCTCCCACTGGTTCTCGTAGCCCATCACGTC
>CAZBQQ010000285.1:1548-2730 GCA_964493965.1 uncultured Solibacteraceae bacterium
CCGGAAATGGTGTTCCGGCGGTTCAGAACATCGCTGACCAGGTTCTTGAAATCCTGCCGGAGCTCGGGGTCGGTGAAAAACTCGGGGCCGGACTTGCCGCGGAAGGCCGCGAACTCGTCCATGCCCCGAATGCCCTTGAACGAATGGCTGTCAATCAGCGGCACGATGAGCCGGATGTCGTACTCGTGGCAAAGCGCCAGCAGCTTATCGAGCGCGCGGAAGGCTTCCGCATTATAGGCCCTGGGCCCCTGAAGGTGGACCGGCGCGGCGTCCTTCGGACTCTGGACAGTCAAAGTGAAGGTGCGGGTCGCGCGTGCTCCGATCTGCTGCAGCGAGGTCAGCGCGTCGCGCATCTCGAACTCGTCCGGGAAGCGATTGCTGAAATCGGGCAGCAACTGCGCCTCGTTCAGAAAGAGGTTGGGCGAGTCCAACCCCAGGAACCGGAACGGAACGTCGCCCTCGTAAAGCGTCCCGCCCTTCCGCGTGATGAAAGGCGCGGCCGCGGCGCCTGGGGCGGGAACCCCCGCCGGCTCGAAATCGAAGTACGCCAGGTTGTTCCCCGTATTGTAGTGGAGCGTCAGCAGTTGCAACCCGGTCTCGGGGAAAACGATCTCCCCGCACTCGGCCTTGTTCCAGACGTGCCAGAAGCCGGTGTCCATCGGCAGCTTGCACTCGGCGGCGGGCCTGTGGTTCAGCGAGAACTTCACGGTGTTGAAGGCGTTCGAATAGAGCGCGACGATGCGATAGGCGCCGGCTTTCTTGACGTCCACCGTGTATTCGGTCCATTCGCCATCGGATGTCCATCCTATGTAGAGCTGCTGCTGAGCGGGCGTCACGAAGTTGGGGTGGTTCAGATCCGCCATGTGCTTGGTGTAGGAAATGTCCACGCCTTCGCTCTCGCGGAAGTGGCAGATGGAAGCCGGCACGCCGGCCTCGCAGTGACCAGGCTGGTAGTTCAGCTCACCGCTGCCGTGATTGACGGCGTCGGTGTCGTGATAGGAGACGCCTTCTCCGCCCCGGTCATACTGGACACACTCGAGGCGGCCCGGGATGGCCTGGGCCTCTTGGTACGGCTGCCCTTTGTAACCCGCGGGCACGGCCGCGCCGGCCGTCAGGCAGATCGAAAGGCTGAGGGGAATCAGAAGAGCGTGGGGCGGCTTCATCCCCCGGAGTATACAGGAA
>CAZBQQ010000285.1:2830-4474 GCA_964493965.1 uncultured Solibacteraceae bacterium
CCCGATTGCCGGTACGCCGAAGATGTGGTCTACTAGGTACTCATGACAGCAGGGACCCCTGTCGCCCCCGGCGAGAGTCTGCCCAGACCCTCAGCGGTGTTGCCATGGGCGCCGATCGCCTGGTTCGGCCTTCTCCTGGTTGTCTGTTACTCCCCCGTGCTGTGGCGTCTGGTCTACCAGTGGTTTACCGATGGCGACATGGGCCACGGCTTCTTCGTCCCCATCGCCGCGGGCTACATTGCCTGGCAGCGGCGGGAGGAGTTGCTCGATGCCTGGGGCCCCTCGGACTGGCGTGGCCTGATCGTCATCGCCTGGGGCGCCGCCCAATTGTATGCCGCCACGCTCGGCGCCGAGCTGTTCCTGGCGCGGACGGCGTTCATCGTGTCGCTCATCGGGATCGTGCTCTTTCTGGGCGGCACGAAGGCCGTGCGCATTCTGGCCTTTCCCCTGTTTCTGCTGTTCTTCATGGTCCCCATTCCGGCCATCCTGTACAACGTGCTCACGTTCAAGCTCCAGACGCTGGCCAGCCAGCTCGCCGAGAGCGCGCTCGCGCTGCTTGGCGTTCCGGTCCTTCGCGAGGGACACATCCTGCGCCTGCCGAGCCAGTCTCTCTCGGTAGTCGAGGCATGCAGCGGCATCCGTTCCCTGTTGACCCTCTCGTTCCTGTCGCTGGTTTACGCCTACCTGTTTGACAAGAAGCCCTGGATGCGCGCCGTCCTCCTAGTGGCCACCGTGCCGATCGCGATCGTCGCGAACGCTTCCAGGGTTACGGTCAGCGGACTGCTGAGCGAGGTCAACCCGGAACTGGCCGAGGGGCTGTTCCATTCGGCGGCGGGCTGGCTGATTTTCATGTTTGGCCTGCTGATGTTGGCTGCCGTGCACATGGCAATCAACGGAGTCTGGAAGCTCGCCCATGGACGAAAGTAAGAGCATGTTCCGGTTCCTCAAGAGCACTCCCGCCCGCGTGCTGACGGCGGTACTGCTGGTGCAGATGGCCGGCCTGCTCGCCGTGTCTCGCCGGGAGAACGTGCCGCTGACGCTCCCTCTGAGCGAGTTCCCCGCCCAACTTGGGGACTGGTCCCTGGCTCAGGAAGGTCAGGTCGACCAGGACACCATGGCCGTGCTGAAGGCCGACGACGTTCTCTCCCGCGTCTATGCGGACGCCACGCGGAGAAGCGCGGCCAGTCTCTTCGTCGCCTACTTCAAGTCCCAGCGGACCGGCCAGACGGTTCACTCCCCCAAGAACTGCCTGCCAGGCTCCGGATGGACGCCGTCGGAATCCAGTGTTGTCCCGATTACGATTCCCGGGCGCGCCGAGCCCATTCTCGTCAACCGGTACGTAGTAGCCAAGGGCGACGAGAAGAGCCTGGTCCTGTATTGGTACCAGTCGCGCGATCGCGTCATTGCCAGCGAATACCGAGCCAAGTTCTACCTGGTAGCGGATGCGATCCGCTACAACCACACGGACACGGCCCTGGTCCGCATCATCGTCCCGGTCTCCGGCAACGACACCGCCACCGCTACCGCCACTGCCGAGGACTTCGTCCAGGCATCCTTCGTGGCTCTGCGGCGGCACATGCCTGCCTGACGCGTGGCGCACGCTTCAGCGAAATGCCACTCAGCTTTCTCTGTGGGGCAGGATGG
>CAZBQQ010000286.1:0-4458 GCA_964493965.1 uncultured Solibacteraceae bacterium
CTGCCGGGAGCTGGATCATGGTGGCCGGAGCGGAGTATCAGATCGAGTCCATTCAAAGCGAGCTCGCCCTGACGGTGGCGGCGCCGGGTCCGGTTGGAGACCTGCAGCAGGCGCCCTACTCGGCCAACAACTTTGGCGTGCTGATCCGAAAGAAGACGGCGTCCGCGGACCAAGTATCGGTGGGATACACGACCTTTCAGTACGGCAGCAGCAACGTGCCGGGGTGGCCTGCGTTTTCGCTACCGTTGTGTTCTCCGACGGCGGTCACGGCGGGCGGTTTATCCGGGTACAACTGTTTCACCGACCGCGAGCTGTATTGGGTATCGGGGGACGGTACCGATGTGCGGGATCTCGGCTACGTGGCGACGTATCCCAGGCGCGACTCGCACGGGAACCTGTTGTGGCAGGCCGGTTACACTTGCGGCGACAGCGCCTTCCCACACTTCGATCCGCTCGACGGCGATACCTGGTACTGCATCTTGCCGTACTATTTTTCCACCGATTCCCGGCAGGCGATCGTGAAGGCGCACTACGAAGGCGCCCATGGCGCGTACACGCCGGGAACGACGATCCCAGACTGTGACGCGAACGGCGGGGGTCAGCCGTGCATCCGATTCACGCCGATGCAGCCAAACAAGGCCGACGCGGTGAGCGTGGCAGGTCCAGCCTTCAATCCGGAGTATGCAGCCAGTGGGTACAATGCCACCTATTTCATGTGGGGAGGCGTCTCATCCGAGGGAGACATACTGATCTACACGCGGGAAGCGGCCGGTCAGGACACCAAGGGTTGGACCCTCGTTTTCAACCTGGGCGACAGGACGCCGACGGGGACCGGCCCGAACAGCATGCGCATGGTAGCGGCCGCGTCCAGTTACCGCCACGCTCCGGATACATGGTGCACCATCCATGCGGCCGGTCCACCGGAGGGCGCATGGGAATACCTGGGCCACAACGACTTCTCGGTGAAGTCAAGCGCCTATGTCTACACGACCAGGCTGGCGAGTCCGCTTCTGAACAGTACCGCGGGGCTCCCCGGAGGCCTGGATACCTGTCCCGCGAACGGTTTTGGAGTGTCGGGCCGGATCTGCACGGACATCACTACGGTGGGGGAGCCGACGCTCGTGGCCGACGGGAGTTATCTTCAGGACGTACAGACAGGCGACGTCATCCGGGCAGATAACGAGTATATGAGAGTGGTTGCGAAGGCCGATCACACACACCTGACCTTACAGCGAGGTTATACCGGGGTTATGGCGTCGCACTCTGGAACCACGCTTGCCATGAACTGCGGACTTGTGCCGAAGACATGGGGGCAGGGCGGTTATGGGGCATGGAATTTCCGTGCCGACCCCTACGGGCTCAATCACGACGGCAGCACGATTCTCGTAGATTGGGATAACGTCGGAGGGCATAGCGTGTACGTGCCGTTCGGACTGCACGTTAATTCCACAGGGATGCCGCTCAGAATCGGAGAGGCGGCATGCCCGTCTGCCCTATTGGGAGGCAACGGCGCCGCCTGCTATCAGCTCCGGGTGGGGGCGCTGAACGAGATACTGACGCAACCTTCGGAGGGAGTGGCGATCGATCCGCCGTTCGGTAGTGCGACGGGAATCGGGACGCCGAACACGGTGGAAAGTCACCCGGGGCCGTGCCTGGGAGGTTCGTGGTGTCTGGACGGACGCCCGATGAACGGCGGAAGCTCTGACGGAGTCGCCAACATGGCCGGTTCCGCCGCTGCTCCGTTTGTTAACGCGACGGGCCAGCTTTGGAAGCTGGCCGCAGGAGCGAGCGCGCTGAAGCGCAAGACGCTCACGACGATGGCCTACGTGGGGCGGGCCCCCTTGGTGGATGTTAGCGGTCCGAGCAGCAGCATTCCGAGCGATGTAACTGGATCCTATCAGTATTGCGTCGCTCTGAAGGCCGGCGAATGCCGCGCGGGCTCAGCGGCCAACGACATCTACGTCAACTCGCCCCTGGTGAGTTATGGCTACTGCAACTTTCCAGGCATCGCGATCCAGAGCGACGACACGAATGCGATTTGTGTCGGGCCTCTGGGCGCGTACACGGGCAATCTGATTCAGTTTGGAGCCCAGCAGGATTCCAAGGGGGCCGCTGTCCGGCGTCTCGGACCTGCCTTCTCACGGTGGAGCCTGCAGAGCGTGTTCTGGAATATGTCCATGAGTCCGAACGGAGAGTTGGGCTTATCCCAGGTACGCTGGCTGGACGGCGTTCGCAGTGACAACCTGGTGATGGTTCTGCCGCCTTACCCCCCGAGCGACAGCGTATCCCGAAACACGTTTGTCCCGATTGCAGTGGAGATCCCTCCGAGGGGAGTTGGAAGCGGGATTGCCGTGGAGTTCGGGTACGCGGAGAACGGACCTGCGGGCAGTTTCTTCTGCACTTCGCGGCAGGAGGCCTGCGTGGCGGTAAGCAGCACGATAAACGAGACGACGCCATTCTATTTCGCACAATCGGAGGCGTACAACGGCGTTCCTTGTGCGTCCGGGTGCACGGTAACGATCCCGGCGCTTTCCCAGCGAGTCTTGTACTACCGATGGGAGCAACTCGGCGCGGCGGGCAACGTGGTCGCTACCAGCGACACGTACGCTGTTGTCACGCCCTAGGACGGGTGCGAACTGCGGCTCTCCAGAGCTGGCCGGACGTCAGGAAGGTGGACGGAGGCGGGTCTGGAGACCCGCTGCAGGACTGGAGTCCTGCCCCACCAGGGGCGAGGTCACTTAGGCTGCAGCGCATAGCGCAACGCGGTGGTATCGCCCAATCGGATTTGGTCCAGAGGGTAGGCGTGGCGGTCCCGGAGATTTTCCAACAACAGCTCCAAGAGATTCCTCGGCTGATACTCATCACTGTAAAGAGGAAGAAACAACCAGATGGACGCGATGCCGGGATTGGCTACGATTCTGCCGGCCTCCTGGCTGGCCCATTGTTCGTCTGCTATGGCGCCGGGCTGGCGTGGCGGAAGCGTCCCAACAATTTCGGTACGGCTGCCGCCGGATCCTGTAAACGCGAGATTCGTGCAGGATGAGCAGGAATAGACCTTGTCGGTCCGTTCCTTCAGCAGCTTCGGTTGGCTCCAATCACCGGCGTAGTACGCCCACTGGAGATAGTTGGCGAAGACCAGATATACGGGAGTAGGCGGACCATCGATCGCGTTCATCCGCACGAGAACCTGTCGCGTCGCCTCCCGCGTGGGGAAACGCATTACGTATCGGATACTGGTGACGGCCATCGGGCCTAGCATGGCCAAGGCCAATATCGATACAGCGCCAGCCCTGAATTTCGCTGGCACCCACGCGGCGATCGTCGTCACCCCGGAAGCGTAAATCCAAAATAGCAGTGGTATGGCGAACAGGATCAGCCGGGTGTAGATCGGATACTGTTTCAGCACGGCGGCGCCTACGAGGAACCCGTACGGACCTACTGCAAGCGCAAGGCCTTGGGCGCCCCGGCTTCTCCAGATTCCGTAAAGGCCCGCCAGCGCCACCGGGACCAGAACAAACGACCGCATATAGGCGAAAGATGCAGTCCCGAGCATGGTCCAAAGCGCCACCACGAGCTTGTGTTGAAAACCAGGAGCAGGATCGAGGAAGCTCGAGGCCCAGAAGGATCGCATGAACGGGCTTGCCGACGTGTACCGGTAGGAGAACCAGAATAGCGCGACGAACTCGGTCAGCCAACAAGCCGCTGCGATGCCGCAAAAGACTCGCCACTTCTTTGAATACATAGTACGGGGGGCGAGCAACGCGGCAACTCCCACCGCCGCCAACACGAACACAGCAGGCTGGGACAACAGGATCGCAGCTGCGCCCCAAAGGATCAGTCCCGGCCATCGGGAGCTGTCTTTTCGATCGAGCGTGTTCAGCGCAAACCAGAGCGTGAGCACCGTGACGCAGGCATCGCACCCATACTGCTTGAGCTCGGAGGAATAGTAGATCAGCGGCTGCCACAACGCCGCCAGTCCAAGCGCGATCAGGGCGACGGACCGGCCGAAAAAGCGAACGAACGTAATCCACAGGGCGACTACGAGGAGGCATCCGGCGAGGAACGGCAGCAGACGCAGCACCCATTCCGAGAAGCCCAGCACGCTCGCGATCGCCTTGATCCCCATCAACAGCGGCAGTGGCATGGTCTGGTCGTAGTCGAGCGGCCGAAGCAGCCCCAGGAAATCCCGGAAACGAAGGTTGAGGGCTACGGCAGCTTCATCACCCCATAGGGCGCGGTTTGCAATGAGCCCACCCACGCGGAGTACCACGCCGACTACGATCAGTAAACTGGCGAGTAGTGTAGAGAGCCGTCTCATTGGATCAGGTTGCGTCCCACCTAGCAGGATCATCATAGCGCAGCGACCGGCGTTCCTTATCCGCAAGCATGTGGCGCGGCGGTGGTACGGCGCTGCCGGGCGCCGAACCGCTAGTCATCAGCGAGTGGTCCGCTCCCTGA
>CAZBQQ010000287.1:0-1899 GCA_964493965.1 uncultured Solibacteraceae bacterium
ACCACCAGCACCCGGTGTTCGACGCAATCCCGCCCCGTCTCCGCGGCCAGCACCTCGATCAGCCCCTCTCCGTGCCGAGCCAGGAACGGAATAATCGAATATCGCCGCTCCTGCAAATGCTTCTGCGGATAAACCAGCCCGGCCGCATACGCCGCTTCCGCCGACGCTCGCTCGTCCCTGCGCAGGGACTCCCGCGCCACCTTCCGCTCCGTCTTCGCCAACTGGTATTCGATCTTGCGCCGGCTGGTCGTAAACGCCGCCGCGAGCGTCGGATCGAATCCCGCGAACGTCCCCTGAAGCCCGTCCAGCGTCTTTCCCAACTGGACGCGCGCTTCGCCGATGGCCGCCTTCAGCCCCGGCGGCACCAGCTTCTCCGCGATGAGCGCGCGAACCCCGTCCTCGCCGCGAAAGAAATCCGGCAGCGTCAGCCCGTACCGGTCGAACAGCTTCGCCGCCCGCGCATCGAGCAGCGTGGCGCTCGCCCGCGGCACCTCCACCGGCATGCGCCCCAACAGTTCGCGGTAAATCACCTGGCTCTGCGCCAGATACGCCAGCTCCGCCGGACCGCCCACGTACGCCACCGTCGGCAGCATCGAGTCCTGCACCACCGGCCTCAAAACCGCGTTGGGCGAAAGGCTCTCCGCCCGCGCCGCCAACTCCGCGCTGGAGATCCGCCGTCCGTCGGGCGTCTGAAACTCGTCGCCATTTCGCCGCAGCCCCAGCCGCCGCCCGTTCTCCAAGAGAAACACCAGCGAGGTCTGCCCTTCGATCAGCACCTGCGCGTGATATCCGGCCGCCGCCAACTCCTTCCCGCGCTCCACCAGGCGCGCCGTCAGGTCCGGCATCGCCCGCACCGCATCGGCCAGCACGGGCGCCGCGAGGCGCCGCGACGCCGGATGCATCGGATCGAAAAACAGCAGGTCCTGCCCGCGCAGGATGCGCCGCAGCAGCTTCGAGAACGCCGACCCTAGCGTCTCCCCATCGCCGTACGCCTCCGCGACGAGAGTGGCCGTCTCCTCGCCGAACGGAAGCCCGCTCAACGCCGCGCGCAGCCCGTCGAGCGGAGCGTGCTCGATCCGTATCCCGCCCACCGGCCTGCGTTCGGCATTCTCGCCCGCGAGTTCCAGCCGCACCGGTTCGTTCGCCGCATTGAATACCCAGCAGTGATTCACTTCATCGAAGTCGTGATCCTCGGTCGCGAGCCAGAACACCGGGACCGCCGGAATCCCCGCCGCCGTGAGCTTCGCCGCGAGCGCCACCGCCGTCAGCGCTTTGTACACCGCGTAGCAGGGCCCCAGGAACAGTCCCACCTGCTGGCCCGTCATCACCGCCACGGTTCCCGGCTGCGCCATCTTCTCGAGAGCCGCGCCGTCCGCGTTCTGTTCGCGCAAAGCCGCCACCAGCGCCGCCCGCCGCTCCGCCGAAAAATCAAACGAAGCCGCGCGCCGGAACGAGTCCACATCCCCCGGATCATGCTCGTAAAACCGAGCCACCCGCTCGAAATGATACAGGTAGTCCGCAAACAGTGCCGAGGTGTTCGGCAGTTCGGTGATGCGCACACACGCCGGTTCCATGCAACTCCAAAGTAGCAAATGCGCCAAAATGGAACGTGGCGGGCGTATACCTATCGTTCCCCTTCTGCGCGCAAAAGTGCACCTTCTGCAACTTCGCCTCGGGTGTGTTTCCGCGCGAGTTGGAACAGCGCTATCTCGCGGCCCTCGAAACCGACCTCGCCGCCTTCCAATGGCCCTGGCAGCCGGACACGGTCTACCTAGGCGGAGGTTCGCCCAACCGCATCGAGCCGTCCGCGCTCCGCACGCTGCTCGATAAGATCCCCGGCCGGCCCTGGCGCGAAGCCACCATCGAAGTCACGCCCGGAGCCGTGACACCGGAGCTCGC
>CAZBQQ010000287.1:1999-4451 GCA_964493965.1 uncultured Solibacteraceae bacterium
CGCCTCGCCGCCCCCCACGTCTCCGTCTACATGCTGGAGGTGGATGGAGACAGCCGCCTGGGCGCCGAAATCCTGCGCGGAGGCTCGCGCTACGGTGCACCGAAGGCCCCGCCCGACGACCTGGTGGCCGACCTCTACGAAACCGCGGTTGACCGCCTGGAAGCGATGGGAATCCCCCGCTACGAAATCTCCAACTTCGCCCGCCCCGGCTTCGAATCGAAGCACAACCTGAAGTACTGGACGCTCGCGCCCTACGCCGCCTTCGGCGCTGACGCCCACGGATTCGATGGCGTCTGGCGCCGAGCGAACGTGGAATCCCCCGAAGACTACGTCGATCGCATCGAGCGAGGCCTCTCCCCCTACGCCACCATCGAGCCCGCCCATCCCGGCGAGGAGCGTTTCTTCGTAGGCCTCCGCCGAACCGCCGGCATCCGTCCGAGTCCCGAAGCCTGGGCCCATTTCGAATCCCCCATCCGCCGCGCGGTAGAATTCGGCCTCCTGGAAATCGTCCCTGGCCCAGCGCCCGCCTCCGGAACCGACACCTCTCCCCTCGAAACCGAGCCGCGACCGCCAGGGAGCGGTCCCGCCGCCGCCTCCCTCCTGTCTCCTGACTCCTGTCTCCTGTCTCCTGTTCTCCCGTCTCCTGTTCTCCGCCTCACACGCCGCGGCGTTTTGTTGTCCAATGAAGTCTTTCAGGAGTTTCTCGAATCATGAACCACATCATCGACCTGCGCAGTGACACCGTCACGCGCCCCTCGCCCGCCATGCGCCGGGCAATGGCGGAAGCCGAAGTCGGAGACGACGTTTACCGCGAAGACCCCACCGTCAATCGCCTGGAACAGCGCGCCGCGGAGATCTTCGGCAGAGAGGCCGGCCTCTTCGTTCCCAGCGGAACCATGGGCAACACCATCGGCATCAAGGTGCACACCCACCACGGCCAGGAAGTCATTTGCGAGGCCCGCGGCCACGTGCTGAATTACGAGCTGGCCATGATGGCCTGGTTCGCCGGCTGCATCGCGCGGCCCATCTTCGCCCAGAACGGCATTCTGAACTGGGACCAGATCCGCCCCGAGATCCGCCCCCTCCACTCCCACTACGCGCCCACCGGCGTCATCGAACTCGAGAACACGCACAACATCGCCGGCGGCTCCGTCTACCCGCCCGAGGTCTTCGACCGCATCGCCGACGGCGCGCACGAGCTCGGAATCCGTGTCCACCTGGACGGCGCGCGCATCTTCAACGCCGCCACCTATCTCGGTCGCCCCGTCCACGAGATCACGGCCAAGGCCGACACCGTGATGTTCTGCCTGTCGAAAGGGCTCGGCGCGCCGGTCGGCTCCATGCTCGTCGGCACCGCGGAGACCATGGCGGCCGCCCGATTATTCCGCAAGCGGCTCGGCGGCGGCATGCGGCAAGCCGGAGTCCTTGCCGCCGCGGGCCTGATCGCTCTCGAAGAGGGGCCCGCGCGCCTGTCGGAGGATCACGCCAACGCCCGCTTCCTCGCCGACGCGCTCTCGCGCATCAAAGGCATCCAGATCGCGCACGAAGTCCAGACCAACATCGTCATCTTCGACGTCGCCGGCACCGGCCTCGCCGCCGCCGATCTCAGCGCCCGCCTCAAATCGCGCGGAGTCCTGATGAACCCGGTCCGCGGCACCCTCATGCGCTTCGTCACCCACCTCGACGCCACCCGCGCCGACTGCGAAGCCGCCGCCGAAATCTTCCCGCAGTGCCTGGAAAAACAATGAGCGTCTTCATAGAAGTCAGCCATCCTGTCGAACCGGGAATGGAAACCTATCCCGGCCTGCCTGCGCCGCGAGTCGACATAGTAATGGACTACGAGGTGTCCCGCCCGAAATACCAGAACCAGGCGGAGTTCTTCATTGCCTCGCTCCACCTCTGCGGCAACACGGGGACCTACGTGGACTCGCCGGTGCACCGCTTTCGCGGCCGTGCGGATCTGGCTGCCCTGCCGCTAGAGTCGCTAGCCGATCTGCCCACAGTCCGCGTTGACGCACAGGCCGCCCGCGCCATCGGTCCCGAAGCATTCGCCGGTCTGACGCTGCAAGGATGCGCGGTGCTGGTGAACACCGGCTGGTCGAAGCATTGGAGGACGCCGCGCTACTTCGAGCCCGCGCCCTTCCTGACGGCCGAGGCGTGCGACGCGCTGCTCGCCGCTGGCGCCCGTTTCGTAGGCATCGACTCGCTCAACATCGACGACACCCTGGACCCCTCGCGCCCCGCGCACACAAAACTTCTGGGATCCGGCGTGCCCGTGTGTGAGCACATGACCAACCTCGCGGCGGTCCCCGCTACGGGCGGCCGTCTGCACGCCGTGCCGATCGCCTGGGTCGGCGGGGCTTCCTTCCCTGTGCGGGCGTACGTGCTGCGCTGAGGCTCAGCTCACCTTCTCGGCAATCGACTTCGCCTGCAGGAACAGCATCAAATAGTC
>CAZBQQ010000288.1:0-4449 GCA_964493965.1 uncultured Solibacteraceae bacterium
TGAGCGAGCGGACACACCCCCTGGGCCCTAATAAAACCCCGCCGCCTCCAAACTCCTGCACTACAATGAGTGCATGTCGGACGGTCTGTTCCGCGGTATCGTGCCTGCCGTCGTCACCCCCTTCCGCGCCGACGAGCGCATCGACTACAAGGTCTGGCAGGAACTCATCGAAGCTCTGATCTCGAGCGGCGTCGATGGCCTGCTCTGCCTCGGTGGCCAAGGCGAGTTCTACGCCCTCTCCGAGGAGGAGCGCGAGGTCGCCGCCCGCTTCGCCGCCCAAACCGCCGACGGCCGCGTCTCGGTCTACGTCAACGTCGGCTCCAACTCCACTCAGGAATCCATCCGGCTCGCCCAGCGGGCCGAGGCCGACGGCGTCGATTCCCTCGTAGTCATCACGCCTTACTACGTGGAACCGTCTCCGGACGAGTTGGTCGATCACTACGTCAGCATCTGCCGTTCGGTGCATATACCGGTCCTGGCCTACAACATCCCGCAGCGCACGCGCGTCACGCTCACGCCCCCCGTCCTTGGGCGCGTCGCCGCCGTCGCGGAGAACTTCGCCGGCCTGAAGGATTCGAGCGGCCGCATCGAGGACCTCGAGGGCTACCTCGCCCTGGGCCTCAAGGTTTTGATCGGACTCGACTGGCTGGCCCTCGAAGGACTGAAGCGCGGCTGCACCGGCGTGGCCGTCGCCGGAGCCAACATCATCCCGCGCGCCTTCGTGGACCTCTACGCCGCCTTCCGAGCCGGCGACCTCGACCGGGCCCAGCGCCTGCAGTCCCTGATCGATCCGCTGGAGGAGGCCTTCGCGCTAGGCTCCTTCTCCGCCATGGTCAAGGAAGCGCTCACGCTCGCAGGGATGAGCGCGGGCCCCTGCCGCCGCCCCGTCGGCCCCCTACCGGACGGAGCGCGAGCCAGGCTTTCCGAGATTCTGGACGCTTTGCGCGCCGAGGGATACCTCCTCACCGCCCCCGCCGGCGCTGCCGACCGCTGAACGCGATCAAGCGGGTTCGTTGTTCGCCAGAGCGTTCTTTTCAGCGATCGCTTCCGCAACGAGTTTCTGGAGCGTGGGCTCCGAGGAGCGTCCGAAGCGAAGTATGACGTCGTCGTAGATCGCGAGCGCTTCTGCGCGGCCGTCCGGTTGGGCCAAACTGCCGCCCGTGTTGAGCAGTGCCCTGCCGACGTGCCCCTGGAGGATAGGCAGGGAGGAGTCTCCGAAGCGGCGCACGACCTCATCGTAAGCGCCGATTGCCTCTTCCCTGCGGTTCAGTTTCCCCAAGCGGAAGCCCTTGTTGACCAGCGCATTGGCAACCTGTTTCTGAAGGGCGGGCAAGGCGCAGCCTTCGAGTCGGCGCACCACCTCGCTGTAGGCACCGACCGCCTCCTCGCTTCGGTCCAGTCGCCCCAACGCGACACCCTTATTGAAGAGCGCCGTCGCCATTGTCTCTTGAAGGGCAGGCTGAGGGGCGCCTCCAAACTGTCGCACCACCTCGTCGAAGAGGCCGATCGCCTCCTCCATGCGGTTGAGCTGACTCAGGGCGACGCCCTTATTGAGCAGTGCGCTAGCAAGATGATTCCTGACGGCCGATCGCCGGGACCCTCTGAAGCGGCGGGCGAAGTCGTCATACACGCCGATCGCCTCCTCGCCGCGCTTCAGCTCCGCAAGCATGGCGCCTTTGTTGACCAACGCTGTCGCGAGCGTCTCCTCGAGCGCACAGTATTGCGAGAATCGGCAACGGCGCACCATCTCGTGGTAGGCGCGCTTCAACTGCTGCATCCAGAAAGGACTCGGTTCGCGGCAGCTTCCGTAACGGCGCAGAACCTCGTCGTACGCACCAATCGCCTCCTCCCTGCGGTTCGATAGCGCGAGCGTGATGCCTTTGTTGAGCAGTGCGCCAGCAACCAGCTCTCTGAGGGCGAGACTGGACGAATCTCCGAACCGGCGCACGACCTGGTCGTTGACGTCGAGCGCCTCTTCGTGACGATCCAATTCCGCCAGCATAATGCCCTTGTCGAGCAGCGCAACGGCGAACAGTTGCCAAAGGGCCGGCGGGGCCGAGTCTCCGAGCCGGCGCGTGACCTCGTCACAAACAGCGATTCCCTCTTGCCTCCGGTCCAATTGCCGCAACGCGACGCTTTTGTTGATAAGCGCGCCGGCGGCTCTCATCTGGTCACCCAGGCGCCGGGAGTCGCCGAACTGACGCACCAACTTGTCGCAGATCCCGATCTGTTCTTCGCCGCCGTTCACTTTGCGTTCGGACATCGAGAGCCAATTCTACATGAATAGCCGGCGCTGCCGGCCGCTGAAGCCGCGGTCTTCCGACGAGCGACGAGCGACGAGCATAATAAGAACAGGGGGGCCCGCGATGCCATCGAATTCTCTCATCCACGAGAAGAGTCCGTACCTGCTCCAGCACGCCCACAATCCGGTGGACTGGCGCGCCTGGGGCGACGAAGCTTTCCAAAAGGCGCGCGACGAGAACAAGCCCATCTTCCTCTCCATCGGCTACTCCACCTGCCACTGGTGCCACGTCATGGAGCATGAGTCCTTCGAGAACGAGGACATCGCCGCCCTCCTCAACCGCTACTTCATCCCCATCAAGGTGGATCGCGAAGAGCGCCCCGACGTGGACCGTGTCTACATGCTCTTCGTGCAGGCCACCACCGGCTCCGGCGGCTGGCCCATGTCCGTCTGGCTGACGCCCGACCTGCGGCCCTTCTTCGGCGGCACCTACTTCCCGCCCGAGACCCGCTACGGCCACCCCGGCTTCCGGCGCATCCTCGAAAGCCTGGCCGAAGCCTGGCAGATGGACCGCGCCTCCATCGTCGAATCGAGCGGAGCCGTCCTCGAGCAGCTGCGCATGCACGTTCAGCCCCCTGCGTCGGGCGTGCTCGACGCGGCCGTCCTCGATTCCGGCTTCTACGCGTTCCGCCGCACTTTCGACACGCGGCACGGCGGCTTCGGCGGCGCGCCCAAGTTCCCCCGCCCGGCGACTCTGGAATTCCTGCTTCGCTATCACGCGCGCACGGGCAACCCCGAAGCGCTCGAGATGGTCTTGGCCACCCTCAACGCGATGGGCCGCGGCGGCATTCGCGACCACCTCGCCGGCGGCTTCCACCGCTACGCGACCGACGACCACTGGTTCGTCCCCCACTTCGAGAAAATGCTTTACGATCAGGCCCAGCTGGCCGTTGCCTATCTGGAGGCTTACCAGCTCTCGAGCGATGAATTCTACGCGGACGCCGCGCGCAGCACGCTCGACTACGTCCTCCGCGACATGACCCACGCTGAAGGCGGCTTCTACTCCGCCGAGGACGCCGACAGCGTCGCCGATCCCAGACAGCCTGCCGTCAAAGTCGAAGGCGCCTATTACGTCTGGACCAAGGCGGAGATCGACGCCGTCCTCGGGCCCGACGCCGAGCCCTTCAACCGGGCCTACGGAGTTGTCGAAGCCGGCAACGCCCACGAATTCCCCGGTCAGAACATCCTCTCCCTGGTGGAGCCTGCGCTTCCGCCTGCCGGGGATTCGGTTCGCGCGCGCCTTCTCGAAGCGCGCTCCCGCCGCGTTCGCCCGCACCTCGACGACAAGATCCTCACCGCCTGGAACGGCCTCATGATCTCGGCATTCGCCAAGGGCGCGCAGGTGCTCGCCGACGCCCGTTACCTCGAAGCCGCGCGCCGTGCCGCCGATTTCGTTCTCACGCGGATGTACGACGCCGCGGCCGGCACGCTCCTGCGCCGCTTCCGTGAAGGCGATGCCGCCATCCCCGCATTCCTTGACGACTACGCTTTCTTCGTTCAGGGCCTTCTCGATCTGTACCCTGTGGAACTCGACGCCGCCCGCATCGAGACCGCCACCCGCCTGACCGAGACCATGATCGCCCGCTTCGAAGACCCCGAAGCCGGCGGCTTCTTCGCCACCGTCCAGGACGAGCCGTCGCTCGTCCTGCGCCTCAAGGACGATTACGACGGCGCCGAGCCCTCCGGCAACGCCATCGCCATTCTCAACCTGCTGCGCCTGGCCCGCCTCACCGGCCGCCGCGATTTCGAGGACGTCGCGGCCAAAGCGCTCGCCGCCTTCGCTCCCCGTCTCTCGCAGGCCCCCGAAGCGATGCCGCAGATGCTCGCTGCCCTCGAGTACAGCCGCTCGAAGCCCGTTCAGATTGTGCTGGCCGGTTCGCGCGAAGCGATCGAGCCCTTCCTGAGCGAGTTGCGCCGCCGCTTCCTGCCCTTCGCGACCGTGCTGCTGGCTGCCCATGCTCCGGGGACATACCCGCCCGAGCCCGCCGCCGCCTACGTTTGCGAGAACTTCGCCTGCCAGCTCCCGGCCACCGACCCGCGCGAGTTCGCCCGCTCTCTCGAGCCCACTCGAGGCGCGATATCTGGATAATCCGCAAACCGGGGACTGGACCGAAATTTCGCCGCCGTTGCGAAATTCGTGCCTGTCC
>CAZBQQ010000289.1:0-4447 GCA_964493965.1 uncultured Solibacteraceae bacterium
GACCACAAGAACGAGTTCGTGCGCGAAGAGCAGGTGTGGTTGCAGGAGATCCTGATCTCCACCAGGGACAAAGACGAAAAGGGCGTGGCGGCGGCGGAGAAGAAGGCGCAGGACCTGGTGAACCGCGCGCGCAAGGGCGAGAACTTCAGCACACTGGCGCGCGACAACTCGGACGCCGAGACGGCGGAGGGCGGCGGCAACCTGCCGGCCTTCAAGCGCGGGCTGCTGAAGAAAGAGATCGAGGATGTGGTTTTCCAGCAGACCAAAGGCTTCGTGATGGATCCGATCCGTCAGGCGAACGGGTTTCTGATCCTGCGGTTGGTGCAGCACGATGCGGCCGGACTGCAACCGTTCGACGCGGTGGAGAACGAGATTATGGACCGTATGTACCAGCCGAAAATGCAGCCGGCGCTGCGGGCGTATCTGACCAAGCTGCGGCAGGAGGCGTTCCTGCAGATCAAGGCGGGCTACGTGGATTCGGGGGCGGCGCCGGGCAAGGACACCAGCTGGCAGGCCGTGCAGAAGCTGAAACCTCAGACGGTCACCAAGGAAGAGGTGGCCATGCGGACCCGGCGCAAGCGGCTGCTATTCATGCTTCCGGTCCCGGGGACCGAGAAGAGGGTGGGGCTGTCGAGTTCGAGCCCCTCCACGATTCCCACGCCCGGCAAGTGACCCCGTGAAGATCGCGGCGCCCCTTCTGCTGTTGGAAGTCGCGACCCTCTGGATCTGGGCGGATGCACCGCCAAGGAGACCGGCTGGTCCGGCCTCGCGGTGGCTGAGCTCAACGGCGACGGCAACAGCGCCAGCGGGACCATCACGATTCTGTTCAGCAAGTGAGCCTGTGGCCTACTCGCCGCGCAGCGCCCGCACGGGATCGATCGACGCGGCGCGCCGCGCCGGCACGAAGGCCGCGGCAAGCGCCACCGCCGCCAGGGCCGTCACCGCCGCGGCCAGCAGCATCGGGTCGCGCGGTTTCACTCCGTAGAGTTGCGATTCAATCACCTTGCCCAACGCCAGAGCGACCGGCAGTCCCACGGCTGCGCCTGCCAATAGCAGCACGCCGACCTCTTTCAGAACGATCCGGTACACGTCCGCCCGGGCGGCCCCCAGCGCCATCCGCACTCCGATCTCCACCGTGCGTCGCGCCACCGCGTACGACACCACGCCGTAGAGCCCCACCGCGGCGAGCAGCGTGGCCAGCAGCCCGAACCCGGCCGCCAGCGTGGCGATCGATCGCTCGATCGACACCGAGCGGTCCACGCGCGACTGCATGGTCGCCATGTCCATGACCGGCAGGTTGGCATCGATCTGCCGCAGCGCGGCGCGCACGGCCGGCCCCAGCTGCGTCCCGTAGCCGCGGACATAGACCACGGTGCGGTCCAGCGGGTGCCCTTCCCACGGGAAGTAAAGGAACGGCTTGGCCGGTTCTCGAAGCGATCCGTGCGCCATGTCGCGCGCGACGCCGGCCACTTCGTACTCGATGTGCGATCGCGACGTCCCCACCCGCAGCCCCAGCGGGTTCCGTCCGGGAAAATACTCCTTGGCGAACGCCTGGTTGATGATGGCGACCTTGGCCGCCGCCGTGTTGTCGTGCTCGCTGAACTCGCGCCCGGCAACGATTGGAATGCGCATCGCGTGGAAGAAGCCCGGGCTCAGGCTGTCGGTACTGGCCTCGTCGGTGGTGGAAGGCGTGCGCCCGTCCACATAAACCCCGGTGCCCATGTCGCCGTCCGAGAACGGCCCCAGGCCCGCATAGCCCACCGTCTCGACACCAGGCAGCGCTGCCAGGCGTTCCCGCACAGTCCGCACCAGAGCCGCCGCGCGCGGCTTGTCGTAGCCGTTGAGCCGCGGCTCGATGGCGAACCTCAGCACGTTGGCCGGCTGGAAGCCGGGATTGGTGTTCTTCAGGTTGACCAGGGTCTGGGTGAATAGGGCGGCGCCCGCCAGCAGGACCAGCGCCAGGGCCATCTGAGCCGCCACCAGCACCTTCCGGACCCGCTGCCGCGAGGATGAAGAGGTGGTTCCGGCCTGATCCTTGAGCGCCGTCACCAGGTCCAGCTTCCAGGTCTGGAGCAGGGGCGCGCAGCCGAACACCAGGCCGGCCAGCGCGGATACGGCCAGGGCGTAGGCGAACAACTGCAGATCGAGATGAGAGCTGAGCCACGCATGGTCGCCGTCCTCGGAGATCAGCCACAGCAGGCCGGAGACCGCCCAGGTCGCCAGGAACAGCCCGACAAACCCGGCCGCCAGGGTCAGCGTCAGGCTCTCAGTAAGAAGTTGGCGCAGGATCGCCGCGCGGCTGGCTCCAATGGCGGTCCGCACCGCCATTTCGCGCTCACGCGCAGCGGCACGCGCGACGAGCAGGTTGGCGAGGTTGGCGCACGCGATCAGCAGCACCAAGCCCACCATCGCCATCAGCACCTGGAGCGGCTTCCGCCAGAAGAAGCCCATCAGGTTGATGCCATCGGCGGCTGGGTGTAGGTCCAGGCTCCGCTTGTTGTAGTCGGCGAGCGTAGGGGGGTCCATTTTCTCGACGCGAGGGAGGTCCTCGTTGCGCACGGCCTTGAACAGGACCCTGCTTGCGGCCTGCGCCTTCTCGGGCGAAACACCGGGCTTGAGCCGCGCGAAGACGTTCAGCCAGCGCCCGCTCACGTCGGCGAAGGAGTCGAAGCCCGGGCTGATCTGCTGCTTCATCGCCACGGGGACGTAGAGGTCCGGCGACTGCCCGCTCTGCACCCCCAGAAACTGTGGATCGAGGATGCCGATCACGGTCATTGGATGGCCGTTCACCAGAATGCGGCTGTTGAGCACCTTGGGATCGGAGCCGAAATGGCCACTCCAGTAGCCGCCGCTGAGCACGACCACCGGGTTTGCGCCCGGCGCGCCGTCGTCGGAAGGCGCGATCGTCCTGCCCATCGCCGCGTGCACTCCCAGGACGTCGAAGAAATTCCCCGAGACCACGTTGACGCCCGCGTGCGCAGCCCCGGCCGGCTCCATCACCGTGGCCGATCCGCCCGACCGGGCAATCACGCCGTCGAAGACCTGGCTCCGATCCCGGAAATCCTTGTACATCGGGTAGGAGTACACAGTCTCGAAATTATCGGCCATGGCCCAGCCGGGATCCTCACCCTCGCTATGGAACAAAACCAGCCGGCCCGGATCGGTCACCGGCAGCGACCGCAGGAGCACCTGGTTGAACAGCGAGAATATGGCGGTGTTGGCGCCGATGCCCAGCGCCAGCGAGGCGATGGCGATCAGCACGAACCCGGGACTGCGCCGGAATGTCCTCAGTGCGAAGCGAAGGTCGTTCAGCATAGCGTTGCTCATCAAGACGCACGCGCGGTGCCATCCGTAACGCGCAGGAAACACAAGCCCGTTTGCGCGTCCAGCGGGCCCCGAGTGTCCGGTTCTGGGACAGGCCGTCCGGTTACGCCGCCCGGATGCCTACCGACTCTGCCACCGTGGTTGGCTCGGGAACCTGCTCGCCGCGCATGCGCATCCCTTCGATATGAAACTCGATCGCTTCCGCGATCAGGTGGCGCGTCTCATCGAGGGTGCGGCCCGTCGTTGCGCATCCAGGAAGGTCCGGCACATAGGCGGCCCAGTTGTGACCGGCCTTCTCAAAGAAGACCGCATACTCTTTCATTTCTTCAGCCATGCCCTTCTTCAATATCGATGTTTAGCGCCCACCTGGCACGATCTTTCCCAGACTCAGACCTCCTCGGATCGGGCGGGCTTCCCGTAATTGCCCGCCCCGCTCCGCCGATGCGACTCACTCCGCCGCGAAGCCCAGTTTCACCACCTCGAGCGGCCGCTCCGGCCTGGTCCTGAAGTAGTTCCGCCGGTTGGCGCGGACCGTATCGATGGCCTCGAGAAAGTAGTCTTCAGCCGGGCGCAGCGGCTCGCCGCGAACCTTGTCATGAGCGAATAGCAGTTTGCCATCCTCCACCACCGCCTTCAGGTCGGCGCCCGTAAGCCCGCGGCTGGCCAATGCCAGCGCCGCCACGTCGGCCGCCCCGATCGGGTGCGGCAACCTGGAAACGCGCTCGCGGAGAATGGCCGCACGCGCCTCTTCGTCCGGCGCCCGCATTTCGAGCCACAGCTCGATCCTGCCCGAGCGCACCATGGCCGCCGGCAGGCTGCTGACGTTCATGGCCGTGATCATCACGCAGACGCGCTCGGCCTTGGCGCTTTCAAGCCCATCGAGCATCGTCAGAAGATAGCGGTAGAAGCCGGGCTCGCCGGCCGTCTCGAAGATGACATCGGCGTCGTCGATGAAAATGACCGAGGGTGCGTTGCGCTTGGCGGCACCGAAGACCTGCCGGATCTCGCGGTAGAAATCGTTCGAACCGGCAACCACGGTTCCGTCAATCAGGAAGAACTTACTCTTGAGCCGGTGGGCCAGCGCCCGCCCGATCGTGGTCTTTCCCGTGCCCGGCGGGCCCGC
>CAZBQQ010000290.1:0-4415 GCA_964493965.1 uncultured Solibacteraceae bacterium
TCAGGGAGCGGACCGCAACAGCGCAACCACCCCGAAAACCGCCAGCGCGCCGCCGCACACCATGTCGAGCACCGGGAACCACCGCCCGCCCATCCTGCCGGCCGCGGCCGCCACAACCGAAGCCAGCACCGTCCACCATGCCATCGATCCCAGGAACACGCCGGCCACCAGCATGAGCGCCGCAGCCCCCGCGCCACCGGCGCCGAAGCTTCCAAGCATCGCCGCAAAAGTGAGAATCGTCATCGGATTCCCAAGCGTCAGCAGGAATGCGGAGAAGAACGCGCCCCCCGGAGCGCGTCCAGGTGCGGCAGCCTTGCTGCGTCCGCGAGTCGCTACCAGCCGGATTCCGTAACACACCAGGAACGCACCGCCCGCCCACCGGAGCCAGGGAGCGCCGGCCAAGGGCCCCGCCAGCGCCGCCAGCCCACAAGCCGCGGCCGCCCCGTACACGCTATCCGCGGACGCCGCCCCGAGTCCGGTCGCCAGGCCCGCCGCCCGCCCATCCCGCAGCGTCCGGCTGATGGCCAGGGCACCGATGGGACCCACGGGAGCGGCGATCGAGAACCCCAGGACGGCGCCTTTCCAGAGCAGTTCGGCATGCATGGAATCCATTTTCTTCTCTTCCCGGCCCGGAGACCAGACACGACTGCCTGTATACTGGCCATATGCCAAGAGGAACTAATGAATTTGACGCGATTGACATTAGAATCCTAAGCGAACTGCAGAAGAACGGCCGCGAGACCTTCGCGGAGCTGGGACGAAAAGCCGGCCTCTCTCTCCCCGCCGCCGCCGAGCGCGTCCGCAGGCTCGAGGATTCCGGCGTGATCCGGGGCTACGCCGCTTCCGTCGACGCCGCCGGGCTCGGCTACCCGATCACCGCCTTCGTGCGGCTGAAGTCCGTCCCCCAGAACTACGCCCGCTTCAAACACGTGGTCGCCGCCCTGGCCGAGATCCTGGAGTGCCACCACATCACCGGCGAGGACTCGTTTCACCTCAAGCTCGTCGCTTCCTCCATCGCGCACCTGGAAGCGCTGGTGGGCAAGCTCAGCGCCTTCGGCCAGACCACCACGTCCATCGTCCTCTCCACCTCGCTGAGCCGGAACCTGGCGGGCCTCAAACCCGCGGGCATCCTGGGCTGAAGGCGTCCGCCCCCGGACACCCGATTCCCACGCGCGGACACCGGCCGCGGCCCGCCCCACGCAGTCTTCGCAACTTAGCCCTGGCCATCCGCCTGCTGCAGCGGTTTCAAGGAGGGATTCTATGCCCAACCTGGAACGCGTTCGCGAATGCGTATCCGGCCTGCCCGACCCCGGCTATTTCGCCCAGAAGGCGCAGGCCGGCTGGTCGCTGGTGGCGCTCGAATGGGAGCACCCGGCCGAGGAGGAGCAGGCTCCGGCCCAGCTCCACGAAGTGCCGTTTGGATTCCGCATCGCCGCGGATTGCGTCCACCTCGAAGACGACCCCGGCGAAAAGCGCGCCCTGACCGTCATGATGGGGGTGATCACCGAGGACCAGCCGCTCTCGCAGGTAGCCGCCGAGCTGAACCGCCGCGGCTTCCGCACCCGCCGCGACGCGAACTGGACGACGCTGGACGTGTTCAACATGCTGCCGCGCCTGGTGGAAACCGGCCCCGCCATCTTCGCCAGCGCCGAGTGGCTCGCCCTCAAGACAAGGTAGGCCACTCGCGTGTGGGGCAGGATGGCATCCTGCGCGCCGGTTGCGAACCGGCGCCCGGCCGACCTGTTAAGCAGAGACCTACAGGCGGGTTGCCAGCCCACCGCAGGTTGGACAACCTGCCGCCGATAACTCATCTGTTTCCTATCTGCGTTCATCGGCGTTCATCGGCGGCCAGTAATGTTTTGAACGTTCGCGGTATTTTTCAGCACCCTCTTCAGCCCGTGGTCTACGGTCACCGCGCCGGCTCCGTAGCCACGATCCGCGAGTCGGACTGGAATTTTTTGTACCCGCTGTACGTGTAGTCCACCTGCCCCGCCAGCTTCTTGAACAGCAGCAACCGCGCCTGATAGGTCACCGTGACCTGTTTGAACAGCCAGATCTCACCGTTGACCCGCACCTGTTCGAGACTGAACCGCGTGCCGGGCCCCACCCGCAACGCAAATCCCCCGAAGCTGATCGTGTCGATGGTCTCGGCCTCCGCCTTCGCCCAGTCGTAAGTCTCGGCGTCGATCCACAACCTGCCCTTCATCTTCGTAAGCAGCTTCCCGTCGTTGCTGCGAGGCCTGAAGTCGCTGCGTGGCGTGGCGTCGATCACGTAAACGCGCCGCCCCTCCAGCGTCTCTTCGCGAACCATGCGGAAATCGAAGGCGTCCGGCACCTCGCGCAGGAACTCGCGCTCGCGGTCGCGCTTGTGGTGCCAGTCCGCCAAGCGCTTCTCGCGTTGCGCGGGCGTTTCGGCGCGCCGCTGCCCGATGCTCTTCTCGAGCTTCTGTTGTTCCGCGCGCTCCTCGTCCGGCGACAGCGGCTTATCGTCCCGTGCGATCAGGCGGCGGTAGGGGGAGCCTTCGGTCAGCGTGACGTCGTAGCTCTTCACGCTGTGGCGCTGGGCGCGCCCGCGCGAGTCGAAACCGCGCTCGTCCTGGCGCTCGATGAAGGTGTAGCTCTCGGCCAGTTTCTCGTTGCGGCGATTCTCGTCGGTCGAGCGGCGCACGATCTCGCGCGGATCCTCCGCTCCGGCCAGCACCGCGGCAATAATGAGAAATGCGCCAAAGCGCACAGTGATCCTCATGCTCCTGTCTGATTGTACGCGGCAGCCGCGACGCTGGTTTCCCGCACGCCACTCGCTCCTGCGCCTCCTCTACATTGGCGGCGTGCTCCTGACGCTGATCTGCACTACCGGACTGCTTGCCTGGACCCTGGTGGACGTCCCCCCCAAAGACAGCATCGTGAACGCGTTCAGCCGCCGCCTGGGCGTCCCGGTATCGGTAGGCCAGGCGCGCTTCGACCTCGCTTCGTTCCTACTGCTCAGACCCACCATCTCGCTCGGCGACGTCGCCGCCGGTAATCTGCTCACCGCCCCGCGGATCTCGGCCCGGATCGCCCTGCTCCCCCTCGCCCACCACAGGATCGAGATTCGCTCCATTCTCATCGACGCGCCGCGGATCACCGTCGAAATCGACGCGCACAACGGGACAAACATCGAGTCGTTGCTAAAGAAACTATCGTCGCCGCCCCCGCTGCCGAACGCATCGCAGCCCGCGGCCATTCCCAAAGCTGCCCTGGCGCTGGATATCGACGACGTCCAGATTTCCGGCGGCGACCTGTTCATCTCCGGCGAGCCGCCGCGGCGCATCAGCGCCCTCGACCTCCGCGTGCGCAACCTCTCGGCTGGAACCAACTGCCGCCTCGAGCTGAGCGCGAAACTCCTCGGCGAAAGCGATTCGGCCTTCCGCATCGAGGGCCGAGCCGGCCCCTTCGGCCCCCAGGTGCTGCCGGTCAACGGAAAGCTCAAGCTCACCGTAGTGCCGCGCGGCCTCTTCGGCGTCCTCTTCCGAGGCCCCGCCGGCAAAACCAAAGCGGTTCTCGAAGCCTCGATCCGGGGCAACCTGTACAACAACATCGCGGGACCCGCCCGGCTCACCCTATCGGGACTCGCGATCGGCAGAGACGCCACCCGCGCGGTGCCGGTCGATGGCGAAGCCCCGGCGCTGTTCTCGGTCCAGAAGCCGTTGTCTGCACCTGCATTTCATCTCCAGGTGCTGCGCGCCAATCTGAAACTCGGCCAGGGTGAATGGGCCGGCGCGGCCGATCTCCAGATTCGCGGAAAGACGCTGAGCGGCGCCAGCCGTGGCTCCGTCCGCGGCGTCGATATCAACGCGCTGCTCGGCGGCGGCAGGATCTACGGCGTCGTCGACGTGCCGCGCTACACCGTGCGCTTTGCCGGCAACACCGCGGAAGGCGCCGCCAGCCTCAAGGTCACAGACGGCCGCATCGCCGCGCTGGACCAACTGGGCCCGATCGGGCAGGCCTTCCGCGCGCTCACCTGCGACCTGACCCTCACCGGGGACCGCCTGGATCTGAGCGCGATCGTCTTCGACAGCCCCGAGCTCCAGTTCACCGGGAACGGCACCATCGGCTTCGACCGCACCATCCATTTCGACCTCAGCACCGGCACCGCAAGGCCAATCGTCCTCGAAGGCACCCTGGATCACCCGCAAATCCGGCACCAGCACTGAACCGCGCGCGTCAGCAAGCGGCCGTGCCATGGCACGTTGGAGGGCGGGCTTCAGCCCAATGCCGCTCAGTTTTCCCAAGATCGAACGGCGGCGCGCATTGTGGGGCAGGATGGCATCCTGCGCGCCGGTTGCGAACCGGCGCCCGGCCGACCTGTTGAGCAGAGACCTACAGGCGGGTTGCCAACAGTTGCCAACCCGCCGCAGGTTTGACAACCCGCCACA
>CAZBQQ010000291.1:0-4404 GCA_964493965.1 uncultured Solibacteraceae bacterium
CCTTTGGAGATCATGAGTGCCGATCCCCCCGAGGGGACCTACCTGAAGTCGGTACAGTTCAACGACCGTGAGTTGCCGGGACAGGCATTCGACTGTACGTCGATCACCACCGGCACCCTAAGGATCGTTCTCGGCACGGATGGCGGGAAGGTGGACGTACGTGTCTCCCGCGACGACAAGCCCGCCCCCAACGCAACCGTCGCCCTGGTGCCCTCCGATCCAAGCCGGCGCTCCCCGCTAACGGTTTACGCCCGATCGAGCGACGCGTCGGGACACCTCACTCTGAAGGATGTTCCTCCCGGTGACTATCTCGCGTTCGCCTGGGAAGACGTCGAGGACGGCATCTGGTTCGATCCCGAGTTCCTGAAGGCGCAGCCCCAGGGCGTCCACGTCCGGATCGGGCCGAAGGCCACCGAGCAGGTGGAGCTCAACCTGATCCCCGCCGCCCAGTAAGGCAGCAACCGCCTGATCCTCGCGCTCGACGGCGTGCCCTAAATGCATCCGGCAGGACCGGGAGCCTCACGCTTTTCCAGGTCGCGCGCGTCGACGCGTTGGTTCCCCTATTCGCGCCGAGACGGCATTGCACGGGAAAGCGGAAGGCGCGCAGGTGGGGCAGGACTCCAGTCCTGCAGCGGGTCTCCAGACCCGCCAGTGCAGCCTCCCGCCCAGCACGCCCTCCCGAGGAAGCGGAAGGCGCGTAGCCGGAGTATACTGGCTTCGCGATGCACCGCGGAACCCTGGCTCTGTTCATTCCTCTGGCGGTTGCTCTGGCACAAGTACCCACCGATCAGAAACCCGCGACCATCGAAGGCACGGTCGTGAACTCCGTCATCGGATCGCCGCTCCGCAAGGTGGAGCTGACCCTCGCCAACGGCCAGATATCCCCGGAGATGGCGGCCATGATGGGCCAGGTCGGCCCCAGCGCCTCGGCGGGGCAACTGACTCATGTCGCCACCAAGACGCTCGCCACCGTAACCGACGCGGCCGGCAAATTCCATTTCCAGGTGCCGTCGGGAATCTGGTGGCTCAAGGCCCAGAAGCCAGGCTTCGCAGACGGCTGGTATCCACCGAAGCACGGCCCATTGCACCTCGCGGCCGGCCAGGAGATGACTCATGCGGAGATCCGTCTGGTCCCCTATGGCACGCTGTCCGGCCACGTTCTCGATGAGGACGGCGACCCGTTTCCCACCGCCATGGTGTCCGCTCTTTCCTACCGCTTTATCTTCGGCCGTCCCCGGCTAATGTACGTGGACAGCGCCGAGACCAACAGTAAAGGCGAATTCACTCTGTCCAAAGTTCCGCCGGGACACTACTTTCTCTCCGCCAGTGTGATGCGGATGGGGTTTGCGGCCAGCATTCCGGCGCCCCCCGCGGATGGTGCGCCCGAGACAGCGTATATGAGCACCTATCTCCCGAACAGTCTCGATGTGGCGGATGCGCAGAAAATCGACGTCGCGGCGGCCGCGGAGCTCTCCGGCTTCAAGATACAGCTTCGAAAGTCGCTGGTCGTGCGCCTCAAGGGCAGGCTCGTGGACGCGAACGGCGATCCCATCAAATCCGGGCAGGTCATGTTGACGGGCGGCGACGGGCATGTCGGCGCCATGTCTTTGTCCACGGTCAGTGATGCCCAGGGCAGGTTCGAGATTCCGTATGTGCAGCCCGGTGCCTACATCGCCATGACGATGCACACGCAGGGATCCAGCCGCAAGATTAACTCGCAGCCCCTGGTGGTGCCCGACAGGAACGTCGAAAACTTGGAACTGGGCGTCGGTCAGGAGGCGACGATTCAAGGCAGAGTCAGCGTTGACGACGATGCCAAGCTTCTGCCCGATGAGTTTCGGGTCCGGTTGATGGCCGCAGCAGGAGGGGGGGCGGCCTTCGCTAAGGCCGACAAATCCGGCGCGTTCACGCTCGAACACGTCGCGCGTGAGTCTTACGATTTCATGCTCGATTCTTCCGAGGGCACCTACCTGAAATCGGTGCTGTTCAACGACCATGAATCGCTGGGTCAGCAACTGGACTGTTCGGCGATCACCACCGCCACGCTGCGGATCGTTCTCGGCACGGATGGCGGAAAGCTGGAAGCCCGCGTCTCCCGCGACGACAAGCCTGCACCCGACGCTACCGTGGTCCTGGTGCCGTCCGATCCGAACCGGCGCTTCCCACAAAACCTCCGCACCGGATGGAGCGATGCCTCGGGACACCTCACCCTGAAGGACGTTCCGCCCGGTGACTATCTTGCGTTCGCCTGGGAGGAAGTTGAGAACGGCATCTGGTTCGATCCGGAATTCCTGAAGTCCCAGACCCAGGGCGTTCGAGTCCAGATCGGGCCCAAGGCCACCGGGCAGGTGGAGCTGACCCTGATCCCCGCCGCCAAGTGAGCCCAGCACCGATCCGCCAGCACCGAACCGCGCGCGTAAGCAAGCGGACGCACGCCCCCTCCTTGCCCACACCCCCCAATCAAAGGTAGTATGATCCCTTACCCTTTTTGCCCTGGCGACCGGCCGGTGGGCGGTGCCGCCTCGGGAGGAGACCCATGATTGCAACCGCCGAAAGAGTCACACAACGATTTCATCCCGTCAGCGCGCCGGACTATCTGCCCGTGCACCTGCTCCGGGACCTGCAACTCAGCAGGCTTCAAGCCACCGTCCGCCGCGCCTACGACAATGTCCAACTCGTCCGCGAGCGCATGAAGGCCAACGGCCTCCAGCCCGATGACATCCAGAGCCTCGACGATCTCCCGCGCCTGCCCTTCACCGTGAAGTCGGATCTGCGCGACACCTATCCCTACGGCCTGTTCGCCTGCCCCTTGAGCGACATCGTACGCCTCCACGCCTCCAGCGGCACCACCGGAAAGCCCATCGTCGTCGCCTACACCCAGGACGACCTCAACGTCTGGACCTCGGTCATGGCCCGCGCCCTGGCCTCCTACGGAATCCACCGCGGCGACATTTTCCAGAACGCGCACGGCTACGGTCTGTTCACCGGAGGCCTGGGCTTTCACTACGGCCTCGAAGCCCTCGGAGCCACCGTGATCCCCATCTCCGGCGGCAACACCGACCGCCAGGTCATGATCATGAAGGATTTCAAGGTCACCTCCATCTGCGCCACGCCGAGCTACTTCGTGCACATGCTGGAGCGCGCCTCGGAAATGGGCATCGATGTCCGCGAGCTGCCCCTCAGAGCCGGAGGCTTCGGCTCCGAACCCTGGAGCGAATCCATGCGCCACCACATGGAAACCAGGGCAGGCATCAAGGCCTACGATTGCTACGGCCTCACCGAGATCACCGGCCCCGGCGTGGGAGCGGAGTGCTGGTTCCAGCGCGGCCCGCACATTTTCGAAGACCACTTCTATCCCGAGGTCATCGATCCCGAAACCGGCCGCAACGTTCCCGACGGAGTCGAGGGCGAGCTCGTGGTCACCACGCTCAGCAAGCAGGCCATGCCGATGATCCGCTTCCGCACCCGCGACATCACCGCCATCCAGCCCGAGCAATGCCCCTGCGGCCGCACCTTGCGAAGAATCCGCCGCATCGGCCGCCGCAGCGACGACATGTTGATTATCCGCGGCGTCAACGTCTATCCGTCGCAAATCGAGACCGCGCTGCTGGCAGTCGAGGGCACCATGCCCCACTACCAGATCATCCTCACCCGCGAGAAGGGCCTGGACCAGATGGAGGTCCAGGTGGAAGTGACGCCGGAGGTGTTCGGCGATCGTATCCGCGCGCTGGTCGAGCTGAGCGAGAAGCTCACGCACGCGATGGAGCACGCTCTGGGTCTGCGGGTCAACGTCAGTCTGGTCGAGCCGCACACCCTCCAGCGAAGTGAAGGAAAGGCCAAGCGAGTGATTGACCGGAGGAATGAAGCGTGAAAGTTCAACAGTTGTCGCTGTTCCTTGAGAACCAGCCGGGCCAGATCGTGAAGCCGTGCCGGCTGCTCGCCACCGAGGGGATCAACATCCGCACGCTGTCCGTCGCGGACACCAAGCAGTTCGGCATCCTCCGCATGATCGTGTCCGACTGGGAGCGGGCCGCGAAGCTCCTGAAGGACGCCGGATACGTGGTCAACGTGACCGAGGTCGTAGCCATCGAAGTCCCCGACCAGCCGGGCGGGCTCTCAACCCTCCTGCAAGTGTTCGAGAACAGCCCCGTCAACGTCGAGTACATGTACTCGTTCCCCGAGGGACGCCGCCAGACGGCGGTGATGATCTTCCGCTTCGACCAGCCCGACGCCGCCATCAAGCTCCTCCAGACCGCCGGAATCAGCGTCGTCAACCCGGTCGAGATCTACAACCGAGTCGAGCAAGCCTAGCTCGGGTATCGGGATCGGTCGCAAACCTGGGACAGGCACGAATTTCGCCGCCTTTGCGAAATTCGTGCCTGTTTGAATGTATAAGAGCCATGA
>CAZBQQ010000292.1:0-4316 GCA_964493965.1 uncultured Solibacteraceae bacterium
AGGTCGCCCGCGCCCTGGCGTATGTTCTGGGCGATGGCGTAGCCGTGCAGCGGGCCGCGCCGCAGGGTTTGGAGCACCATCATTTCCAGGGCTCCGGGGAACAGGTCGCGCCGTTGGTTTCTCTCCATCGTTTGCTCTCCGTCTGTCCCTCTATGCCTTGAGTCTCTATGCATAGAGTGAGGCAGGCGGCGGCGGTCTGTCAAGAGGAAAGTGGGGAGGTGGCTTTCTTGCGCAGTTCGAGCCAGGTGGCGAAGACGCCGGGATTTTCGAGCCAGGTGAGCAGCCACAGCACCATCTCTTCCTTTGCGACCCTCTCGTCCGCCGTGAGCTTCGGACTGCGCAGCGCGAAGCGGGCGTGGTCCTTCGCGGTGATCGCGGCGCGGCGGCAGGCACGGACGCGCGGTACATCGCCGGCGGCGGTCGCCTCGGCGTACTCGCGCTCCATGTCCAGCAGCGTGCGCTCGAGGTTCTCGAACGAATCCTGGCGGATGCCGCCGACCAGCGGAGCCAGCGGAATGCCGGTCTCGCGCAGCAGGCGCCGCAGAGTCACTTCCGTCACTGGAGCGAGCTCGCAGAGCAACTCGCCGAAATCCGCCTCGGTGATGCGTTCGAGGCGGCTGGCCTCAATGAAGGCCGCCAACGCCTCCCGCTTGCTTTTCCTGCCTGCGGACGCCACGCCTATATTGTTGGACAGCGCGGGTGTGGTCCGCCAGCCCTTTCGAGAACTGGTGGCCGCCGGAGCCATCGGGGCGCACGACGAAATAGAGGTAGTCCGTCTCAGCCGGCTGGAGCGCGGCCTTGAGCGACGCGATCCCCGGATTGGCGATGGGGCCGGGCGGCAGGCCCGCGTGCTGATAGGTGTTGTAGGCCTGGCGGCTGGCGAGGTCCGAACGGTGGATGACGCCGCGGTAGCGGTCTTCGACCTCGGCGGCGTAAACCGCGGTCGGGTCGCACTGGAGGGCCATGCCGATCCGGAGGCGGTTCGTGAAAACCGAGGCGATGAGCGGGCGCTCGTCGGGCAACTTGGCCTCGCGCTCGACCAGCGAGGCGAGTGTTACGACCTCGTGCGGTTTCGCGGCCGGCGGGCCCAGGGCGTGCCAGGCCTTGCGGAAGGCGTTCGTCATCAGAGTGCAGAGCTGCGCCGGCGTGGTGTGGCGCGTTACGTGATACGTGTCGGGGAAAAGGTAGCCTTCGAGCGACGGCGCCTGCGGGTCGAGGTCGCGGATGGTGGCGGGCTCGTGGGCCGCGGCGAGGAACGCCGTGCCGTTCATGATCTTCAGGCGCTCGAGGGTCTGTGCGATGTCGAACGTGCTGTTGCCTTCGGGCACCACCAGCACGTAGTAGAAGATATCGCCGCGCACGATGCGGTCGAAGACCTTCCACATGCTCTGGCGGTCCTTGAACATGTACTCGCCGGCCTTGAGTTTGGCGCGGGGACGGAGGGCGCGGACCATCAGGAACTGCAGGCGGTTTTCGATGACGCCGCCGTCCTCGAGGATCCTCGAGATCTGGCGCGCATTGGCGCCGCGGGGGATGACGACGAAACACTGCCGCGGCGGGCCGACGCTGGGCGTCAGGACCCAGAGGGCGATCAGGGAGAGCACGACGATGGCGGTCACTATGGCGACTATGGTTTTCATGCCGGCTCCGCCATTCCCAGAGAGTCGAGGTAGCTCTGCAGCAGGATCACGGCCGAGAGGCGATCGACGGCGCGCGCGCGCTTCTCGATGCTGATGCCACTCGAACGCAGGACGCGGCCGGCCTCGACCGAGGTCAGGCGCTCATCCCAAAGGCGGACGGGCAGGCCGCTGCGGGCTCCCAGTCCATCGGCGAAATGGCGGACCCACTCCGCCTGCCGGCCTTCACGGCCGCTCATGTTGACCGGGTTCCCGATGAGGATCAATGCGACCCCCTTCTCGAAAGCCAGGTGTGTAATAACCGCATAGTCTTCCCGGGTGTTGGTGCGTTGGATGGTATCGAGACCTTGCGCCGTGATGCCCAACTCGTCGCTGACGGCGACGCCGATGCGGCGTTTGCCCACGTCGAGGGCGAGGATGCGCGAGATTTGAGGATCGGGCATGTGGCGTAGTGAGCAAAACCGGGGACAGCGCATTCTGTCCACGGCGGGACACCTTGTACTGTCACCGGTGTTGGTGGGGACAGAGTGCACTGTCCCCGGTTTTGGGGCCGGTTTGTGCCGTCCTTTCACTCGGCCGAATCCTATTATACGGCCCATCATGCTACAGTAGCGTTTGGCATTTTGCGTGCGGGGAACACCCGCAATTGCAGGGGTCTCTACTTCGTGGCTGTCGCACCGCGTTCGATTCGGACCTTGAGCCCGGGCGGTTTCGGCTCGTCGGTCATCGCGCTGGCAGGCGCGATCGCACTCCTCTACTACGGGCGCGCCTTCCTGGTGACGCTGGCGACCGCGGTCATTATCGCCTTCATTCTCGAGCCGTTCGTCGGCCTGCTGATGCGGCTGAAGATTCCCCGAGGACTGGCCAGCTTCCTGGTCTGCTCCATCGGGATCTGCGTGGTGTACCTGCTGGGCCTGGGGGTCTACACGCAGGGCACGGGCCTGGTTGACGATTTGCCGAAGTACGGGCAGAGGATCGGCGATGTGGCGGATCAGGTGCTGGAACGCGCCGAGTCGACCGAGCAATCTATCGTGAATCTGGTGGTGCCCAGGCGCTTCCGCGAGCAAGATCGGCTGCAGCAGCAGGCGCAGAAGAAGCCGGTGCGGCGGCGTGGGGCTAGCGAGCCGGCGCCCACTCCGCTGGCCGCCATTCCTGCTGCGGTGACCGAGGTCCGCATACATCCCGAGCGGCCTCCGCTGCTGGACTTTTTCTATTCGCACATCGGGCCGGTTTACGAGGTCCTGCTGATGGCCTCGTTCATTCCCTTCCTGGTCTACTTCATGCTGAGCTGGCGGGAGCACATTTACCGCAGCTTCCTCAAGATTTTCCAGGGCGAGGCGCGGCTGATGGCGGCGAAATCGGTGGATGGCATCGCGGTGATGGTGCGCGCGTTCGTGGTGGGCAATTTCGTGCTGGGGTTGCTGCTTGCGGTGGCGAGCACCGCTGCGTTCTGGGGATTCCATCTGCCCTACGTGTTCCTTGTCGGTCCCATCAGCGGGTTTCTGAGCCTGGTGCCGTACATCGGAATGCCGCTCGCCATGATCCCGCCATTTCTGGCGGCGCTGGCGATTTACAAGAACCTGACATCCTACGTCCTGATGCTCTCGATTGTGGCGCTGTTGCACCTGATTGCGATGAACCTGCTGTACCCCAAGGTTGTGGGGCCGCGGGTTCACCTCAATCCGCTGACGGTGACGATCGCGCTGATGTTCTGGAGCGTGATCTGGGGCGCGCCGGGACTGGTGCTGGCGATTCCGCTGACGGCCGGGATCAAGGCGGTGTGTGACAACGTGAGCGGCCTCGAGCCGGTGGGGAAATTTCTGGGTGACTAAATGAACAAAGTACTGAAAGAAAAACTGGAGCCGTATATCAAACTGGCGCCGTTTCTGGGGATCGGGCTGGTGGTTGTGGTGCTGGCGGCGGCGGGAATCTTCTACGGGAACAAGGGCGCGCACCTGGAGCTGACGGGATCGATTCTGAAGGTGCGGACGATGCCGATCGAAGAGAACAGCTCGGCGGCCATCATCGACTTTCGATTCCGGAATCCTTCCGACTACGTGTTCAAGGTGCAGACCGTCGAGGTGACGATGACGGACGCGAAGGGGAACGTGGTGGACGGGTCGGTGATTTCGGAGGTGGATTCGAATAGCCTGTTCGCCTACTACCCGGCGCTGGGGCAGAAGTTCAACACGAGCCTGTTGCCGCAGACGAAGGTGAAGGGCGGGGAATCGATGGACCGCATGCTGGCGGTGCGCTTCGAGCTTCCGGAGAAGGCGCTGAAGGATCGCAAGGGGATGCGGGTCCGCGTGGTGGAGGTTGCGGGGCAGGAGGCGGAGTTCCTGGAGGGGACGAAGTAAGGGGCGAAACTGTCCGATTTCGGGATTCGGTTCAATGTGCACTTTTTTTATTTCGGTTTTTTTGTGGACGGCGTGCCCACTGAAGAATGAGGAGTTTGGGGCGGGTGAGGGGCGTTGGGCGCGTCCAATTCGGCGTTGGGACCCTGTTGCACTTTTTTGTTTCCGGTTTTTCGGGGCCGGGCCGGCTGAGATTGACGGGGCGGAGGTCGCGTTTGCGGGCGGGTGGTCGAGTTGGCGGATCGAGAACATGGATGCTACCTGGGATGAGCGTACGGCACGTCGAGCGGGCGGCAGAGGGGCTAGTTCTCGCAAGTGATTGAGG
>CAZBQQ010000293.1:0-4298 GCA_964493965.1 uncultured Solibacteraceae bacterium
AGAAGATGAGTGCCCCAGCCCGCAGGCTGGTATTCTCTTAGGGAGGTCCACTATGCGCAAGACCCTGTTCGTTCCGTTCGTTCTCCTGTTGGCCTGTGCCCTGCCCGCCTGGTGTCAGGACGACAATTCCAACGGATACTTCTCGCCGGAGCAGCTCGACAACCTGCTGGCGCCCATCGCGCTCTATCCGGATCCGCTTCTGTCGCAGGTTCTGGTCGCCGCGACGTTTCCGGACCAGATCGACGAAGCGTCCCGCTTCGTGCGCGGCAACAACGATCCCGGCTATATCGACGAAGAGCCCTGGGACGTGAGCGTGAAAGCCGTCGCGCATTACCCGACCGTGCTGTTCAACATGGCCGACAAACTGGATTGGACTACGGCTCTGGGACAGGCCTACGTCAGCCAGTCCACCGATGTGATGGCGTCGGTTCAGCGGCTCCGTGTGGAGGCGCGTTCCGCCGGCAACTTGGTGACGACGCCCCAGCAGGAAGTGCGGGAGGACGACGGGTATGTCGAGATCTGGCCGGCCCAGCCGCAGTACATCTACGTGCCGGTCTATGACCCCGCCCTGATCTACTACCGCCAGCCCGGGTACTACATGGGACTTTCGTTCGGGCGCGGCTTCTTCATCGGCGCCTGGCTGAACAACGACTTCGACTGGGGCTCTCACCGGGTCTACTACCACGGGTGGGATGACCATTACGGAAGGGGCTGGATGGTGCGCTCCCGTTCGTTCGTGCACATCAACAACGTGTACGTGAACGTGAACTACCGGAACGTGATGGGAAACCGCACGGTGGTGAACCGGGAGGTCAACTACAACACGCTCGACCGGTACCACAGCGTGCACCGTGACGTTCACTACGATAACGTCCGGGGACATGACCGCGACCGGGCGCTGTACAACGACAACCGGCCGGTCCAGAACAAGATCATCGACCGCAATATCAACACCAACGACCAGCGGATCGATACCTATCGCGGCCGCCCGCAGCAGGGCTGGCGCCAGGACAACCGGCCGCCAGAGCCCAATCAGCGGGACAATCGGCCCCCGTCCAACAACCCGCCGTCGGTCCGGCCCGAAGTCAGGCCGCCGGAGCGGGACAATTCGGCCTTTGGCGGCAACCGCGGCGGCTTCGATCCGCACTCGGCGAGCCAGCGCGGGCAGGACAGCCGCAACGAGGCCAGACGGCCGGTAACCGAGTCGAGGCCTGCGCCCTCGAAACCGGCTCCCCGCCACGACGATAACAACAAGGACAAGGATAGGAGGCGGTAATGAGCGCGATCCTGAAATGCCATTGCGCGTGCGGCGCGCTGGCGCTGCTGTTGTCCTCCGGCCCGCTGGCCGCCGCGGTACAGCAGACGCTATTCTCCACCACGGACGATGCTGTTCAAGCGCTGGTAAGCGCCGCCGAGGCGAAAGACCAGGCTGCGATGACGGCGGTTATGGGTCCCGACCGCGAAAAGCTGCTGTCGGGCGATGCCGTCGAAGACGCCAACGCGCTCGCCCGCTTCGCGGAGCGGCTTCGGAAGTCCGTGAAGCTAGTGCGCGTGGACGACGCGAAGTTCACGCTCACCGTCGGCGACGATCAGTTCCCGTTCCCCATCCCGCTGGTTAAGGTGGCGGACAAGTGGCGGTTCGACACGGCTGCCGGGCTGGACGAGATTCTGAGCCGCAGAATCGGGCAGAACGAGCTCTCGGCCATCATGACCTGCCGCGCCTACGTGGTCGCGCAATGGGAGTACTTCACCCAGGCGCTCGACACGTCCGAGGACGGGCTGGCCGTCTACGCGCAGAAGTTCGTCAGCACGCCCGGCCAGCGGAACGGCCTGTATTGGGATGTGGCCGAGGGCGAGAAGCCGAGTCCGATGGGGAAGCTGATAACGGAGGCGCGCGCCGAGGGATATCCCGCGGGCCGTCCGCAGACGGCGGCCGCCGCGGACTCGCCCGCTCCGCAGCGGCAGCGAACGCCTTTCCACGGGTATTTCCTGCGGATACTGAAGGCGCAAGGGCCGCATGCGCCGGGCGGAAAATTCGGCTACGTCATCAACGGCCACATGATCGCGGGCTACGCGCTGGTGGCCTTTCCCGCCAAGTGGGGCAGCGGCGGCATCATGACGTTCATCGTCAACAGCCAGGGCCGCGTTTATCAGAAGAACCTGGGCGCCAAGACCGCCGAAATCGCCAACGCGATGACCGAGTACGACCCCGATCAGAGCTGGACGCTGGTGAAGGAGCCGTAGGAACTAAGCTGTCAGCTATCAGCGGTCAGCTCTCAGCTCCGAACCGCCGGCGGCCAACTCCCCTTACGGTTTGGCTGATGGCTGAGGGCTGACGGCGGAAGGCTTTTTAAACTTCGCGTCGTCGATGGGGACGTTGTTCTTCAGTTCGGTAGTGGTGAAGATGATCTCGCCTACGGGCATGAGCTGGCGGATGCGGAACGGCGTCTGGATGCCGTCAATGTTTCGGTAGTCGGAAAACGTCGCCACGATGACCATGTCCCCCTGCGGCGTGTCGTAGATGCTGGTTTCGCGGAGCAGCAGGAAAGTCTGGACGTCATAGTAACGTGTAGTAACCTTGCCCGACGCCGCGGTGAGCTTGATCACGTACGCCTCGCGGTCCCCAACCGGCTGCTTCCCCGCGAGCTCGGCCTTCGGGTACTGCGCCCGCCAATTGAGGACGGCGTTGAACGACGCGCCGCGCTTGAAGTCTGCCAGTGCGGTGCCGCTGAGTTCGGTAACCTGCCCGTTGGGATCCTGGTTCCATGCGACGCGGCCGTCGAAGCCCTGGCGGGTCTCGCCCACTCCCTCGAGGTTAGTCACGGTCAACTGCTTGTCGGGCGCCTTGGCGTACCGTTCGATGATTCCGCGCGCCTCGCTCGCCGGGAATTCCATGAGGCCCTTGGCGTAGCTGCTGGAGATCTTCTCTATCGCCTGGCGCCCGCCGGTGGCCGCGATGGATTTCTCGATCACCTGTTCGGCGGTAAGGGCAGGCTTCGCGGGCTGCTGCGCCGGGGCAGCGGTGGCAAAGACAAGGGAGGCCAGCAGGAGAATAGGGCGCATAACAATTACGAGTCTACCTGACCGAAACCAGCCGCCGGGCGGTCTGATATTCTGTCGACTAGGTCTCTGACCGTGTGAGGTTGTTCTTTGCCCCGTGGGGCAGGCTGGCAGCCTGCGGCGGGTTGTCAACCCGCCCTCACCGCCGGTTGCCAACCGGCGCGCAGCTTGGCAAGCTGCCCCACATGCGTGCATGAGCAAAAGGAGGAGTTCTCGTGAAAGTCGGCGTGTTCACTGCCCTGCTGGCAAACTTGTCACTCGACCAGGTCATCGCGAAGCTGAAGGCCCTGGACATACACACCGTGGAGTTGGGCACGGGGAACTATCCCGGCGACCCGCACTGCAAACTCTCCATGCTCGAGGACGCCGGGGCGCTGGCCGAGTTCCAGGCGAAGATCGCCGCCGGCGGCGTCGCCATCAGCGCGCTGAGCTGTCATGGCGAACCGCTGCATCCCAACGCGGAGATCGCCGCCCGGAGCCGTGAGACCAGCCGTCGCACGATCCTGCTGGCCGAGAAGCTGGGCGTGCCGGTCGTGGTCGATTTCTCCGGCTGCCCTGGCGACACCGACAAAGCGACGTACCCGAACTGGGTGACCTGCGCCTGGCCTCCGCACTTCGGCGACATCCTGGAGTGGCAGTGGCGCGAGAAGGCGGTCCCGTACTGGACCGAGCGCACAAGGTTCGCCGCCGATCACGGCGTGAAGATCGCGCTCGAGATGCACCCCGGCTTCCTGGTCTACAGCCCGGAGACCATGCTGCGGCTGCGCGAGGCGGCGGGCGCGAACCTGGGATGTAACTTCGATCCCAGCCACCTGTTCTGGCAGGGCATCGATCCCATCAAAGCGGTTCGCATTCTGGGCGACGCCATTTTTCACGTACACGCCAAGGACACGCAGATCTACGACTACAACCTGCCGCGAACGGGCGTGCTCGACACCAAGAAATACACGGACGAGCGCAACCGCTCGTGGATCTTCCGATCGGTGGGCTACGGCCACGACGCGGGCTGGTGGAGCGAGTTCATCTCCACGCTGCGCATGTACGGCTACGACTACGTCCTATCGATCGAGCACGAAGACAGCCTGATGTCGAGCGAAGAGGGCCTGGCCAAAGCGGCCGGCTTCCTGCAGACCCTGGTCATCCGCGACAAGCCCGGCGTCGCGTACTGGGCGTAGGTCTCTGAGTATGTGGGGCAGCTTGTCAAGCTGCGCGCCGGTTGGCAACCCAATGTCACTTAG
>CAZBQQ010000294.1:0-4293 GCA_964493965.1 uncultured Solibacteraceae bacterium
GGCAGGAGTGCCTGCGCCACGAAGGTCGCCTACTCCCTTAGACGTTCGTGCAGGATCATCCAGGACGTGCCGAACTTGTCACGGAGCATCGCGAAGCGATGGGCGAAGAAGGTCTCCTGCATCGGCATGAAGAGCTCGCCGCCATCGGAGAGTATGGTGTAGATGCGCTCCGCCTCGTCACTGCTGCCGGCGACGAGAGAAAGATAGGCGCTGCGCATGGGCTGAAAGCGTTCCGGAGGAATGTCTGCGCCCATGAGCTCCGTCTCTCCGATGCGGATCCGGGCGTGGAGGATGGCCTTCTTCCAATCGGCTGGGACGTCTGTCGAGTTGGGCTGTTGGCCGTGGGTCATCATCATCGTGATCTTCCCGCCAAGATGTTGTTCGTAGAAGCGGAACGCCTGCTCGCAATTGCCGCCATAGTTGAGATAGGTGTATAGCTTCATCGTCCTTGCCCCCCGCGACTATCATCCTACCCCGCACCGGCGCTAGAGTGTAGGCATGCAAGAGGTCATCCGGGCTGCGCGCGGCAGTGCGCTTACGTGCAAGGGCTGGCGGCAGGAAGCCGCCCTGCGCATGCTGATGAACAATCTCGATCCCGAGGTCGCCGAGCGGCCGCAGGATCTGGTGGTCTACGGCGGCGCCGGGAAAGCCGCGCGCGACTGGCCGTCGTTCCACGCCATCGTGCGCGAGCTCACGAGCCTGGAGAACGACGAGACGTTGCTGGTGCAGTCGGGCAAGCCGGTCGGCGTCTTTCGCACCCACGAGGAAGCTCCGCGCGTGCTGATCGCCAACGCGAACCTGGTGGGCCACTGGTCCAACTGGGACCAATTCCGCGACCTGGAGAAGCTCGGCCTCATCATGTACGGCCAGATGACGGCCGGGAGCTGGATCTACATCGGCACACAAGGCATCCTGCAAGGCACCTACGAGACCTTCGCCGCGGCGGCGCGCAAACATTTCGGCGGCACGCTCGCGGGCAAACTGGTGGTCACGGGCGGCATGGGGGGCATGGGCGGCGCGCAGCCTCTGGCGGCGACGCTGAACGGCGCGGCGTTCCTGTGTATCGAGGCCGATCCCGAGCGCATCAAGCGCCGCCTCAAGACCGGCTACTGCGACATTATGGTGAACAGCCTCGATGAGGCCGTCCGCATCCTCCGCAATGCGGTGCACCAGAAGCAGGCCGTCTCGGTAGGCCTGGCAGGGAACTGCGCCGAGGTGCTGCCGGAAATGGTGCGCCGCGGCATCGTGCCCGATCTGCTGACGGACCAGACCAGCGCGCACGATCCGCTGAACGGCTACATCCCGGCGGGGTACACGGTGGAAGCCGCGGCCGAGCTGCGGGCGCGCGATCCGCATGAATACGTCGAGCGCGCCATGGACTCGATCGCCGTCCATGTCCGCGCCATGCTGGATCTGCAGCGGCTCGGCGCCATCGTCTTCGACTACGGCAACAACATCCGGCGCATGGCGGCCGATCGCGGCGTCGCCGACGCCTTCAAGATTCCCGGCTTCGTGCCCGAATACATCCGGCCCATGTTCGCCGAGGGCCGCGGCCCGTTCCGCTGGGTGGCGCTCTCGGGCGATCCGGCCGACATCGCGGCGACCGACGCGGCGGTGTGCCGCCTGTTCCCCTCGAGCGAAACTCTCACGCGCTGGATCGAACTGGCCCGCAAGCGGGTGCACTTCCAGGGCCTGCCGGCGCGCATCTGCTGGCTGGGCTACGGCGAGCGCGCTCAATTCGCGCTGGAGCTGAACCGCATGGTGGCGAGCGGGGAACTGAAGGCCCCCATCGTTATCGGCCGCGATCACCTGGACTGCGGCTCGGTGGCCTCGCCGTACCGCGAGACTGAGGCAATGCTCGACGGAAGCGACGCCATCGCGGACTGGCCGATTCTGAACGCCCTGCTCAACACCGCGGCGGGCGCGAGCTGGGTCTCGTTCCACAACGGCGGGGGCGTGGGCATCGGGTACTCCATGCATGCCGGGCAGGTGACGGTCGCCGATGGCACGCCGCTGGCCGCGCGCTGCCTCGAGCGCGTCATGACGTGCGACCCAGGACTAGGCGTACTACGCCATGCCGACGCAGGGTACCAGGACGCAATCGGGTTCGCGAAGCGCGCCGGCCTGCGCATCCCGATGCAACAATAGCAGTTCGGCGGTCTCTACATACCTTAATGGCAAAGGACACTCCTGTCCTCGTTCGAGGAGCCAGGCAACTGGTTACGTTGCGCGGTTCTGCGGGCCCCCGGCGCGGCGCGGCCCTGCGCGAGCTCGGGATCATCCAGGACGGCGCGCTGCTCATCGAGGACGGCATCATCGCGACGCTCGGCCCCAGCCGCCGGGTCGAGAACCTCAGCTCCGCCCGCCACGCGATCGAGATCGACGCCAGCGGGAAGGTGGTGGCGCCCGGCTTCGTGGACAGCCATACGCACCTGGTGTGCGGGCCGCCGCGGCTGGCCGACTACGACATGCGCCTGTCGGGTGCGAGCTACGCGGAAATCGCCGAGGCGGGAGGCGGGATCCTGAGCAGCGTCCGTGCCGTGCGCGAAGCGCCGATCCGCAAGCTGGTCTTGCAGGCGCGCCGCTCCCTGGGCGGTTTCGTCCGGCACGGCACCACCACGCTGGAAGCGAAATCCGGCTATGGCCTGGATGAAGCCGGCGAACGCAAGACGCTCCGCGCCATCCGCGCGCTGAACGGCAAACCGCTGGATCTGGAGCCGACCTACCTCGGCGCGCACGTGGTCCCGCCCGAGTGGCGCGGCCGCGAGGACGGCTACATCGACTGGGTGTGTTCCTACCTGATGCCAAAGCTGCGGCGCCGCAACCTGGCACGCTTCGCCGACGTGTACTGCGACGAGGGCGCATTCACCGTGGCGCAGGCGCGGCGCTACCTGGAAGCGGCCCGCGCTCTGGGCTTCGAGCTGAAGATCCACGCCGGCCAGTTCTCCCCGAGCGGTGCGGTGGCTCTGGCCGCCGAGCTTGGCGCTGCCAGCGCCGATCACCTGGACTACGTGAGCGACGACGACATCCGCGCGCTGGTAGCCTCCGGCACGATGGCCACCTTGCTCCCCGGCGCGGTCTTCCACCTGGGACTGCAGCACTATGCCCCGGCGCGCCGGATGATCGACGCCGGCGTGGCCGTTGCGCTCGCCACCGACTTCAATCCCGGCACCAGCCCGACCTACAGCATGCAGATGATCCTCTCGCTGGCCTGCGCCCAGATGCGCATGACGCCCGCCGAAGCGCTGGCCGCCGCCACCATCAACGGCGCTCACGCCATACGCTCGGCCGCCCACTGTGGCAGCCTGGAGGCGGGCAAGAACGCGGACCTTGTGCTCTTCAACGTCCCCGACTACCGCGAAATCCCGTATCATTTCGGAGTGAACCTCGTCGCGATGACAATCAAGCGCGGACGGGTGCTCTACCGGGAGGGAGATGTCGAATGGCCAGAAGACTGATCGAGTGCGTGCCGAATTTTTCCGAAGGACGGGACGCCGCCAAGGTGGACGCACTGATCGAGGCCGTGCGCTCCGTGGCGGGGGTGGTTTTACTCGACCGTGAGATGGACGCCGACCACAACCGCTCCGTGCTCACCTTCGCCGGGCCGCCCGAAGCGGTGAGCGAAGCGGCGCTGCGCGCCGTCGGCAAGGCGGTCGAGCTGATCGACCTCAATCACCATTCCGGCGTGCACCCGCGCATCGGCGCGGTTGACGTGGTGCCGTTCATCCCCATCGAGGGCGTGACCATCGAGGAATGCGTCCGCATGGCTACGCGTGTGGGCGAGGAGATCTGGCGGCGCTACCAGATCCCGGTCTACTTCTACGAGGCGGCGGCGCGCAGGCCGGACCGCGTCAACCTGGAGAACATCCGCCGCGGCCAGTTCGAGGGGCTGCGGGACGAGGTGGCCACCAATCCCGAGCGGGCTCCCGATGTCGGCGAGCCGCGGCTTCATCCCACCGCAGGCGCGACTGTGGTGGGCGCGCGCAAATACCTCATCGCGTACAACATCAACCTGAACACGCCGGATGTGGGCATCGCCAAGCGCATCGCGCGCGCCATCCGGTACTCTTCGGGCGGCTTCCGCTACGTGAAAGCGATGGGCGTGGCGCTCACATCGCGCAATCTGGCCCAGGTTTCGATGAACCTGACGGATTTCGAGCAGACGCCGATTCAGCGTGTGTTCGAGACGGTTCGGGCCGAGGCGGAGCGCTCGGGCGTCTCCATCGTGGGCAGCGAGATTGTGGGGTTGATCCCGAAGAAGGCGCTCGAAATGGCGGCCGAGCACTTTCTGCG
>CAZBQQ010000295.1:0-4277 GCA_964493965.1 uncultured Solibacteraceae bacterium
CCCCCCGTCTCGATATACTCAATCTTCCCCTCGCGGTCAATCACAAACGTAGTCCGGAACGCCAGCTTGTGCGTGTCCATCAACACCCCGTAGTCCTTAGCCACCTTTCCATCCGCATCGCTAAGCAGCGGAAACGTGAGCTTCAACTCCGCCGCCCACCGCTTCAAAGTGTCCAGATCGTCCGTGCTGACCCCAAACACCTGATACCCGCTCTCCTCGAACTTTTGGATACCAGCCTGGTATCCTTGCATTTCCTTCGTTCAACCACCGGTGAATGCCTTGATGACAAACGCCAGCACCACGCCCTTTTTGCCGCGTAGATCGGACAACTTGACGTCGCCGCCGGCCGTCGAGGGCAGGGTCAGATCCGGAGCCATATCGCCGGACTTCAAATTGGTGTGTTGTTGCTGTTGGGCCTGCTGCGCCGCCAGAAGCGAAACGCCGCAAAGCAAAAGCGCGGGCCAGACTCGCATGGGATACCTCCTGAGTTGCTGACCCGAGCCTAGCGCCCCGCCGGACCAGCGCGCAAGCCTGTCGCCCAGCCTCACCGCCAATCGCGCTCGCTTCCCCGACGAAAAGCTCAACGAAAAAACTCCCCTTGCTTACCGAGAGGAGTAGCGCTATACTCTTCCCTAGGAAACCGAGATGAGCAAGCCGACCGACCTTGTCCAGGGCACCCTCGACCTCCTCCTTCTGAAAATCCTCGCGCTCGAGCCCTTGCACGGCTGGGCCATCAGCCTTCGCCTGAAATCCATCTCCGGAGACGTCCTGCAGGTCAGCGAAGGATCGCTCTACCCTGCATTGCACAAGTTGGAGCAGGAAGGCTGGATCGCGGCCGAGTGGAAGCAAACCGAGAACAACCGGCGGGCCAAGTTCTATTCGCTCACCCGCCTCGGCCGGAAACATCTCGAATCGGAGGCGGCGAACTGGGAGCGGCTATCGGCCGCCATCTCGCACGTCATCCAGCTCTCAGAGGTCTAGAAAGCCATGCGCATAGAGCACTGGTGGTTCACCGCGCCATTACGGCTCAGGTCCATCCTGCGCGGCACTCGGGTGGAACAGGAACTAGATGAGGAACTGCAGTTCCACCTGGATCACAAAATCGAGGAAGGCATCGCCCAGGGGCTCTCCCCGGAAGAAGCGCGCTACCAGGCGTTGCGTGCGATGGGCGGCCTGGCGCAAAGGAAAGAGGCGATCCGGGATACACGCCGCATCCACTGGCTCACGGATTTCATCGACGATGTGCACTACGCCATACGGAGCCTGCGCCGCAGCTCCGGGCTCACCGCGTTCGTTACGGTCACGCTCGCGCTGGGCATCGGGTTGACCTCCACCAGCCTCAGCACGGTGGACGCGCTGATCTTCCGGCCCTACCCCGTCCCGCATCCGGGCGGCGTCTTCAGTCTGGTGAGCACCTCGCACGACAGTAACTTCGAAGGTTTCTCGTATCGCGAATACCTGGACATCCGCGGCCACACCACCAGTTTCGAAGGTGTGATCGCCAACGCAGCTTTGGGGACCGTAGGCTTCAGCCCCGATCCCGCCACCTCGCCGCGGCCCAAGGCGGGAATGATGGTTTCCGCCAACTATTTCCATGTGCTCGGTGTCGAACCGCGGCTGGGGCGCGCTTTCCGGGAAGACGAAGATCGCGTGCCCGGTCGCGATGCCGTCGTGGTCCTCGGGCCGGACTTCTGGAAAACCGAATTCGCCAGCGACCCCCGTGTAATCGGCAGGACCGTTCGCCTGAACGGCAGGGACTTCACGGTCATCGGCGTAGCGCCGCCGTCGTTCCCGGGCATGCAGATCTTCATCAATCCCGATTTCTACATGCCGCTCGCCATGGCGCCGGTCTTCTCCACCGACCCCCGCAAGCACTTCTTCGAGGACCGGGACGATCGCGAGCTGAGCCTTAAGGCACGCTTGCGGCCGGGCGTCACCGAGCGGCAGGCCCAGAGTGACCTCGCCCTGCTCGCGAAAAACTTCGAACGCGACTATCCACAGCTCAATCGAAATCGAGGTGCGGCCGTGCACACCCACTTCGAAATGCTCACTCGAAACGACGCCCAGGCGGGTCCTTGGAAGTTCCTTGTGATCTCCGCGATCCTCGCGCTGTCCCTCCTGCTGGTGGCGTGCACCAATGTGGCGGGCCTTCTTTTGAGCCGCGCCCGCTCCCGAACCCGTGAAATGGCCGTCCGGTTGGCCATGGGCGCCGGTCGTTTCCGGCTGATCCGGCTGCTGTTGACGGAGAGCCTGATCTTCGCCTGCCTGGGCGGAGCGGGCGGGCTCGCCGTCGCGTGGGGCGGCATCGGTTTCATCCGGAGTTCTACGATTCCAGCCGAACTGCCCGTCACCGTCCCGTTCCGGATGGATACGCGCGTCTTGTTGGTATCGCTCGCGCTGTCGCTATTCAGCGCGCTGCTCTGCGGCCTCGCGCCGGCGTTGCAGAGCACCAGCGCGGACCTGGTGACCGGGCTCAAGGCGGCCGACGTCGATCTGCCCGGACGCAAACGCCTGTGGGGCCGGAACGTGCTGGTGGTGGCCCAGGTTGCCACCTCCCTGATGCTGCTCACGGCATGTTTTCTGATGGTGCGGGGCTTCCACCGGAGCCTGGCTGAGGGGACTCCATTCCTGAAAGATCGTCTGCTGCTGGTCAGGTTCGATCCGCGCCTGGTGCAGTATGACGAAGCGCGGACCCAACGGTTTTACAAGCTGCTAACCGAACGCGTGCGGATGGCGCCCGGAGTTCAGGGCGCGGCTCTCACCGAGAACCCTCCCCTCGCGCTGGAAAAGTTCGACGCCGTCACCTTCGTCCCGGAAGATTTCGTGATGCCGCGCGATCGCGAGAACTTCACTTCCACCATGGACACCGTGGATCAGGGGTACTTCGAAACCATGGGCGTACCGATTCTGCGCGGCCGGAGCTTCCTGGCCTCCGATACGTCCGACCGGCCGCGTGTCGCCGTGGTGAATGAGCAGTTCGCGAAACACTATTGGCCGGGCGCCGATGCCGTGGGCAAGCGCTTCCGGCTCGAGAATCGCGCCGGCCCTCCGGTTGAGATCATCGGAGTTGCCGAGACCATCAAGTATCGAAGCGCTTTGGAAAAGCCGATCGATTTCGTGTACCTGCCGCTGCCCCAGCACGCTGTCCCGCGAATGGTTTTGCTCGTGCGGTCGAGCGGCGATCCAATGAAATGGGTCCAGCCCGTGAAGGACGTGGTCCGGGCGCTCGACCCCAACCTGCCGATGTTGCAGACCAGGTCTTATGAGGACCTGTATCGCTACAACGTCGTCGACGGACCGGGAGTTGCGACCAAGATGATAGGCACCATGGGGTTGGTGGGCCTGCTGCTGGCCATCGCCGGCTTGTACGGCCTGGTGGCCTACAACGTGAGCCGCAGAACTCGCGAGATCGGCATTCGCATGGCCCTCGGTGCGGCCCCGTCCGACGTGCTGCGCCTGGTAATGGGCAAGGGCCTCGCCCTGGTAGGAATCGGAACGGCGATCGGCCTGGCGATGGGTTTCGGTGTCGAGCGTCTCCTCAAATCCGCGATCTTCAATACCGGCGGAGTCGACATCGCCGTCTATCTCGCCGTGGTCCCCTCGATGCTCGCCCTGACCATGCTGGCCGCCTACCTCCCCGCCCGAAGAGCCGCCCGCATCGCCCCCACACAGGCGCTGCGATACGAGTAGCCCGGCCACTTAGTGAACGCCCGATCCGCTGCTCACGCCTGCCCAAAGCACATAGCACCCACATCGCGCCGAGAAAGTCATCCCAGCGGCGAGTTGCAGGTGCGTGCGACTTCGCCCTCTATATCGCCCTTCTCGCAAGCGGGGAAAAGCCGGCATTGAAAGTCTCCCTGGAGGCACTTTTCCAGGACCTGAACGCAAACCCTGTTTTTCGCATCCTACCGCTGACCTACGAAGTGGCCTTGGAACTCTCCTCGCTGGGATCCCTGCGAGATCCCGCCGACCGCACGATAGTCGCCACCGCCCGCGTTCACCGCCTCCGCCTGCTGACCTCCGATCACCGCATCATCCAATCCCATCTTGTCCAAGTTCTTGAATAGCTTTTCCGTCTTATCCGTGTTCATCCGTGGCCCATAATGTTTTTGCCCAGTCACACCCCACGCCCCACCCCTAACTCCCTGATCCCAAGAGCCCCGCCCGCGTTTACCCCCCCGAAACCCTTGACACCGCCCCGTACCCTCATAGCGGAGGAAAACGCGTTGTCATCAACCGCCGTTCATCACATTTCGCCTGCTTCGCCACCCTTCGAG
>CAZBQQ010000296.1:0-4271 GCA_964493965.1 uncultured Solibacteraceae bacterium
TGGGGCGCGGAGGCGGCTACAAGCCGCACCTGGCGTCGCTGGTTCTGGAGAAGCAGTACGGCGACTGCAAGGACAAAGCGAACCTGATGCGCGCGCTTCTCAAGGCCGCCGGGATTCCCGCTTACATGATCTCGATCCATTACGGGGATCGCTCCTATGTCCGTTCGGATTGGGCTTCTCCATTCCAGTTCAACCACGCCATCGTCGCGGTCAAGATTCCGGATTCCATCCAGTTGGCGCCGGTGGTGACCCACCCGCAACTCGGCCGCCTCCTGATTTTCGACCCGACGGATCCTTACACCCCGTTGGGTGACCTGCCCCAGCGCGAGCAAGGCAGCTACGCGCTCATCGACGGCGCGGCCCAGGACGCGCTGGTCCAGATGCCTCAACTGCCGGCGTCGGCGAACCGCGTCGAATCCCAGGTGGAGGCCAAGGTGTCGCCGTTGGGCGCGCTCGAGGCGGTGCACGACACCCAGTCTTTCGGCCAGAGCGCGAGATCCTGGCGGTCGAGCTTCGAGCGGACTTCCGCTTCGGAGATGCGCACGATGATGGAGCGCGGCTTGGGATGGACCGTCGGGAGTGTCAAACTGGGCGCGTTCACGCACAAAGACGCCCGCGACGAGGGGCGCCTCGAGACGCACGCGGAGTACGCGGCCGACCAGTTCGGCCAGTCCATGCAAGGGCGGCTGCTGCTGGTGAAACCGGGCGTTCTCGGCGCCGGTGGAGGCTATACCTTTCCCGCCAAGGAACGTAAGCTCCCCATCGTGCTGCACGCGGCCGAGTGGCATACCACCGTGCATCTCCGCGTGCCGGACGGCTTCAAGGTCGACGAGGTGCCCGATCCGGTGTCGCTGAGCGGACCCTACGGGAAGTTCCAGGCGACTTGGACCCCCAGCGGGAACGAAGTTTTGTTTCGCCAATCGCTCGAAGTAAACGACATAACCGCGCCCGCGGGCGACTACAAAGCCGTGCGCGATTTCTTCGATCGGGTGAGTGGGGCGGAATCGGCCCCGGTCGTTCTCATGCGGCAATAGCGTCGGTGTATTGCGTCCGGGAACCAACGGCCCCAAAACGCAGTCTATATAGGTATGCGCTATTGGGGTTGGCTGGCAGCTAAACTCGGCGTGTCCGGTTTGGTCCTTGGCGCTATCTGGTTTGGTGTCACGCTCTTACTGCCGCGCCCGCACCTGTTCCGCGGCCAGTTTCTCGGTTTCGATCTGCCCTGGACCCTGGCGGCCGGCTTCGTTTTTCTGATTTCCTGCGGACTGATTTACCTTTCGATCCTGGACCAGCGCTATCGCTGCCGCGTGTGCGCACGGCGGCTTCGGATGCCGGTCACATCCGGGTCGTGGGGCCAGATGCTGCAGTTGGGCCGGCCGCACCTCGAATACATCTGCCCTTACGGACACGGCACGCTCAAGGTTGCCGAACTTCAGATCTCCGGCCTGGAGCCCGCGGAGTGGACCAAGAACGGAGACATGTGGGAAGAGCTGCTGGCGGCCGATAAGGAAGAGAAGTGATGGAAGGCCGCTTGTCGCTTGTCGCTCGTCGCCCGTCGGAAACTCCGGCTTCGCACTGAGACGAGTCTCGTGTGAACGACGGGCGACGCGCGACGTGCGACTAGCGACGAGCCCATGAGAGAATAGTCTGCGGGTGCCAGTTCGGATACAGATCCCGCGAAGAGCCCGTTGGGCTCACATGCTGGTCAGCCCGGCGGGGCGAATTGCCATTGGCGTCTGCGCAGGCCTCGCGCTCGTCCTGCTGATCTCGTTTACCTTCTATTACGTCCGCTATTCCCGCCTGATCGATCGCAAGCTGCGGCAAGGTCCTTTCCAGGCCACTTCCATGGTGTTTGCCTCGCCGCGGGTGGTCTCGCAGGGGGATGAAATCGGTCCCCAGGAAATCATCACCCAGCTGCACCGGAGCGATTATGGGGAAACCAGCGGCAACCGGATGGGCTGGTATCATCGGCGCGCGGACGGAGGCATCGAAATTTTCCCCGGCCCGGACTCGTATTTTGACGACGAGGCCGGTGTCATCAAATTTTCGGGCAGCCACGTCTCGCAGATCATCTCCCTGCGGGACAATACCGAGCGCGTCCAGTACCTGCTCGAGCCGGAGCTGATCACCAATCTCTCCGACCGGAACCGGGAGAAGCGCCGGCTGGTGAAGTTCGGCGACATCCCCGAAGTGCTGGTGCACGCAGTTGTCTCGGCTGAGGACAAGCGCTTCTTCCTGCATAGCGGCTTCGATCCGCTGCGCGTCATCAAGGCCGCGTACGTCGATTTGCGGGAAGGGCGCGTGGCAGAAGGAGCTTCGACCCTGAGCATGCAGTTGGCGCGCATGTTCTGGCTTAACCAGGAGAAGACCCTGAGCCGCAAGGCCGCCGAGGTGATGATCACCCTGCAGCTCGAACAGAAGCTCTCCAAGCAGGAGATCTTCGAGTTCTACGCCAACCAGGTTCCCCTGGGACGCCGGGGCAGCTTTGCGATCCACGGCTTCGGCGAGGCGGCGCGCGCTTACTTCGGCAAGGACATCAGCCAGTTGACGCTGGCCGAGGCGGCGACACTGGCCGGGCTGATCCAGCAGCCCAGCTTCCGCAACCCGTATCGCCATCCGGACCGCGCGCGGGAGCGCCGGAACGTAGTGCTGCTGCTGATGCGCGACAACGGCTACATCACCGAAGCCGAGTACCAGACTGCCAGCGCGGAGCCGCTCAAGCTGACGCCGGCCGAGATGGAATCGACCGAGGCCCCGTACTTCGTCGATCTGGTCAACGACGAATTGCAGAGCGAGTTCGGCGACTACGATTTCACGAACAGCACTTACCGCGTGTACACCACCCTGGATCTCAACCTGCAACGCGCCGCGGCGGACGCGGTGCGCATCGGGATGCAGGAGGTGGATCAGCGCCTGAGCCACCACCGCTGGCCGAAGGGTCAGAAGCCGCCCCAGGCGCAGTGCGCCATGGTGGTGCTCGATCCCGAGACCGGCGCCGTCAAAGCCCTGGTCGGCGGCCGCGACTATGGCGCCAGCCAGTTGAACCGCGCGCTGGCCAAACGCCAGCCCGGCTCGTCTTTCAAGCCTTTCGTCTATGCCGCGGCGTTGAGCACTGCCCTGGCGGGCGGTTCGCAGGTCATCACCCCGGTGACCAGGCTACTCGACGAACCGACCACTTTCTGGTTCGACAACAAAGCCTACTCGCCGGAGAATTTCGAGCAGAAGTATTACGGCGAGGTGACGCTGCGGACGGCGCTTGCGAAATCGCTCAACGTGCCGGCCGTCAAACTGGCCGAAATGATCGGATTCGACTCGGTGGAGGCGCTGGCGAAAAAGGCGGGCATGAACATCAACATTCAGGCCACGCCGGCCATCGCGCTGGGCGCCTACGAGGTGACTCCCATCGAGGTGGCCGGCGCGTACACCATTTTTGTGGACCAGGGCACCTACGTGAAGCCGAACTGGGTGAGCCTGATTCGCGACCGCCAGGGCAACGTGCTCTTCTCGGCCACCCCGGACAAGCGCGAGGTGCTCGATCCCCGCGTGGCGTACATGATGGAGAGTCTGATGCAAGAGGTGCTGCGCAGCGGCACCGGCGCCTCGGTCCGCTCGCGCGGCTTCACCCTGCCCGCCGCGGGAAAGACCGGGACTTCGCATGACGGCTGGTTTGCCGGTTTCACGTCGAGGCTGATCTGCGTGGTATGGGTCGGGTTCGACGACAATCAACAGCTCAATCTGGAGGGCGCACACTCGGCGCTGCCGGTCTGGGTGGAGTTCATGAAGCGCGCCCACCAGTACCGCGAGTACCGCAACGTCCATGACTTCCAGGCGCCCGACGGCATCGTAACCGTCGAGGTAGATTCGGAGACCGGACAATTGGCCACGCCTTCCTGCCCTTCGCCGGTCGCCGAGGTCTTTCTGTCGGGCACCCAGCCGGTAGAGAGCTGCCAGCTGCACGGCGGCGCCGGCGGCACCAGGGTGGCCTCCTGGGAGACGGCTCCGGCGCCCTCGGCTACGGCGTCCGGCAACGGAACGAGCGGTGCGCCGGCGGGATTGGCTCCGCGGGGCTCGCGCGCCAAGGTCCTTCCGCCTCCGACCGCCCAGACCTCCGCGCAGGGCGTGCAACCGGAGGCCAAGAAGCCGGAGCAGAAGAAGGGCTTGTTCCGCCGGATCCTGGGAGCGTTCGGCAAGTAGGGAGAGCTCATCGGTCTGTCACCGTGTGATCTGGTTCGGATGTGGGGCAGCTTGTCAAGCTGCGCCGGTTGTCAACC
>CAZBQQ010000297.1:0-4153 GCA_964493965.1 uncultured Solibacteraceae bacterium
TGAGGGAGCGGAACTCGCCGCGTCGCAGTGCCGATGCTATTCTGAGGCATCATGCGCGTCGCCGTCCTCGGGCCGCTGTGTAAGGACGAGAACATCGTTCGTGGCCAGTCTCGCTTCGGCATCGGCGGCGTCACTTACTACGCCGGGCAGGCGCTCTCATCCCTCGGCGCCGACGTAGAGCTCTTCGCAACCTTCGGGGACGAACCGGCAGGCTGGCTCGGCGAATTTCAACCCGCTCGACTGCACCACATCCCCGCGCAAGGGACCATCACGTTCATTAACGAGTACAAGGACAACGTCGATGAGCGTGAGCAGCGCGCCATCATCCCGCAAAACACCATCGGAGCCGATGACATCGGAATGTTGGATTGCGACGCGGTGATCCTGGGCCCGCTGTTCCATGACAACTTCGAGGCCGACGTTATGCGGGATATCCGCCAACCCGTTGCGCTCGCCGCGCAAGGTCTGATGCGATATCTCGAAGGCGGCGCCACTATAGTCTGGCGCCATCCCGACAAGATATTCGAGTTCCTCCCGCGCGTCACTTACTTGTTCGTGAATGAAGAGGAGGCGCGCTTCATAACCAGCAAGGAGTCACCGCGTGAGCAGCACGCTCTCCTAAAGGATCATGGAGCCAGCACGGTTGTCATCACCCAAGGCTCCAAGGGTTCTGTGATCTATGACGGAAGCGACGAGCATGTGATCCCGGCATTCCCGCCGTCGTGCTTGGCGGACCCGACCGGCTGCGGAGACACCTACATGGCGGCATTCATCTTCGCCTCGGGCTTCGGGTGGAATCTCGACCAGATCGGCCGCTTCGCCGCGATGGCGGCAACCATGAGGCTCGAATGCCAAGGTCCCCTCCGCGCGACTTCGGCGCAGGTCCTTCAGGGACTGCACACCGCCCGCCCCTGAGCTCGTCTCGCCATCGACCATCGACTATCGCCCGCCTTTCGGGTCCGCTGAAGCCGCGAAAAGGAACCGCCTAAGGAACGCCGCGACGCGCCGGCGGTACTCGGTTCCGGCGAAGGCGCAAAGATCCTGGTGGCCGGCGCCGGCAATTTCCCAGATGTCTTTCGGCGCGGCGGCGGCCTTGAACAAACGCCGGGTTTCCTGGATGGTGGTGGAGCGATCCTCCGTTCCCGCGATGAAGAGCTTGGGGACGAGAATGGAAGAGACGCGGTCGATCGGGCGCAACTGCTCCGCGCCGAATCCCAGGCGAGGCTGGAGTTGCACGGTAAGGAGCGGCGTGAACGCGCCGGCCCACGGGCCTAACCGCGCGGATAGCCGGTCGGAGATGGCGTCCTTGATGGTCGGATAGACCGATTCAAGGACCATGGCGTCCACGGGAAGCGGAGGCGTTGCCAGCAGCGCCGCCGCGCCCCGCGATTCCGGGGACGAACCACCCGCGCAGCGTCTCGCCCGAGCCGCTCGAAATGCGCACCGGACTCGCGGGGAGGTCGGGTGGCACGTCGCCAATCGCGGCGGGCGAGGGCGATGCCAGAGTGCTGCCGGCCAACCACCAGAGGGAGACCAATATCGCCGGGATAAGTGCGTACAGTACGACGCGGCGCGTGCGTGAACGCACCCCACAATGTTACTGCCCTTCAGGGCTACGCCGTTTCCCGCCGATGAGACCTGACGTCATCTCTGTTTAACGGCAGGCCGTCGTAGTAGGGAAGGGGGTTTCGCTCCAAAGGCTGGAGGTGGAGAATGACGGGAACACCCTTTTGCGCCGTTGACTACACCGGTGAACGAAGCCATCCCGGTGGCGCTTGGCCGCGCCGCCGCACCGCAGGTCAAGAGGAGAGCTACAAGCAGCAATCGCATTTCGTCGTGCCCCGTCGACTTCGCCCTCACCGCTCGCGCAGCACCTGCTTGATCCCCCGCGTAGCCTGCCGAATCCGCTGCTCGTTCTCCACCAGCGCGAATCGCACAAACCCCTCGCCCAGCGGCCCGAATCCGACCCCCGGCGACACCGCGACCAGCGCCTTCTCGAGCAGCAGTTTCGAGAACTCCAGCGAGCCCATCTTCCGGAATGCCTCCGGAATCTGCGCCCACACGAACATCGACCCCCGCGGCGGCGCCACATCCCACCCGGCTTGCTTCAGCCCGTCGATGAGCACGTCCCGCCGCTTCTGGTACACCGCGCAAATCTTCCGCGTCTCCGCCTCGCACTCCCGCAGCGCCACAATCGACGCAATCTGCACCGGCTGAAACGCCCCGTAGTCCAGATAGCTCTTGATCCGCGCCAGCGCCCGGATCATGGATTGGTTGCCCAGGCAGAACCCGATCCGCCACCCCGCCATGCTGTAACTCTTCGACATGGAGAATACTTCGACCGCCACGTCCTTCGCACCCTCCACCTGGAGAATCGACGGCGCCCGCCACCCGTCGAAACAAAGGTCCGCGTACGCGAAATCGTGCAGCACCATCGCGCCGTGCTCCCGCGCCATCCCGATCACCTGGCGGAAGAAGTCCAGATCCACGCACACCGTCGTCGGATTGTGGGGGAATGATATAAGGATAAGCTTCGGTTTCTGGATCGCCGTCCTGAACAGGTCCTCCAGCCGGTTCAGAAACTCGGCCGGATCGCTCACCGGCAGCGCGCAGGACTGCCCTTCCGCCATGATAACCCCATACTGATGAATGGGATACGCAGGATTGGGGCATACCACGGGGTCGCCCGGCCCGATCACGGCGAACAAAAGGTGCGCCAGGGCGTCCTTGGCCCCCATCGTGGCGATGACTTCCTTGTCCGGGTCCAGGTCCACGCCATAGTTCGTCTTGTACCGCTTGGCGATCGCCTCCCTCAGCCGCGGAATGCCGCGCGAGGAGGAATACCTATGATTCCGTGGGTCTTGCGCCGCCTCGATGAGCTTCGCCACCACCACCGGCGGGGTAGCGCCGTCCGGATTCCCCATGCCCATATCCACGACATCCAGTTGCTGGGCGCGCAGTTGGGCCTTTCGCTCCGTCACCACCGCCAGCACGTAAGGCGGCAACTTCTTGATACGGTAGAACTCCTGTCCGTTGTCGGGCATATCCCTCTTATTCTACAGGACAACCGCCCGCATGGCCGGAGCCCGCCTGGCCCAGGCCCGCCGAGACTGCAAAAAAAGTTGCCGCCAGTGTTGCAGAGCCATTACCGATCTGCTAACCTATGGAAGTCGTTCGATCCGCTGACAGCCACCCGATTGCGAAACTGGCCTTGCGCCGGTCCGTCGAGTGTGATAATGTGGTTGAACGGCAGTAGGGCAGTAGTAGCCTTCCAAGTTCTTGATCGCCCTTCACACCCGCTCGGGAAATTTGAGCGCGGCGAAGTGCGGTCGTAACGGCTTTGAGGCCGAGCGGTCGGTTCGGGTTTCCTTGTGATCCCTGGGTCGGACGCGCAGATCTTTGACAATCTGGTTGGACGCAAATTTGAACCTTCGTTGAATTCGAGTTTAACTGAGGCGATTGAAAACTCTACAAGATCAAACGAGAGTTTGATCCCGGCTCAGAATCAACGCTGGCGGCGCGCTTAACACATGCAAGTCGAACGAGAAAGGGGAGCAATCCCTGAGTACAGTGGCGTCCGGGTGAGTAACACGTGGGTAATCTACCCTCTGGTGGGGAATAACCCTGGGAAACCGGGGCTAATACCGCATATCTCCGTGAGGAGAAAGCCGAAAGGCGCCGGAGGAGGAGCCCGCGGCCGATTAGCTTGTTGGTGAGGTAACGGCCCACCAAGGCAAAGATCGGTAGCCGGCCTGAGAGGGCACACGGCCACACTGGCACTGAAACACGGGCCAGACTCCTACGGGAGGCAGCAGTGGGGAATCTTGCACAATGGAGGAAACCCTGATGCAGCGACGCCGCGTGAGCGATGAAGCCCTTCGGGGTGTAAAGCTCTTTCGGCAGGGAAGATTATGACGGTACCTGCAGAAGCAGCTGCGGCTAACTACGTGCCAGCAGCCGCGGTAATACGTAGGCAGCAAGCGTTGTTCGGAGTTACTGGGCGTAAAGAGTGCGTAGGCGGTTCTCCAAGTCTGGTGTGAAATCTCCCGGCTTAACTGGGAGGGTGCGCCGGATACTGCAGTGCTTGAGTGTGGGAGAGGAAAGCGGAATTCCTGGTGTAGCGGTGAAATGCGTAGATATCAGGAGGAACACC
>CAZBQQ010000298.1:0-1852 GCA_964493965.1 uncultured Solibacteraceae bacterium
CCAAGGTTTGCCCTCAGGAAACTGTCTTCGATCGCTCTTCTCTAACCTAAGGAATCCAATGCGCACCACCGCCGTCCTGTTCGCCACCCTGCTTTTCACCCTAAGCCTTGCCGCCCAGCGCCCCGCCCCTACGGTTCCCACCGACTCCGGCGGAGCCAACCTCCCCGCCCAGAAAATCGGCCCCAACGACCTGATCGCCATCTCCGTCTACGACGCCCCCGAGTTCACCCGCACCGTCCGCGTCGACGCCGAGGGCAACATCCGCCTCCCCATGCTCAAGCAGCTCGTCCGTGCCGACGGCCGCCTCCCCGACCAGCTCGAAGTCGCCATCGCCGCCGCCCTCACCGCCGAGCAGATCCTCGTGGACCCCTACGTCACCGTCAACATCGTCGCCTATGAGAGCCGTCCCATCAGCGTCGTCGGCGCCGTCCGCACCCCCGTCACCTTCCAGGCCATCGGCAATATCTCCCTGCTCGAGGCCATCACCCGCGCCGGCGGACTCGCCCAGGACGCCGGTCCCGAGATCCTCGTCACCCACTCCCAGGCCGGCCCCGATGGCGCGCCCATCTCCCTCACCCGCCGCATCCCCGTCAAGGGCTTGATCGATGCCTCCGACCCTGAGCTCAACCTCCCCCTCCACGGCGGCGAGCAGGTCCGCGTCCCCGAGCTCGGCAAAATCTTCATCGTGGGCAACGTCAAAAAGCCCGGCGCTTTCCCCCTTCAGGATGATGACGAAACCACCGTCCTCAAGGCCCTCGCCCTTTCCGAAGGCCTCACCCCCTACTCCACCAAGGTCGCCTACATCGTTCGCCGCGACGACCGCACCGGCCACAAGAACGAGATCCCCATCGAGCTGAACAAGATCATGAAACGTGAATCGCCCGATGTAGTCCTGGTCGCCAACGACATCCTCTACATCCCCGACAACTCTGGCCGCCGCAACACCCTAAGTGTGCTCGCGAAAATCGCCACATTCGGAGCCGCCACCGCCTCCGGAGTCCTCGTCTACAGCGCCATCCGCTGAGAACATTTGGGCCACGAATGAACACGAATGGACACGAATCGCCGACTGCCTCCGTGCCTTTCTCGACGAACACTAACTCCGGGAAAACGCCGACTGGCTCCTCTGTCCCCGGTCGAATCCGCAAACCTCTGGGACTGGCTTCGAATTTCGAGCTGGTTCCGAAATTCGAGCCTGTCCAAGGTTTGCCCCTTGTCCACTTTCCCTCTGTACAAGGGAAAACGGTGACTGGCTCCTCTGTCCGGTCCATTCGACGGGCGACGAGCGACAAGCCACGAGCGGCCGCCGCAGGCGGCCCACATAGGTGCCTGTCACCGCTTTCCCCCTCTGTACACCCTGCGCAGACAGAGGTCCCCGTTATCCCCGTTCATCCGTGTTCATCCGTGGCCAACTCTTGTCTTTGCTGTTTCCCGTCTGAGACCCAACTCTAATGTCTAACACCCCAGACCTTCTACCGCCCCCTCCTGGCAACGGCCTGCCCGCCGTCACCTACACCCTCCCGCCGCCGCCTGCCTGGTACGGCGCCGACCCCGAGCCCGAGGAGCCCACCGTCCCCCTCTCCCACTACCTCTGGATCCTCAAGCGCCACCGCTGGAAGATCGTCGCCTTCGTCGCCACCTGCGTCGTCGCCACCTTCGTCGTCTCCAAGCGCGTCACGCCCATCTACGAGTCCACCGCCACCATCGACATCGATCGCCGCATGCCCGCCGGCATCCTCGGCCAGGAGGCCAACCAGGCCCCCACCTCCGATGCCGACCAGTTCCTCGCCACCCAGGTCAAGCTCATCCAGTCCGATTCCGTCCTCCGCCCCGTCGCCGAAAAGTTCCACCT
>CAZBQQ010000298.1:1952-4093 GCA_964493965.1 uncultured Solibacteraceae bacterium
ACCCTGAACCAGCTAAAAGTAACCCGCCCCCCCAACACCTACCTGTTACTAATTAGCTACCGTTCCCCCAACCCCGACCTCGCCGCCGATGTCGCCAACGCCGTCGCCAGCTCCTACATCCTCCATACCTACGACATCCGTTTCCGCTCCTCCGCCGGCCTCGCCACCTTCATGGAAAAGCAGCTCGAGGAGCTCAAGGCCAAGATGGAGACCTCCGGGGAAGCCCTCGGCAAGTTCGAGCGCGAGCTCAACGTCATCAACCCCGAGGAGAAGACCAACATCCTCTCGAGCCGCCTCCTTCAGCTCAATACCGACTACACCACCGCCCAGACCGACCGCGTCCGCAAGCAGGCCGCTTTCACTTCCGTCCGCAACGGCGAAATGGAAGCCGCCCAGGTCTCCACTCAAGGGGAGTCCTTGAAGCGACTCACCGAGAAGCTCGAAGACGCCGACCAGAAGTTCACCGAGGTCAAGGCCCACTACGGAGCCAACCACCCCGAGTACCGCAAGGCCGCCGCCCAGGTCGACCAGGTCCAGCAGCAGCTCTCCGCCATCCGCGCCAGCATCGTCCGCCGCGTCGAGATCGAGTTCCGCGAGGCCCAGAACCGCGAGGGCATGCTCCAGAAGGCCGTCGCCCAGACCAAGGCCGAGTGGGACGCCATCAACGTCCGCTCCTTCGAGTATCAGTCCCTCAAGCGCGAGGCCGACGCCGACAAGAAGCTCTACGAGGAGCTGACTACCAGGATCAAGGAAGCCGGCATCAACGCCGGTTTCCAGAACAGCTCTATCCGCCTGGCCGATTCCGCCCGTCCCGGCGACCAGCCGGTCTTCCCCAACCTGAAGCTCAATCTTATGCTGGCCTTCCTGTTTTCGTCCTTACTCGCCATCGGCGCCGCGATCCTCAGCGACGTCCTCGACGCCACCATCCGCGATCCCGAGCAGGCCCGCCGCCTCCTCGGCGCGGAAGTCGTCGGCTCGCTCCCCCTGGTCCGCGACTGGAAGCGCAAACCCCTTCCCGCCGCGCGGAAGAAATCCGGTTCCACGGCCCTCATCAAGGTCGATTCGCCCGTTCCTGCGCTCCTGAACGCGAATTCCAAGTCGTCCCGCTCCTTCGAGGAAGCCGTCCGCACCCTGCGCAATTCCATCCTGCTCACCAGCTTCGACCGGCCGTTAAAGAGCATCCTGATGACCAGCGCCACCCCCGGCGAGGGCAAGACCACCGCCGCCGTCCATCTGGCCATCGCCCACGCCCAGCAGAAGCTGAAGACCCTGTTGATCGATGCCGACCTCCGCCGTCCCGGAGTTGCCCGCACGTTGGGCTTCAAGCCCGATGCCGGCCTCTCCACCATCCTCACCAACGGTATGCTCTGGCGCGAGAAGCTCACCCAGCTCGAGGGCCTCCCCGACCTGGACATCTTGCCGGCCGGCCCTGTTTCGCGCCGCACGGTGGATCTGATCGGCCCCGGCCTCCCCCGAATTCTGGAAGAGGCCGAGAAGGACTACGACCTCATCATCGTGGATGCTCCGCCGCTGCTCGGTTTCTCCGAGCCGCTCAAGATGGCCACCTGCGTGGACGGAGTCGTCGTCGTAAGTCTCGCCGGCCAGACCAACCGCAAGGCCATCGCCTCCGTCATGGCCACCTTGCAGCGCCTCCGCGCCAACGTCGTTGGCCTGGTGCTGAACGAGGTGACGCACGAGATGAGCGACAGCTATTACTACTACGGGTATTACAACAAGAAGTACAAGTACTACAAGCACGCCGGCGCGGAGGAGAAGGGGTGAGGTCCAAACGGAATTGGGACAACGGTGAGTGCGAGGTTGGTGTCCTGAACGAAGTCCGCCAGGGGCGCGAAACCGTCGACCGCCAGGCGGTTCACACCTTCGGCCCCGCCGAAAACGCCTGTCCCGCCGCGACTGCGGCCGGCGGCCAGGTGCGCGCGCTGACCGTAGGCGCCGCGATGCGCAAGGCGTATCAGGATGAATCTTTCGGCCGCGGCCTCAACCGGCAGAACACGCCTGCGGGATCTCCCAACGGCAGCGCTTACGTCGACAACGTGCGCGTGAGCACCTATCATGACACTTTCTGCGACCCCGACGGCAACGGCGGCAACAACGACTGCCCCGCCCCGGCCTCCAACCCG
>CAZBQQ010000299.1:0-4033 GCA_964493965.1 uncultured Solibacteraceae bacterium
CTCCCAGGTGCAGTGCTCTATGGGCTTCAGTTTGTATCTAGTTCCGCTTTTTACGTAATCCCTGACCCTTCTGACGCCGAGATGAGCGCCCAGCTTTCTCACCCCGACCTCTATGACACGCATCAGATGAAATATCGCAGCGGTGTCCGCCCCTGCCACCATGCAGAGCGCGAATTGTTGGGCGTCAAACCGCGCATCAGGGAAGGCCACAAACACCGCTTCACCAAAAGGCTTCCCATGCCTGTCGTGTATGGTTCGATCCAGTTTTTGCAGGTTAATCAGGGGCGCATACATCTGGACACTAGTTGGAACATACATGAAGGCACGTCGCTCCATGGCTGCGGTGAGGGCGTGCTTGATGTCCGACAACCTCCCCCTGCATTCACCCAACGTCACATCAGGTGACGGAAAGTCGTTCAGGATTGGAGAGGCATCCGTAAGTTCCAACGCCTTGAAGTGCTTGTTTACACACATCACCATGTTGAACAGGTTGTCATATTCTTCCTTGGTGAGACGGGCCAGGTCTCCGACCCTACTCGCCTCCTGGGTTCTCGTGGTTCTGATGCGGTGATCTATCCAAACAAGGAGGCCATGCAAGTCCCTAACACCGTACCGCGTCAAGTTGAGCAGGCTCCATACCCTGCGGCCCCATCATGCCACGGAGGGACTGACGAGTCACGTGTATTTGTGCCGCTTCCTCTGGCCGCTCGTTCTTGGCCTCGAGGTCGCGGAGGCGTCCGCCTTCTGGTGCGTTGGACGCGGCTGAGTTGGTCGTCTCCCTCGCGCCACGGCCTGACACTCCGCTTGCCGCCCCCGCCCTGCCCTATAATCGTCTTTCATGCCCGTGGACTGGTTCCCGCTCTGGCTGAGCCTCAAGGTCGCGCTGATTGCCACTGCCCTCTCGCTGGTCATTGGGCTGTGGCTGGCGTACCTGCTGGCGCATCGCCGGTTCCGGGGAATGGAAATCCTCGACGCGGCCACTGCGCTTCCGCTGGTGCTGCCTCCTACCGTGCTCGGATATTACCTGCTGGTGCTGTTCGGACGGCAGGCCGGCCTCGGGCGGCTGTACGAGTGGGTGACCGGGTCGCCGCTGGTGTTCACCTGGCAGGCCGCGGTGCTGGCGGCGATGTTTCACGCCGTGCCGCTGCTGGTGATCTTCGCGCGGGCCGCGTTTGAAAGCGTGGACCGGAACTACGAGCGCGCCGCGCGCAACCTGGGCGCCTCGAACTGGCGGGTCTTCTGGAAGGTGACGCTGCCGCTGACGCGGCGGTCGATCCTGGCGGCCGCGATCCTCGCCTTTGCGCGCTCGCTGGGCGATTTCGGGATCACGATCATGATCGCGGGCAACATTCCCGGGCGCACGCAAACGGTGGCGGTGGCGATCTACGACGCGGTGGAATCCGGAAATGGCGCGCTGGCGCGGACGCTGGTGGTGATTGTTTCGGTGGTGGCGGTGGTCATTCTTTCGCTGGCCAACAGGCTGGTGGCGCGGCAGGCGTCTTAAGAGACCAAAAGAATGATGGCCGCCGATGAACGCCGATGAACGCAGATAGGAAAAGGCGGACAAGAAGAACAGCTCATGCTTGAGTTGCGGGTCCAAAAGCGATTTGCGGGACGGCCGGATTCGGCTCCTTTCTCGCTCCAGCTCGAGTTCCGCGCGGGGGCTGGCGTTACGGTGCTGTTCGGGCCGAGCGGGGCGGGGAAGACGCTGACGCTCGACTCGATCGCGGGCTTCGCGGTCCCGGACGAAGGCCGCATTCTGCTGGACGATGAGATTCTTTTCGACGCCGCCTCGGGTGTGAACCTGCCGGCGCGGGCGCGCCACTGCGGCTACGTTTTCCAGAACTACGCGCTGTTTCCGCACATGACGCTGCGGCAGAACCTGGCCTTCGCGGCCGAGCGGCGCCCACGCCTGGAACGGCACCGCAAGGTGAACGAGATGCTGGAGCGCTTCCACCTGACCGATGCCGCGGGGCGGCGCCCGCACGAGCTCTCGGGAGGGCAGAAACAGCGCTGCTCGATCGCCCGCGCGGTGATCGGTGAGCCCCGTCTGCTGCTGCTCGATGAGCCGGCCCGTGGTCTGGACGCGCCACTCCGCAGGGAGCTTTACGACCTGCTGCGGCAGGTCCGCGCCGAGTTTTCCATCCCCACCGTTCTGGTGACCCACGACCTGGAAGAGTGCTTCGAGCTGGGGGACGAAATGCTGATCCTGCGCGAGGGGCGGCTGGTGCAAAGCGGGCCGCCGCGCGCCATCGCGGAGCGCCCGGCCAACGTCGAGGTGGCTCGGCTGCTGGGCATCTTCAACCTGCTTCCGGCCGATATTGTGGAGCTGAACCCGCAGTCCAATCTCAGCCGCCTGCGCGTGGGCGGGTTCGACCTGGCGGGGCCGTATTTCCCCGGCCGTTTCAAGGGCGACCGGGTGTGGCTGTGTGTACGGCCCGACCAGCTCGCGGCCACCGCGCGGAACGGGGCGCCGGGTGCGAACCAGGTGCCGGCGCAACTCCTGCGGGTGGTCGAGATGCCGGATTCGGCACGGCTCGAGTTCGCGGGCGAGATGCGGGTCCAGATGCCCCGCGCCGAGTACGACAAGCAGAAGGCGAACAAGGAGTGGCTGGTGGAGTTCCCCCAGCAGGGCCTGAAAGTGCTTTAGAAACTGCTCTTCGCTCGTCGCTCGTCGCCCGTCGATCCCCTGGTGCGGGCGTCGTGAGCTTCGCCCCGGGGAACTCGCTGGCGGCGAAGCCTGGAGAATCCAGTAGTTGCTTTCCGACGGGCGACGAGCGACAAGCGACGAGCTCCGTTTGGGGGTACTAAGTACACTTAATGAGGTTAGTACCATGGCCAAATGGGGGGTAGCCCGCTATACTAGAGACCTTGCAGCCCTCTACGACCCCAAAACCGACCCCCGAAGGCCGCAACCTCCTGATGCTCGCGGCGACCGGGCTTGGCGCCACGTTAGCCCTTTCCCGCCAGGCTGTTGAGTCCGCAGCGGGACGGCTGGCTGCCCGGCCTCGCCAGAAGAACCCGGGCAACGGTCCACGAAGCGGAGCCGACACCATCCCGGAGCTCATCGTGCGGGTTCGCCGCGACGGCGCCGACGCAGTCTACCTTGAGTTCGCTGGCGCGAAGAGGCTATGGCCCCATCCCGATCCGGCGAGCCTGGTGGGGAAGAGACTCCGCAAGACGCTCGCGGCCAGCGCCGTCGAGGCGTTGATCGCATCCATGAACCGGGCGCTCGAGACCGGCCAGGTGCAGGTCGAAAAATGGAGCCTGGCGGGCGATCTGGACGTGCGCGCTTTGGCGGTCGGCCACGACCAGGTGGTCTTCATTCTGCGCGCGGCCGACGACGGGGCGCTGGAGGCGGTTTTCGAAGCGTCGCCGCTGGCGATCTATGCGACCGACGCAGAGGGCCGCGTCACGCGCTGGAACGCGGCGGCGGAGCGGCTGTTCGGCTGGAGCCGGCTGGAGGCGCTGGGGCAGCGGCTGCCGTTCGTCCCCCCGGCCACGGGTTGCGATGGAGGCCTCGAAGGGCTGGAGCTGTCTTGTGTCGCCAAGGACGGCCGGACCCTGGAAGTGAAGGTCTGGCGCGCGCCCCTGGCCAGCGGGTGCATCGCCATCGCCGCCGACGTCACCGAGCAGCGCGCGATCGAACGGCAGTTGCAGCAGGCGCAACGCATGGAGGCCGTGGGCCGACTTGCGGGCGGGGTGGCGCACGATTTCAACAACCTGCTGACCGTGATCACCGGTTACGGCTACATGCTGCTCGAAGAGCCGCAGGACGCCGCGGCCATACGCGGCCAGGCGGAGCAGATCCTGCGCACGGCAGAGCGCGCTTCGGCCCTGACCTGCCAGTTGCTGGAATTCAGCAGGCCCCAGAACGGGCAGGCCCGGGCGGTCGCCATCAACGACCTGGTTCTGGACATGGACAAGATGCTGCGCCGCGTCATCGGGGAGCACATCGAACTGGTGGCCGCGCTGAGCCCGGATGCGGGGATGATCCACGCCGACGGCGCGCAGATCGAGCAGGTGATCATGA
>CAZBQQ010000300.1:0-3960 GCA_964493965.1 uncultured Solibacteraceae bacterium
GACCCGCACCGCCCGCGCCGCCCCGGAATCGCTAAGCTGTACCTATGCGGACGTCTGGAATCCTGCTTCTCTTTAGCCTGTCGGTGTGTCAGGCGGAAGTGCGTACGTTGAGCCTGCGGGAGGCCGTGGAACGGGCGCTCAAGGAGAGCCCCGATGTGGTGCTCTCGCGCCTCGAGGCGGACCGGGCCGCTCACGCCGCCCGCCTGGCCCATTCGGTCTTCGTTCCCCGCCTGGTGGTGGGCAGCGGCCTGGCCTACAGCAGCGGCCTCCCTATGAGCATTGAGGGATCGACGCCCTCGATCTTCCAGGCGCAGGCCACCGGCAGCGTCTTCAACCGCGCCCAGAGCCTGCACGTGGCGGCCGCCCGCGAGAGCCGCCGCGGCGCGGAGATCGACGCCAGCGCCAAGGAGGACGAGATCGTCTATCGGACCGCCGAGATGTTCCTCGAGGCCGAGAACGCGGCCCGCATCGCCGACGCCAGCCGCCAGGAGGCCGACGCGCTCGCCCGCGTGGTCGATACCGTTCGCGCCCGCGCCGCCGAGGGCCGGGAACTGCCGATCGAGGTGAAGAAGGCGGAGCTGAGCCTGGCTCGCGCCCGCTACCGTGCCCAGGTGCTTGAATCGAACGCGGCGGCCGACCGGATCTCGCTGGCAACGCTGCTTGCATTTGAGCCCGGCGACGAGGTGCGGCCGGCGCCCGGCGAGCGCACGGCGCCGGCGGTCCCGGAGTCGGCGGACGCCACTGCGGCGGCGGCGCTCGCTTCCAGCAAGGAGATCCGGTCGCTCCAGTCCAAGCTGCTCGCCAGGCAGCTTGACGTTCGCTCGCAGCAGGCCGAGCGCCTGCCGCGGATGGACCTTGTGGCACAGTACGCCCTGCTCGCCAAGTTCAACAACTACCAGAAGTACTTCAATTCGTTCCAGCGAAACAACGGCCAGCTCGGGGTATCCTTCCAGATCCCTCTGTTCAGCGGGCCGGCGGTCAGCGCGGCGGTCGCCCAGGCTGGAACCGAAGCGGCCGAGGTACGCATCCAGCTCCGTACAGCCCAGAGCCGCATCGCCGGCGACGCGCGCAAGGCCTACCAGGATATGCAGCAGGCCGAGACCGGCAAAGAGGTCGCGAAACTGGACCTCGATGTCGCCCGCGACCAGGTGTCCGTGCTTCTGGCCCAGATGGGGGAGGGCCGGGCCTCGCTGCGTCAGGTCGATGACGCCCGCGCCGCCGAGACCGAGAAGTGGATCGCTTTCTACGATGCGGCCGCCACCGCCGAAAAGGCGCGGTGGGCCGTATTGCGCCAGACCGGCGACCTGATCGCCGCCCTCAGGTAGTCCGGGCGGCTTGTGGGGCAGGCGTCCACGCCTGCAGCGGGTCTCCAGACCCGCCGCCGCTCCCCTGCCGTTTCTCCGCCTGGTACCTGGTACCCAACCGTCCCGGCATTGCGGCAGGCCGCGCTTTGTGGTTAAGTAACCATGAGGAGTTCCATCTTGCGTCGCCTTCTTTGCATCGCCCTGATTGTGTTCGCTGGTATCTCGTGCAGCCGCGATCCCCAAGTGGTCAAGCGAAAGTATCTCGACAGCGGGAACCGGTACTTCGAGAAGGGCAAGTACAAGGAAGCCTATATCATGTACCGCAACGCCCTCAAAAAGGACGCGCGGTACAGCGAGGCCTACTATCGGGTAGGGCTGACCGAGCTGCGCATGGGCCAGCCCCTCGCCGCATTGCGCGACATGCGCCGGGCGGCCGACACGGACCCCAAGTTCACCAATCCCGACGCCCGCGTGCAGGCCGGCAATCTGGTGACCGCCGCGTACGTCATGAACGAGAGCCATCCTCCCGCGTACAAGGACGAGCTCCGGAGCCTTTCCAACGACCTGCTGAAACACGATCCCAGGTCGCCGTCGGGACTGCGGCTGCGCGGGTATCTCAAGCTGTTCGCGGACGGGGATTCGAACGGCGCCGTGGCGGACTTCGAGCTGGCGAATCAGATCACCCCCTACGACCCGGATATCGTTCTGCCGCTGGTGCGGGCTCTTCAGATCGTCGGCAGGGGCGCCGAGGCGGAGAAGCTCGGAATGGATCTGATCGCGAAGCACAAAGACGACGTCGCGATCTACGATGCCCTCTATCTCGGCTACATGCGCGAGAAGCGGCTCGGTGACGCGGAAGCCATTCTGAAGCTGAAGGCCGCCAACAATCCCAAGGAGCCGGCCTATCTTTTGCAGGTCGCCCAGCATTACTACCGCCTCGACCGGCGGGCCGATATGCAGAAAGCGCTGGACGGTCTGCTGTCCGACCGGAAGACATATCCGTTGGGCCCGCTGCTGGTCGCGAAGTTCTACGCGGCCATTCACGATTTTGACGACGCGCTCAAGCTACTCGATCAGGGCGCCCGCTCGGACTCCGCGCACCAGGTGGACTATCAGAAGGAGACGGCGCAGGTCCTGGTCGCGGTCAACAGGAAGGAGGAGGCGGTCCGGCTGCTCGAGAAGATCCTGAAGGATAACCCCAAGGACGATGCGGCCCAGGCCATGCGCTCCTCGCTCATGATCGAAACCGGCGACCCCAGGCAGCTCCAGCAGGCCGTTACCGAGTTGCAGGCGGCGGTCAGCAGGGACAGCGGCAATCCGGTCCTGCGCTTCAACCTGGGGCGGGCGCTGCTGGCCAGGAATCTCCTGGAACAGGCGCGCGTCCAGTTCCAGGAAGCCCTCAAGATCCGCAAGGAGTACGTCCCGGCGAGGCTGGCGCTGGCGCAGTTGTTCATACTCAACCACGAATACGGGAGCGCAGTCCAGGAAGCCAAGCTGGTTCTCGATTACGATCAGGGCAACCTGGCCGCACGCCTGGTCCGGGCCAGCGGACTGACGGCCATGGGGAACCCCGTCCTGGCGCGCACGGAACTCGAAGACACCATCGCCCGGTATCCCACTTCGGCGGAAGCGCAACTGCAAATGGGCGCGCTGGACCTGGGACAGAAGCGCTTCAAGGAAGCCGAGCAACGGTTCAGCCAGACTTACAAGGACCACCCGGCCGATCTGCGGGCGCTGATGGGGATCGTGGAGTCCTACGCTTTGCAGAACCAGGGTGACAAGGCCATTCAGCTACTCAAGAGCGAACTGGCCAAGAATCCGAACCGGCTGGAATTGAAGAACGCCCTGGGCAATATCGCGCTCATGGACGGCAAATTCGATCTCGCGGCCGAGCAGTTCCAGGCGATCCTCGCGGTCAGGCCCGACACTGGAGAGGTCTACGTTCCTCTCGGCCAGGCGCTTGCGGCGAAAGGCGATACCGAGGGCGCGATCCGCACCTTCGAGAAGGCCAGACAGATGCGGCCCAACGATCCCACTCCCTGCCTCCAGTTGGCGCTGCTGATGGAAAAGACGGGCAGGCAGCCGCAGGCTCGCCCGCTCTACGAACAGGTTTTGAAGCTCCAGCCGGACAGCCCGATGGCCCTCAACAACCTCGCCTATCTGATGGCGGAAAGCGGTTCGGCGGCCGATCTCGACCAGGCCTTGAACCTCGCGCAGAAGGCCCGCCAGAAGCTTCCCGACAATCCCGATATTGCGGATACCCTGGGCTTTGTCTATACCAAGAAGAACCTCAACGCCAACGCGCTCGATGTGTTCCGGGGTCTCGTCGCCAAAGAGTCGGCGGGTGCCCCGCATTCCGCCACTTTCCACTACCACTATGCGCTGGCCCTGTCCCAGAGCGGGGACAAGCAGCAGGCGAAGAGAGAACTGAAGACCGCACTCGACTGCAAACCGTCGCCGGATCAAGCCGCGAAGATCCGCGCGTTGATGGGAAAGATCGGCTAGTGTCGCGGCGCCCAGATGCTGCCCGGCCCTGGGCCGCTCGTGTGGCGCAGTCACTCTTGCCCAATGCCACTTAGTTTTCACAATGCCGGGCAGAAACCGTGGGGCAGGACTCCAGTCCTGCAGCGGGTCTCCAGACCCGCCTCCGTCCAAC
>CAZBQQ010000301.1:0-3953 GCA_964493965.1 uncultured Solibacteraceae bacterium
AGCGCGTCCTCGGCTCGCGAGAGCAGCGCCGCGTGGCGGTCCTGTATGTTCTCGATCCGGGCTTTCATTTCTTCGGCCGGAACCGGGTGGCAGCCCAGGCAGGCGCGGTCCAGGTTTTGAAGCGGGCTGCGCACGTGATGGTCGCTCACCTTCATCGCGCCCTGCCGCAGGAAAGGCATGTGGCAATCGGCGCAGGCCACGCCGGCACGCGCGTGCACGCCCTGGCTGTAAGTCTCGAACTCGGGGTGCTGCGCTTTGAGCACCTCGGCGCCGGTTTCGCCGTGCTTCCAGTCGGTGAAACCGATCTCGTCGTAGTAACCCTCTATCTCCTCCACCTTCAGGCCCTTCGCCCAGGGGTAAGTCACAATCTTGTGCTCACCGGAAAAGTAATACTCGACGTGGCATTGCGCGCAGACATAAGTGCGCATCTCCTGGCGGGTAGCCATGGTGTTGGGATCGTAGTTCTCGACCCCCTGGCTCTTCTTGAGCGCCTTGATGCCGACAAGGAAGGCGGGGCGGGTCACCCGCAGCTGCATCGTGGCCGGGTCGTGGCACTCCATGCAGCCGATGGCGTGATCCACCAGCTTGCGCGCTTCCGCAAACGGCATGGAGGAGACGAGCTCGAAGCCCTTCATGACGTCGCCCCCGCCCGCCTTACGGTACGCCGGAAGAATCGAGCTGTGGCATTGCAGGCAGCTACCCGGCTGCGGCCGCTCGCGCGTGCGGCGCGTGTTGTCCTGATCGATGAGCGACCAGGCGTGGCCGCGGGCCTTGTTATATTCGAGCGCGAAAGCGTAGCCGGCGAAGATGCGCTTCAGCCGCGGGTCGCGCTCGAGATGGGAGAACGGGACGCTTCCGCCGTACTTAGTCGCTTGCATTTCGCGGTTGCGCTCGAAGCTGTCGAACTCCCGCGGAAAGTTGCGGCCCCAGACGGCTGGATCGAGCGTGCTCTCGGTGACCGCGACCACCACGACGTGCGTCTCGCGCCCCTCCCGCTTCCGTTCCTGTATGTTCACGAGCACCATGGTGACCAGGAAGGTGGCGGCCGCGACCGCGCCGCTCAGAAGAACGTAGGTCCAGCGCGAAGGTCTCATCGTTCTCTCCTGGGTCCGTGGCCCGCGCCCGCGTGACAGGCTATGCAGTCGAGGCCGGCCATCTCGCTCACCATCTGTTCGTGGCAGCGCAGGCAGTTGGCTGCGAGGACTTCCGAGTTGAAGCGGTGGATGCGGATGGGTTCGGGGAAATCCTGCAGTGTGAAGTGGAGCGAGTGGTTCCAGCCGTTGCGCGCCTTGACGAAGTACTTCCCGGCCAGCGCGTGGGGCGTGTGGCAGTCGTTACAAACCGCGGCGGCGTGGTGCGGACCGCGCTGCCAGGAGTCGAACTGCTCGCGCATGACGTGGCAGTTGGCGCAGGCCTCAGGCCGGTTGCTGAAATACGAGTAGCCCTTCCCGTAAACGAAGGTGAACGCGCCCAAGCCCAGCAGCGCTCCAACGAGCGCGGAGAGGGCGTACCTCCAGCCGCTTGGCATCCCGACTATTGTAGTTCTGAGCCGCGACCGCCGTGGGGGCGGCGCCGCTGCGCGATCAGGCGGCCTTTTGGATCTTGCCGCTGCGCAAGCAGGAGGTGCACACGCGAATGCGCTTCGCCGCGCCGTTGATCATGGCGCGTACGGGCTGCAGGTTCACGTCCCAGCGCCGCTGGGTCACATTGTGCGCGTGGCTGACGCGGTGGCCGAACCGGGGCCCTTTTCCACAGCAATCACATACTCTCGCCATCGACGTAAATCTCCTCACGTAGCGGTAGGAAACTCTATCCTAACAAGTTATGGGCGATGGGCGCAAATCGCGCGAGCGCAAGGGAGTCCATGGCCGTGCGGGCCACCGCTCCCTTGCGGTCGCGGCTCGGTAACGAATGTTCGCTCGTCTCGCGGACCGCTCCCTTGCGGTCGCGGCTCGGTAACTGTGCGTGTTACCCTCGGGTTTCAACCAAATATGGAGCGCCGCTACGAACTGATTGTCCTGCTAATAGCCTCCGCGATCTTCCTCACCGGCATTCTCAGCCCGCCTTCGTTGATGGACGATGTGGACGCCACGCAGGCGCAGATGGCACGCAACATGGTCCAGTCCGGCGACTGGGTCACGCTGCACCTGGATGGCGTACCTTACCTCGAAAAAGCACCGCTGAAGAGCTGGATGACGGCCGTCTGCTACCTCATCTTCGGCGTCCACGACTGGGCGGCGCGGCTGCCCGGGGCGCTGGCGGCGATCCTGCTCGCGTGGGTCGTGGTGCGCTTTGGGCGCTGGGCGTTTTCTCCGAAGGCGGGCTTCTACGCCGGACTGGTGACCGTCACCTCAATCGGCCTGTTCCTGTTCACGCGCGTCGTAATTCCCGACGTCGTGCTCACGCTGGCCATTACCGTGGCGCTGTGGAGTTTCCTGCGCGCTCTCGACGAGAACGAAGCGCGTCCGCGGCTGTGGGCCTACACGCTGGCGGCGAGCCTCGCGGCCGGAGTGCTGCTCAAGGGCCTGATCGGGATCGTGTTCCCGCTCGGAGCGGGCTTCTTCTACCTGCTCCTGACCCGGCAGCTTTTTTCGCTGCGCGCGTGGCGGCGCCTTTACCCGTTCACCGGCTTCCTGATCTTCGTCGCGATCGCGGCGCCGTGGCACGTGCTCGCCACTCTGCGCAATCCGCCGTACTTCGTCTGGACGCTCCAAAGCGGCGGGCCGGGAATCTGGCGCGGTTTTCTGTGGTTCTACGCCATCAACGAGCACGTGCTGCGCTTCCTGAACCGGCGCTATCCGCGGGACTACAACACCGTACCCCTGCTCTATTTCTGGGCGCTCCACCTGGTCTGGTTCTTCCCCTGGAGCGCGTTTCTGCCCACGCTGGCGCGCCTCGGCTACAAACCGGTGGACCGCGCCGGGCGGACGCGCCTCATGGCGCTCCTCTGGATCGGCGTCGTGATGTTGTTCTTCTCGTTCTCCACCACGCAGGAATACTATTCGATGCCGATCTACCCGGCCGCCGCCCTTCTCATCGGCTGCGCGATGGAGGCGTATCCGGAACGGCTGCGGATAGGAACGCGGATCGTGGGCGCCATCGCGGCCGCGGCCGGCCTCGCGGCGCTCGCGATTTTGATCGCGGTGCACAATGTCCCGGCGCCCGGGGACATCTCGCGCGCGCTGACCGAGAACCCGGCCCTCTACACGCTCTCAATGGGGCACATGGCGGACCTGACGCTGAAAGCCTTCGCCTACCTGCGCACGCCGCTGGCGCTGGCGGCGGTGGCGTTCCTGGCCGGAGCGATCGGCGCCTGGCGGCTCCAGGGAGAGCGGGCATGGCTGGCCCTGTCCCTCATGATGGTGGTATTCTTCCAGGCGGCGCGGCTGGCCCTGGTGGTGTTCGATCCCTACATGTCCTCGCGGCCGCTGGCCGAGGCGCTTCTGCACGCGCCGAAAGGGAAGCTGATTTTGGACCGCGAGTATTACGCCTTCTCGTCGGTTGTGTTCTACACCGACCAAAACCCGCTGCTGCTCAACGGGCGGAGGAACAATCTCGAATACGGCTCCAACGCTCCCGGCGCCCCCGCGGTCTTCATCACCGACGCCGACCTTCCGCGGCTGTGGGCGCGCTCCGAGCGGTACTACCTGGCCGCCGAGGATCCCCAGACCGCGCGCCTGGAAAGCCTGGTGGGCCGCTCGAACCTGCACGCCGTGGCGGAAAGCGGCGGCAAGACGCTCTTCACGAACCAGGCAGTCCATCCCGCCAGGTCCCCTCATGCGCATCGGAATTGACGTCACCCCTCTGCTCCTACGGAGCGCGGGCGTGAAGAGCTACACCTACTACTGGCTGGCCAGCCTGCGGCGCGAGGCCGGAGAGCGCGACACCATCGTGACATTTCCGGTCTCCGGACGGTTCGGCGCGCTCGATCACGAGCGGTCGATGGCCGGGCC
>CAZBQQ010000302.1:0-3922 GCA_964493965.1 uncultured Solibacteraceae bacterium
CATGATTCTCGAAACCGACCGCCTCATCCTCGACACCTGGCAGAGCGCCGACTGGACGGCCTTCCGCCCCATCGCGACCGACGTCGAAGTGATGCGCTACATCACCGGCGGCGCACCGTGGAGCGACGACCAGATCCGCGCGTTTGTCGACCGCCAGGTCAGGCTCTACGCCGAGCGAGGATTCTGCCGCTGGAAGCTTCTCGAGAAACCCGCTCTGGAGATGATCGGTTTCTGCGGTGTCGGCCAGTGGCGCGACCGTCCTGATCCTGAGATCGGATGGTGGCTCGCCCGCCGTTGCTGGGGCCGCGGCCTGGCCACCGAAGCCGCGCGCGTCGCCTTGCGGGACGCTATCGAACGCGTAAAGCTGGACCGCATCGTCTCGATCGCGATGCCCGAGAACACTGCCTCCAGACGAATCATGGAGAAGCTGGGTCTAGAGTTCGAGTGCGAGTTCGAGAACGACGGCCAGCGCCTGGTGCGCTACGCGCTCCGGATCGACGGGCGACGAGCGACGAGCGACGGGCAGCCTTAGAGTAATTCCGTTTCCGCGAAGAACCAGGCGATCTCCGCCCGCGCCGTCTCGGGCGCATCCGATCCGTGCGTGCAGTTGCGGTCGACCGCGGTTCCGAAGCGGCGCCGGATGGTGCCTTCGGCGGCGTTGGCAGGATTGGTGGCGCCCATCACCTCGCGCCACTTCGCGATGGCGTCCTCGCGCTCGAGCGCCATCACGATCACGGGCCCTTCGGTCATAAAGTCGATCAGGCCCGCGAAAAACGGCTTGCCCCGGTGCACGGCGTAGAATCCTTCGGCCGCCGCGCGGCTGAGACGGAGCATCTTCAGGCCGCGGACGCGGAACCCATTCTGTTCGATCAGGGACAGGATCTCGCCGGCGACGCTCCGTGAGACGGCGTCCGGCTTGATGATCGCGAGCGTTCGTTCGAGTTGGCTCATAGCAGGGATTCGACCTTTTCGCCGATGTCGGCGGGTGAGGCGCAGACGCGGACGCCGGCGGCTTCGAGGGCCTTGATCTTGTCCGAGGCTTTGCCCGATCCGCCGGAGATGATTGCGCCCGCATGGCCCATCCGCCGGCCGGGCGGCGCCGTCTGGCCGGCGATGAAACCGACCACCGGCTTCTTCACGTGCTCGCGGATGTAGGCCGCCGCTGTCTCCTCCGCGTTACCGCCGATTTCACCGATCATCACGATGGCGTGCGTGTCCTCGTCCTGGTTGAACAGCTGGATCGCGTCGATGAAATTGGTGCCGATGATCGGATCGCCGCCGATCCCGATGCAGGTCGATTGTCCGATGCCGCGGCGCGTGAGCTGATCCACGGCCTCATAGGTCAGCGTGCCCGAGCGCGACACCACGCCCACGTGGCCTTCCTTGTGTATGTGGCCCGGCATGATGCCGGCTTTGCACTTGCCGGGCGAAATGATGCCGGGGCAGTTGGGGCCGATAAGGCGCGTGGTGCGCTCTTTCAGGTACTGCCACACGCGCACCATGTCGAGGGTGGGGATTCCTTCCGTGATGCAAACCACCAGGGCGAGCCCCGCGTCGGCGGCCTCCATGATGGTGTCCGCTGCGACAGCCGGCGGCACGAAGATCACCGAGGCGTTGGCGCCGGTCGAGGCCACGGCGTCGCGCACCGTGTCGAAGACCGGGCGATCCAGATGCGTCTGGCCGCCCTTGCCCGGCACCACGCCGCCCACGACGTTGGTTCCGTAAGCGATGCACTGCTCGGCGTGGAAAGTCGCCTCCCGGCCGGTGAAGCCCTGGAAGATCAGGCGCGTGTTGCGATCTACGAGAATGCTCATTGGGCCAGCCTCACCACTTTCTCCGCGGCATCCTTCATGCCTTGCGCCACCGTGAAATCGAGTCCGGAATCCGTCAGGATCCGGCGGCCCGCCTCCACGTTGGTGCCCTCCATACGAACCACCACCGGAACGCGGATCTTCAACTCGAGCGCCGCCGCCACCACGCCCGTTGCCAGCGTGTCGCAGCGCAGGATGCCACCGAAAATGTTGATCAGCACGGCGCGCACGCTGTGGTCCGAAAGCAGAATGCGGAAAGCGTTCTTGATCTGGTCGGCGCTGGCCCCACCCCCGACGTCCAGGAAATTCGCCGGACTTCCGCCCGCGTATTTGATGATGTCCATGGTCGCCATGGCGAGGCCCGCGCCGTTCACCATGCAGCCGACCGTGCCATCGAGCTTGATGTAGTTCAGGCCGAAGCGCGAGGCGTCCACTTCGAGCGGATCCTCCTCGTTGAGGTCGCGCAGTTCGAGCAGGTCTTTGTGGCGGTAGAGCGCGTTGTCATCGAGGTTGATCTTGGCGTCGAGCGCGTAGACCTTCCCCTGGCGCGTGAGGATGAAAGGATTGATCTCGGCGAGAGAGGCGTCGATGGCCTCGCAGGCGCGGGCCAGGGCCATCATGGCCGCCGCGGCGGGGCCTGCGCTTGCCGCCGGAATCCCGATGCCGAAGGCCAGTTTGCGGGCCTGGAACGGCGCCAGGCCGAAGCCGGGCTCCAGCGGTTCCTTGAGAATCGCCTCGGGGTGCTGCGCCGCCACCTCCTCGATCTCAACGCCGCCCGCTGCCGACGCCATGAACACCGGCTTGCCCACCGTGCGGTCGAGCACGATGCCGAGGTAAAGTTCGCGCTCGATGGGCAGCGTCTCTTCGATCAGGACGCGGTGGACGGTGCGCCCCTCGGGCCCGGTCTGATGCGTCACCAGGCGCATGCCCAGCATCTTGCGAGCGATCTCGGCGGCGTCCGTATTGTCCTTGGCGATCTTGACGCCGCCGCCTTTTCCGCGTCCGCCGGCGTGAATCTGGGCCTTGACGACGGCCGTGCCGCCGATCTTCTTGGCCGCCGCGTCGGCCTCATCCGGTGTGCGGGCGACCTCGCCGCGCGGCACCGGCACGCCGTACTGCGCGAGAATGGCCTTGGCCTGGTATTCGTGGATTTTCATGGCGCTTATGTTAGGATGGGCGAACAGCCGAAAGCCGTACTAACCGCCGGCCACCGGCCATTCCCGAATATAACAAATGTCACTTATCCCGTACCTTCACCGTGCAGTCAGGCGCGAGGACCTGGACGCGGCGGCCGCCGAAGAAGCCATGGAAGTCATCCTGGGCGGGCACGCTTCCACGGCGCAGATCGCCGCCTTTCTGGTCGCGCTACGCATGAAGGGCGAGACGGCGGACGAGTTGATCGGGTTTGCACGGGCCATGCGCGCGCGGGCCAGCCGGGTGCCGGCGGATCTCGCCGGCGGGCCGCTTCTCGATACCTGCGGCACCGGCGGCGACGCTCGCGGCACGTTCAACATTTCAACCATCGCGGCGTTCGTGGTGGCCGGCGCCGGAGTGCGCGTGGCCAAACACGGCAACCGCTCCATTTCGAGCCGTTGCGGCAGCGCCGACGTACTCGAGCGCCTGGGCGTCCGCGTTGCGGTGGAGGCGGACCAGGCCGCGCGTGCCATCCGCGAGGTCGGCATTGGATTCCTCTTTGCGCCGGCCTTTCACCCCGCCACGAAGCACGCGCATGCGGCGCGTCTCGAGCTGAAGATGCGCACGATTTTCAATCTGCTCGGCCCCCTGACCAACCCAGCGGGCGCGACGGCGCAACTGGCGGGCGCACCGTCGGAAGAGGCCGCGCGTCTGATCGCGGATGCGCTGGCGGCCCTCGGACTGGAGCGCGGCTTTGTGGTCCACGGCTCGGACGGCCTGGACGAGATCACCATCACCGGGCCGACCCTGGCCTACGAAATCGCGAATGGGCAGGTGACCCGCCGAACGCTCACGCCGGAGGATTTCGGCGTCGCCCCGGCCGCGCTCGAAGAGTTGCAGGGAGGCGATCCGGACGAGAACTGCGAGATTGCGCGTGCCATTCTGGCCGGCGCGCGGGGTCCCAAGCGGGACGTGGT
>CAZBQQ010000303.1:0-3873 GCA_964493965.1 uncultured Solibacteraceae bacterium
ACGTATTGTTTGGGAACGTACACCGCCACGCGGCGCGTATAGGGAGCGGGATAGCTGTTGACGATCACCTTGTTCGGGTCCGCCGGGTCCGCCACGGCATGGGTGTTGGGCTCGCGCGCGACTCCGGGATAGATCTTGCTGTCCTTGGATTCCATGGTGAATTCAAAGACGTCACCCTGCGGCACGCCGTCCTTCGCGGCCATCTCCGGCGCTGGATTGTGTGTGGGGCCGATGATGAAGTTCCCGTCTTCCTTCGCCGAAGGGATGGCGCCATCGGGCAATTCCTTCGCTTTGACGTACCCGGGCGTGTTCGGATCGCGGGTCGGAGGCTGCGGCCGCGCCGGAGCTTGTGCCATCGCCGGGCCCAAGCCGGCCATCAAACAAATCAGGAACGCGCCAGTCGGAAGACGGGACATGCGGAACTCCTTTCCATCGGTGTTACTGCAGTGCGGCGCAGATTTCGTCGGGTATCGGGATGATCCGCAAACCGGGGACTGGACCGAATTTCGCCGCCTTTGCGAAATTCGTGCCTGTCCCAAGGTTTGCTCTTGGACAATCATGTGGCCCGCGATTTGCGCCGCAATTTCACTCGCCGGTTACCGTGACCACCACCGCCCGCTTGCGGCCTCGAACATCGCATTCCAGGTGGAAGATCTGCTGCCACGTCCCCAAAACCAGTTGACCGTTTGAGATGGGCACCGTCAGCGAGGGCCCGAGCAGAGTGGCCTGCAGATGCGAGTGCCCGTTGCCGTCGTGCCAGGCCTGTTCGTGGCCATAGTCACGGCTTGGCGGAATCAGCCTGTCGAGAATCGCCGGCAGGTCGCGCTGGAGGCCCGCCTCAAACTCGATCGCGCCGATCGCGGCCGTGCTCCCCACATTGAAGACGTGTGCCGTTCCCGTTCGAATGTTCGACGCGGCCACCACCTCCGCAATCTGCGCCGTCAGGTCATGCATGTCGCCATGGCGCTTGGTGACCAATGGAATCTGCTCTTGATGAACCACAGCCAATTGTAGGCCGAAAGGACGTTCCTGCAAGACGCGTCAGTTCTCCGTCCGCTCCATCCGGGCCACAATCGCCTCCGTCACTTTGAGAAAACCGTCCCGAATCTCCGGTACCGCCCCGACGTGGACCACGAGTCCGGCGGGGGCGCGCTTGTCGAAATTCTCCGCCGCCGGGTCGTTGGCAATCGAGGCGAAGAATGGCGCCGTGTCCGGCTGCGAGTGAAGCGCCACCACGTAAGTTGTGATCGGGAGGGTCGCAGAGTCGCGAGCGGTGCGTGCCAAACGCTCGGCCACATTCTGGGCAGCGTTGAGAACATTCTCGGATAGGTCGGGACGAATCTTGCCTGCATAGGGACCGCCGTTGAACCGGACCAGGGGCTTCTTGCCGGCAACCGGAGTCCCCGAAGCGTCGGTGTCCGGGATGTATGCGACATCTTGCATGAGGAAATACCGTGAGCAGCCGGCAGGCGGAAGGGCCCACTCGGTAACAGGCGAAGCGTCATCGATTGTGAACAGCATCGCCATGGCGCCGAACGGGGCGGCAAAGAAAGAGGCTGGCTTCGCGCCGGCGCACTTGCTGGGAGGGGAAGCACATTCGTCCTTCTGCCCGGGACACCGTCGCCGGTCGGCCTGAGTCTTAATGGGCCACGCCGCGTCGAGCCCCTCCGGCACATTGTCCGTGAACAGAACGACCGCGTTGACCGCCGCCCGGTCGTTCAGGCGTGAAAGCGCCTGGTAGGCGGCGGCGAGCGCGCGCGGGAGGTTCGTGGGTCCGCTGCACATCACGTCGCCGTGCGCGAGCCGCGAGGGATCGAAGTCGCGCGAGAGCGGCAGAGGCCAGTACGCGGATGCGCTGTAGAAAATGCCGCCCACCGCGTCGCGGCCCTGCCGGAACACTCCGGCGGCCTGCGAACCCGCCTCCCTTACCGTGGCGCACTGCTCCGCGTTGCCTGTGCCGCCGCGGTGCAGCACCATCACGACGTTCGCGCGTCGCTTCACGCCGGCCGCCGAACGGGCCCCGAGCGCGTTGAAGGCAGCCTTGATGCTATCGGTCCGGGCGCTCTCCGCCTTCTTCTCGCGGCCCTTCACCTCCACCGTCAGCACTGCTTCCCGCCTCAGCGCGCCCGACTCGCCGGTGATCTTCACCATGTACGTGCCGGACCAGGCCTCCGGACCGGCCTTCAACTCGAGGTCTCCCGGATTACCCGGATGGGCGGAACTCTGAAATACGGAGTCGACACCGGCCGGCACACCGCGGGCATCCAAGGTCACCTGCTCGTCGAACGCACCGATCGGCTGGATGCGCACCTGAATCTGAACCTGTTCGCCCTGGGCGATGTGGACCCGAGCGGGGGACAATACCAGTTGGAAGTCGTCCGGCCGGTCGGCGAACTGCGCCGCTTTGAAGACCGCGGAAGTCTGGGTCAGTGAAACCGGGGGCAACTCGCCGCAGGACACCGACAGCTTGACGTCCCACGGGCCATCTTTCTTCGCACGCGCAATACTGGCGCCCGGGATGTCGAGTTGGACCGTGGCCTTCCCCTTCGGCAGGGTCCGGCTTTCTCCCGCTTCGGCGAGATAATCGAAACCCTTGCCGTGCAATCCGGTCCAGCACTGGCATTCTCCACCCGGCGAGAAGACGCCAATGTTCACCCGCAGGGACTCGAACCCCGCAGCCCCCGGCACGGCCGTGATCTGCATGTGCTCGTCCAGGTAAAAGGCGCCGCGGTCGAACAAGGAGCGTTTGTAGGCGGCGGTCTTGCCAACATGCTCCCAGGAGCCCGCCAGTTCTTCCTCGCCGGCCCCCCGCCGGGTCAGAACGACCAGCGCCACCTCAAATGGGCCGCCCACGCCCATCCGGAACAACTCCTTCGAGTCGAAGGCCACCGGCACGTCCACGATGCCCGGGTCCAGGTGGCGTCGCACTTGCTGCCACGTCGTCTGGCCGTTTGTCCCTGTAATGTGAACCTGAGTATTGTAGTCGCCCGCCACCTTGACATCCAGCTTGGGAGAAATCAGCACCCGATCGATGAGACCATTCTTGTCTTGATCCTCGCTGCGATCCGTGACGCTGAGCAGCCTGGCATAGGCGGGGATCACAAAGAACCCGCAACTCTCGCGCCGCTTGCGCCCGGCTATGGTCACGGTGACCGCATAGCGCAAGGCGTCCTTCGGGATGAAGGTTGCGCTGTAACGGCCGTCCCCGCGCGTATCGCTCATCGTCAACGTGGCGACGCGTCGTCCAGCTTGAGCACCCTCTTGCGGTACGACTTCGGCCGTTACCGTGGCGCCACGAACGGGACGGCCATCTTCGAGGACCGGAACGGAGATCACGACCGTGTCGCCGAGTTGGTAGAACTCGCGATCGGCCTTCGCGGAATCTCCGACCACCTCGTAGTCTTCGCCCTCGACGCCCAGGCCTAAGCCGAAGTGCGAGACCCGCACCTCGATGGCTTTGGCTCCCGGCGGCACTTCCACCTTGACCCCATAGACACCGGCGGGCTGCCGGCTGGGGAGAGCGATCTCGTACACGACGGCGCTCCCCTTCCACTCCGCGGGCAGTTCGCTGATGGCGGGGCCAGTCACGGATTCCCAGCGGTAACCCGACTTGCCGAGGGCATCCTGAGTAACCTCTGCGCCAGAGGGGAGCACCAGGCGAACCACCGCGCTGGTTTTCGTGACTCCAACCAGAATGTAGTCTTCGCCCATCGTATTGGGACGGAGCTTGATCTTTATAAGAGCAGGCGCCCCCGGCCGCGCCTCGGCCTGCTGCAGGTTTGCGCGCAGTTCCGCCTCGATCACCTTGCCCATATCCTCAAACTGAGCCAGGCCGGCGAGCGGGAAACAGAAGAAAGCGGGAGCCAGAAACGC
>CAZBQQ010000304.1:0-3869 GCA_964493965.1 uncultured Solibacteraceae bacterium
GGTATGACGATCTTCATAGAACCTTCCGCCATGCCTCGGATTCGGCGATTTCGCGAATCACGGCATTCCGCTCGCGCAGGAGTGCCTGCATGTAGCGACGGAGCACCGCCACCTCAACGAGCCGTCCCAGGACTCCTAGCGGCGCCGCGAACGAGAACACGTCCCGCATCTCGGTTTCATCCCGCGACAGGGACTGGAAGAAATGTTCGTGGCTCATCGATCGGAAGGCGCCCCGGATCATCCTGTCCTGAAAGTACTCCGGCCGATTCATGGCCGTGATTTCGCTGGTGAGCTCCTGGCGAATGCCAAAGTGCCGTGCGCGCCAAGTGACGCGCTGCCCCATGCCGATCAATCCCGAGGTAGCTCCGCCCGTCGCCACAGCCGCTTCTCCCCAGTGGACGTTGCCGGCGAGATGCACTTCCACGCTTCGCGCGAGATCGAAGCATCGTTCGATGGGCGCGCGGATCACTGTTCGTTCTTCCAGCCTCACCACGTGCTCTCGCGCTCCGCCAGCGTCCGAATGTGGTTCAGGACCCGCAAGTGAATCCGATGGATGATCGCGTCCGACCACCAGCGCCAGTACTCCGCCGGCCACAACCCGTGTTGATACCACGTGGTCCCTTCGAGAAGCGTTTGGCCGTTCGCCAATGGCGTGAGCCGAAACTGGCCGCGCTTGGAGACCAGGTACCCGTGCAGATGCTTGGGGACGACGGCGGCATAAGGACTCCACTCGTGCATCGGTTCCGGATTCTCGGTGACGCGGAACTGTAGCAGCCGCGGCTCGTCCCAGACGTCGATCGGTTCCACGAACGGGCCGGTCGAGAACTCGCAATAGCGCACCGCACCGGGCCCCGATCCCTCAATGCGCGCGCGCTTCGGGTAGGCCAGCCCGGCGCGGAAGAACCACTCCGTTGGCTCGGGCAGTTCCGAAAACGTGACCACGTGTTTCCAGACTTGCTCCGGCGTCGCTCGAACCACGATGGCGGTCCTCACCTCAAAGACAGGTGGCCGTGCGTTGACGTCCCACGTGAGAGTGGCGGCCGGCAGCAGTAGCATCATCGCGACGGGACGCGCCCGGAGCCGCGAAGAACCGGCGATGTAGACCAGCCAGCACCCAAGGGCGCCCAGCGGCACCCCCAGCGGGAGCGACATGAGGACGCACAGCAGGCCTTCCTGCCCCAGGAGGAGAAAAGACGACGAGGTTGCCGTCAGCGTGAGTGCGCCCACGCCAAGGGCGCGCAGCCAGGTCGTCGGGCGGAATACCCAGGCGGCGAGCCCTCCCACCACAAGGGGGAACACAACGAAAATCGTCAAGCCGTAGACACCGGCCTTCAGCACGGCGACCCCCGCGAAAAGCAAGAGGGCCGAGAGCACCAGCCCCACAAGACCACGCATCCCGGTGTTCACGGCCTACTCCCCTTTCACGATTTCGATCAATTGCAGCGCGGTCTTCCTCAACGGCCGCATGAGCGGCAGCGCGGAAAACCGGATCAGCCCCGCGACGGTCTTCGACGAGAGCTCCAGCAGCCGTTCCGTTCGGGCTTGCTGCGGCGACTCGTCGATGACCCAGAAGAAGATCACGCCCATTTGAAAGAACCAGAGCACGCCTGGCAGGTCCGCTTCCAGGTCGCGCGGAATCCGTACGCCGCAATCGGCCAGAATGCGGCGGAACCATACGATGTCGGCGTCGCGGACCTCCTGCGTTTCCGCACTGAAGGGAGAGAGCGGGTGCCGCGGGTCCGCGCCGTTCTTGAGAAGCGCCCGCAGGACGTTGCGGTTCGGTGCGAAGTGAGCCAGTTTCGCCCGGATCAGTTCGCGCAACCGGGCTTCGAGGCCGCTGACCCCATCGAGGGCAGCTTCGATCTTGGGCTGCATCTCCGTGCAGGATCGCCGGTAGAAGTCCATGACGATGGCGTCTTTCGAAGGGTAATAGTAGTAGGCCGCGCCGGTGGCGACTCCCGCCTTCCGCGCTATGTCCCGCATGGTCGCGCTGTCGAATCCCTCCTGCCGGAACAACTCCAGCGCGCCCTCAAGAATCCTGAGTGCCGTCTCCTCTGCTTTAGGGGTCGTCTTAGTGCTTGTCATAGAATTGAACGTGTTCAAGACTCAGTATGCGCCGCGGCGGGTGCAGAGTCAAGAAGATTGTGAACGCGTTCAGAACTGGCGGTCAGGCGGCGGTCGCGCGGCTGGATGTGTCGGCGATCCCGAAGCGGCGGCGATACTCTCCCGGGGAGAGGCCCAGGATGCGGCGGAAGACCTTTCGGAACGCGCCCTGGTCCTCATAGCCCACCGTCCAGGCGATCTCGCTGATCGTGAGCGCCGAGAACTCCAGCGCCTCGCGCGCCTTGTCAATGCGCAGGTGCTGCACGTATTCGACCGGTTTCAACCCGGTCGCCTGCCGGAACCGGCGAAGAAACGTCCGCTCGCCCAGTTTCGCGCAGGCAGCCAGTGCCGCCACCGTCAGGCTTCCGGCATAGTTGAGCTGAAGCCAGTGTTGGATCCCGAGAATGGCGCCGTCCCCGTGGTGCAGGCGGGGAGCGAAGCTGGAATAGAAACGCTGCTCGCGACCGGCCGCATCGACCACAAAGAAGCGCGCGGTGGCCAGCATGATGCTGGGACCAAGCCACCGGTAAATCAATCGGAGCCCGAGATCGACCCACGCCATGACCCCACCGGCAGTAATCATGTCCCCGTCATCGATGATCAGCTTGTCGCGGTCGACGCGGATCTCCGGAAATCGCTCCGCGAGCCGGTCCGCGTGAATCCAGTGAGTGGTGGCGGTTCGCCCGTTGAGCAGCCCTGCGCCGGCGAGAAGAAAGGCGCCGGAGCAGATCGAGCAGAGCACAGTGCCCCGAGCGTGTTGGGCGGTGATCCATCGCACATGGGATGCGAATGCGTCTCCGCATGGTTCGGAATCGAGACTGGGCGGCAGGATCACGGCGGCCAGCGGCTCATGCCCGGCGCGGTGCGTGTCGAAAACGCGTTCGAGTTGCCCGCTCTCGCCGTTCGATTGCCAGTGACTGATCCTCAGCGCTCGCGAGGCCGGCCCGCCGCGCTCTGCGCTCAAACGGTTGGCGACGGTGAAGAGGTCGGTAAGGCCGTTGATCGCGGCGGTCTGCGCGCCAGGATAGATCAGCAGCCCGATCTCGGCCAGGCCTTCCCTGTCAGTTCTGGCCCGAACTCTGTCAGTTGCGCCCATTTCCCCGCCGCTCCGTTTGGGCTTGAATCGAAGAAGGATGGTATAGGTGCGGAGCCCCTCGTATCATCCGTATTCTAACGCGATCCAGGAGGTGTGACCGTGAGCACAGTTGTCACCAAAGACGGCACGGAGATTTACTACAAGGACTGGGGCACGGGGCAGCCTGTGGTCTTCAGCCACGGCTGGCCCCTGAGCGCCGACGCTTTCGAGGACCAGATGGTGTTTCTGGCCGCGCGCGGCTTCCGCTGCATCGCGCACGACCGCCGCGGCCATGGCCGGTCGAGCCAGCCCTGGAACGGCAACGATATGGACACCTACGCCGACGACTTGGCGGCGTTGGTGGAAGAGCTCGACCTGAAGAAGGCGATCCACGTCGGCCATTCCACCGGCGGCGGCGAAGTCGCCCGCTACATCGGCCGTTACGGCACTAAGCGCGTGTCCAAGGCGGTATTGATCAGCTCGGTTCCGCCGCTCATGCTGAAGACCGCGGCCAATCCCGCTGGAATGCCGATCGAGGCATTCGACCAGCTCCGCGCGGGTGTCGCAGCCGACCGCTCGCAGTTCTGGAAGGACCTCAGCGCACCGTTCTACGGTGCCAACCGGCCCGGCGCGAAGGTCTCGCAAGGCCTGCGGGATTCCTTCTGGATGCAAGGGATGCAGTGCGGCTACC
>CAZBQQ010000305.1:0-3810 GCA_964493965.1 uncultured Solibacteraceae bacterium
CCGCCCGGCCACTGCTCCAGGATCATCTGCATCGATTCGCCTTGCGCGTTGGTGCTGCCTTCGCCCAGCCGGTGCAGCACGCTGCGGAAGACGTCGCCAATGTCCGCCTTCACGTCCATGCTTTCGGTGATGTCCAGTGTCAGATCGTTGAGTGTCATCATAACCGCTCCCCTCCTTAAACGTGACTCCATACTAACGTAACTTTTTAGTAACGTCAAGAAGATTTTTGGCGGCCAGGGAACCGCCGCAACCCGCAGCCCCAGGCATAACCTGATTGGGCCAGGTTGACGCTCGACACCGGCGCGAAGGGCTGAGAAAAAGAACCCCTTGCCGCTACGTTACTGATTGATGCGCACTCCGCCGGGGCGTTGGAGTTCTCCCAGCGACTCGTCCCATCGCGCAGCTTTGAAATCGCCGCAATGTTGGCCAACGCCTTGGGGGTGGGGCGAACTTGAGTGCCTGCATTGGCCAGAAGCGCTCCAGCCCGCCGCGCGGTCCGTCCCTGCCCGAGTTGCGGAGCCATCAAAGTCTACCGCTCGCGCCGCAAGGGCATCACCGAGCGCCTGCTCGCCGTAGTTGGAGCCAGGATCCGCCGCTGCCATGTCTGTAACGTGCGATTCGCGTTGCTCTTCAACTCCGCCCTTTTCATCGACGATGGCCGCCGCGCCCTCCGCCGCGCCACGCTGCTGGTTCTGCTGATGCTCACCGGCGTTGCACTGGTCGGCCTCATGATGCTGTGGTTCATGGGGAGGCAGGCCGCCGTGGGCCCCTCCGATTGCCTGCTGACTCCGGCCTCGCACTCGCACGGGAGCAACGAACCGCGCGCGTAAAGTAAGCAAGCGGACATCTACCCCGCCCTAGCCCACAATCGGCCCCCACTCTCCCTCGCTTTGGGGATAAACCGCCCCGGCCCCGCCACAGTCAAAGGGATGAGGAGGAAAGCAGATGTCCAAGTTCAGGCTCGCACTGATGTCGGCCGTTCTGGCCGGCTCGTCCCTGGCCGCGGGTTGCGGCGAATACGCGTCGTACGGCTATCGGGTGCCACCGCCGCCACCCCCGGTCGAGGTCGGAGCGGTGGGCTACGCTCCCGGTCCCGCCTATGTGTGGATCGACGGCTTTTACGACCTTCGCGGCGAGCGTTGGGAGTGGCGCCGCGGCTACTGGGACCGGCCGCCGCACCCGCGCGCCCGCTGGTCGCGGCCCTACTGGGAACGGCACGGCCACGAGTATCGCTTTCACCGCGGCTACTGGCGGTAGCCGCGGAAGGCTACGGCTGCGCTACCAGCTCGACCCGCCGATTGCGCGCCCGCCCCTCGTCGCTCGCGTTTGACGCCACGGGCGCGTACGGCCCGGCTCCGTGCGGAGCCAGCCTCTTCACATCCACTCCCTTCTGCCGCAGGGATTGGACCACGGCCGCCGCCCGCGCCGCCGACAGCGTCAGGTTGCCGTCCACCGATCCGACGTTGTCCGTATGGCCCACCACCCACACCTTGATCCCCGGATTCGCCGCCAGCATCTTTACGACCTCCGCGAGCGCGGGTTCCGACTCCGGCTTCACCACCGCCTTTCCGAAGTCGAAGAGGATGCCGGGCACTTCGACGTGTCCCGCCTCCGCCAGACCGGATTTCAAGGCCTCGGCGTTCGCCGCCACATCCTGCTGCATAGCCTGCTTCTCGATGATGCTCAGCGTGTACTCGCGGCCTTCGTTGAATGCCTCCACCGCCACCCAGGTCTCCTGGCCCTCCCGCACGATGCGAATAGTCGCCGTCCGGTCACCGTCCGACAGGACCTGGCCGCCAATCCTCTTGGCCGCCGCCTCGTAGTTCCTGACGATCTGCAGGAAGCTGGGGCTGGGCCCCACCGATTCGTCAAAGCTGTAACTGTAGGTGAGGTGGTGCCCCTCCACCCGCTGGGTGCCTTCCTTGACAAAGAACTCGACCGCATCGAATGGTTTATCGACAAACGAGTCCTCGGCCGACAGGTAGTAATGCGGCATGCGCGTAAACAGCGCGGGGTCTTTGTAGCCCTGGTAGTCGCTCATCTGAGCCGCGGCGACGGCGGCCGCCAGCAGAAACAGAACTGTAACAATTCGTGGATTCACTGGGATCCCCCAGTGGTGAGGATACGACAACCAGCCGGTAACCATCAGGCCGGGCGGGTCGTCCTTCCAGGTAGACGCATGTGCTTTGAACTCGGAGCGGGCGCAATTCTCATTCCAGGGACACAATACCGGCGCCCGCATTTTTCCAGCCGCCCGGCCTGAGCGGCGTCCTAAGCGCTCCGCGCCAACTGCTTGTACTCTTCTTCGGATTTCGCCGGCAGCAGGACCCACAGCGTGTAGATCCCGAGAGCCGTGCCGAAAGGCATGTCCACCAGGTTGATAAAGGCGAGCACGATCGCCGGCACCCTAGCCCAGGCCTGCCGTTGCAGGAGTCCCGTTCCGGTCAATAGGCCCACCGCCGCCCCAATTACCAGCACCGCGCCCACGGCGTGCAATATCCCGTGGACGAAAAACGGCACCTCCGGCGGCAGCAGTCCCATGCCGCCGTGGCCGAAGAAGGCGATCAGGATCAGGCCGGGAATCAGCCGGAAGGCCGAGAGCGCAACCCAAAGGATCCCCAGCAGGCGAATGTGGCCGGCGATCCGGCCGGTCGCCGGCATCAGGGTAGTGGCCCCGCGGACCGGAGTGCCGCATGAAGGGCAGAACTGCTGGTTCTCCTGCATCTGTGCACCGCAGCGAACGCAGAACAAGGTCCACCTCCTGAAAGAGATAACGTTCGCCACCAGCATAATGTTCCGCGCCCCCTCCTGTCTCCTGCCTCCTGCCTCCCCTCTCCTGACTCCTGCCTCCCGTCTCCTGTCTCCTGTCTCCAGACTCCCGTCTCCTCTCTCCTGTTTGTGCCATCATTCAGTCCAGGTGCTCCTCCGTCTCAGGTCGTTCCTACGGCGCGCGCTCAGCCGCACCGTCACCCCCGTCGGAATCGTCTTCGCGCTGGCGATGCTGCTTGTGGCGGTGGCCGCGGCCGCCTCGGCCAACAACCTCCTGTTCCTCATCGCCGCCGCCATGCTGGCGACCCTGCTGGTGTCAGGTTTCATCAGCCGCCTTTCGCTCGCCGGCCTGGAGCTCGACCTGGCCCTCCCCGAGCACATCGCGGCCCGCCGCAAGCTGGCCGGACGCATCTATATCCGCAACGCGAAAAGCTGGGTGCCGTCTTTCTCGGTCCATCTGAGCGGCTCGAGCGAGGCCGTGCTCACGGCTCTGTATTTCCCCGTGATCCCGGGCGGCGCCGTCCTCGACGAGACCATTGAGCTGCGCTTCGAGAAGCGCGGCCTCTATCGCGAGAACGGATTCCAGTTCTCCACCGGCTTTCCCTTCGGTTTCCTGGAGCGGCGCGCGGAGGTGATGCTCCGCCGAGACGTGATCGTCTACCCGCCCATCGATCCCCAGCCCGGCTTCGAGGAACTGCTGGCTGCCATCCGCGGCGATATCGAAGCGCAGGTGCGCGGCCGCGGGCACGATTTCTACCGCATCCGGCCCTACGAGGCCCTCGAAAGCGCGCGCCACGTGGACTGGAAAGCCACCGCGCACACCGGCGAGCTCGAAGTCCGCGAGTTCGCCCGCGAACAGGAGCGGCTGATCGACCTGTTCCTCGACCTCAACACCACGCCGACCCAAACGGAGTGGTTCGAGCTGGCCGTGGCCGCCTGTGCATTCCTGACCTGGCGAGTGGCCGAGCGCGGCGCGCGCATGCGATTCCGCACCCAGGACTGCGACATCTCCATGCCCGAGATGGGCGACGTCTACACCGT
>CAZBQQ010000306.1:0-3806 GCA_964493965.1 uncultured Solibacteraceae bacterium
GCGACCAGCGCGGCTTCGTCAAACCCGTCAGTCTGCCCTATGCGTTGGATCATTGAGATCGTGTCCAGGATTCATACTTTAACACAGGACCGCTCGGCTTCGACCGCCTAGATAGCCCGGCGGAGGGAAGGGGGCGTCAGACTCCGGCCCCTGCTGCCCGATCGAAGGTATGCTCGATAAACCGTTGAATGCCGTTCGCATCCCGGAACGCGATGGTGAGCTTCCCTCCCGGGGCGCCGGCCGTGGCGAGCCAGCTTCCGGCCTCCTGCACCCCACCCGGAGGCACCATCCCGGCCCCATAAGCGATGGGAACGTTTCCGCTGGTGCCTGTCCATACGACGAACCCGCGTTCGCGTGCTTCCGCCAGCAGCCGTGTGCCGGCAATCGGATTCACTCCCAGCAGAAACTCGAAATTGGCCGTCACGCCTTGGAAGTACGCATGCAAAGCCGTACAAGCCGCCTCGGGCTGACCCGCCAGGCACCGCGTCAGAAGAGGGAGCCGTTCCCCTAGTCGGTTCTCGATGAACCGCACCGCGCCCGCTGCATCGTGGCACGCGATGGTGAGCTTCTGGCCGGGGGCGCCGGCCGAGGCGAGCCACTGGGCGGCTTCATCCACCGCCTTTGGCCGGACCAATCCGGCGCCATAGACCAGGGGAACATTCTCGACGACTCCGGTCCATGCGACGAACCCACGGTCCTGGGCCTCGAGCACCAGCCAGTTGACGGCGTCCCGATTCATTCCCACCAGGAATTCAAAATTGACTTTCACGCCCTGGAAGTGCGCCTCCAATCCGGCTCGAGTCGCCTCCGGTTGCCCCGCCAGGCACCGCATGAGAAGGGGGAAGCGCTCCTCAAACGATCCGCGCGCAGCCCGGGCGGTGAAGTTCCAGCGCGGTCGCAATCCGCGCTTAAAGTCGGCGAGCGGCGCGCCCCACCGGCTCGGCATCACAGCGAGTACGATCGGGGTGACGAAAGGGAAGACGTACGCGGCCGCCCACCACCAGAAGTCGTCGCGGGCCTGCAGCTTCGCGCAAGCACCGCATAACACGGCGATAGCCAGGTTGATGGCGATGTAGGCGAGTTTGTGTGTCCCCCTGTCCGCCGTGCGGAACGCCGGAAACGCCCAGGGCAACACCAGTAGCAGCGGTGATAGCAGCAGGACCAGACGCGAACTGCGCATGTGTCTCCGGGTCCGAAACTCTCGAATCAAGAGTTATATCACGTTCCGCGCCCGCCGTGGCGTTTTGTGACCCTCAGGCCGCTTCGAGTCGCCTCATGCGTTGGCCCTGGCGGCCCGCTCGAATCGATGTTCGGTGAACACCAGAATCCCGTCCGCGTCCCGATACGCGATGGTGAGCTTCCCTCCGGGGGCGCCGGCAGTGGCGAGCCAGTTTCCGGCCTCCTCCACGCCGCTCGGAGCAACCATCCCGGCCCCTTAGACCAGTGGCACCCTCCCGACGGAACCCGTCCACGTGATCAACCCACGATCCCGGGCTTCGGCCACCAGCCGGGTGAGGGCACCGGACTGGGTCGGTAGCAGGAACTCGAAATTCGTCTTCACTTTCTCGAAGTGCGCCATCAGGCCCGAGCGAGTCGCTTCAGGATGCCCCTCCAGCGTCTGCGCGAGCAGTGGAAAGCGTTCTTCGAATGTTCCGCTGGCAGCCTTGCCGCGCCCGCCTTCTGTGCCCGCTCGCAGCAAAGCGCCAGCCGAATTGGGGTCCTGCGGCAGCAAGGCGAGAACGACGGGAGTGATGAGCGGGAAAAAGAAGGCAGCGTAGCCCCACAGATCGCCGTCCCGGTTGTTCTGCCTGGCGTGCCAGCGGACTATGGCCCGGACGCCGCAGCTGACCACAAGCAGGGCCACACTCGAGGAAGCGCGATAGCCGGCCGCCAGCAGCGCGGTCGGGAAAAGCAACATCAGCGGCGACACCAACAGGATGATGCGCGCTGCCATTGGCCGCCTCCGGACGTGGGAGCGAAGACCCGAAAGCTATGCCGCGTCTACGTCGACGCCCATGCTGCGGGCCGTGCCTTCGACGCAGTGGATCGCCGCCTCGATTGTGAAGCAATTCAGGTCGGGCATCTTGATCTTGGCGATCTCTTCGACCTGCTTGGCGGTGATCGTTCCCACCTTGACCTTGTTCGGTTCGGCGGAGCCCTTGGCCAGGCTTACCGCGCGCTTGATCAGCACCGGCACCGGCGGCGTCTTCGTAATGAAGGTGAACGAGCGGTCGCTGAAAATCGTGATGACGACCGGGATGATCAACCCTTCCTGGTCCTTGGCCGACGTCTTGGCGTTGAACGCCTTGCAGAACTCCATGATGTTGACGCCCTGCGGGCCGAGAGCCGTGCCTACAGGCGGCGCCGGGGTCGCCTTGCCGGCCGGGATCTGCAGTTTCACTTGCGCGGTAACTTTCTTTGCCATTCCGGAACCCTATACCTTTTCTACCTGACCGAATTCGAGCTCGACCGGCGTCGCGCGGCCGAAAATTGTAACCAGCACGCGCAGCGTGTTCCGCTCCGCGTTCACCTCGTCCACCTTGCCTGAGAAGTTCGAGAAGGGGCCGTCGTTGATGCGAACCGACTCGCCTTTCTCGAAAGTCTGCTTGGGCCGCGGCCTGTCGGCCGACGTCGCCTGGCGGTAGAGAATATCGTTGACCTCGGTGGCGCTCAGCGGCACCGGCGTATTGCCGCCGCCTACGAAACCGGTGACCCGGGGCGTGGACTTCACGGCGTGCCACAGGTCGTCGTTCATTTCCATCTCGACCAGAACGTAACCGGGATACATCAGCCGCTTGCTGGTGACCTTCCTGCCCCCGCGAACCTCGACAACCTCTTCCGTAGGGATCAGAATCTGTCCGATCTTGTCCGCGAAGCCGAAGGCTTGTGCGCGGCCACGCAGGGACTCGGCCACCTTGTTCTCGAAACCAGAGTAGGTGTGGATGATGAACCACTGCCGCGGCGAGTTCTCGTCGAACCCCTGCGGCGCCTGCCCGGCCTCGGCCTCAGGCTCCGGCGGTTTCGATTCCGCCTCGTCCTGATGCACCTCGATCTTGTCCTCGTCTGCCATGCCGCACCGCCCTTAGGACTGCTTCGCCAGCACCTGGAATGTCTTGGTTATCGCCCGGGCGATGATGGTGTCGACCACGGCGAAGTACGCCGCAAATAGGAACACGGTCACGATGACCACCAGCGTGGTCGCCCGCACCGACTTGCGGCTCGGCCAGGTGACTTTCCGCATCTCCGCCTGGAGTTCCTCGAAGTAGTTCTTTACGTCCACCGGCCACTGCCGGAGTCTCTCGACGAAAGGCTTTTGATCGTCCATCTCTATCCTTGCCTCTTACCGCTCCGCGGGATTCCAGGGCGCCCCTTCTCAATGGCAGGGGCGGAGGGATTCGAACCCCCACTCGCGGTTTTGGAGACCGCTGGTCTACCGTTAAACCTACGCCCCTACTTTCGAGCGAACAGCCGTAACCCGACTGCCTTCTATATTCTACAGTATCCAGTCCGCGCCGCCCTACTTGACCTCTTTGTGCGGCTGATGCTTGCGGCAGTGCGGGCAGAACTTGCTCATCTCCAGACGCTCGGTGGTCGTCTTCTTGTTCTTGGTCTTGGTGTAGTTCCGGTTCTTGCACTCGGTGCACTGGAACGTGATGATTTCTCGTGGCATTTAAAACCTCTGCTCGTCGCTCGTCGCCCGTCGCTCGTCGCCAAACCCGTCCGACGGGCGACGAGCGACAGGCGACGGGCTTATTCCAATATCTCCCCGACCGTGCCGGCGCCCACCGTGCGCCCGCCCTCGCGGA
>CAZBQQ010000307.1:0-3768 GCA_964493965.1 uncultured Solibacteraceae bacterium
GCCATGGTCACGTCCCAGGCGTAGCGCATGCCGTTGACGTAACAAATCTCGTCGCCGTAGTAAGTCGGGATGGGAACTTCTTTGATGCGGAAGCCCTGGTGCTGGAGCTTGATGATGATTTCCGTATCGAAGTGGAAATCCGCGGTCATCTTCGAGAGGTCGATCTGGCGGAGGCAATCCAGGCGGTAGGCTCGATAGCCGCTGTGGAACTCCGTGAGGTGCATTCCCAGCGCCCAGTTCTCCATGATGGTGAGAACGCGGTTGCCGGCGTACTTGTAGAACGGCATGCCGCCCTTCAGGGGGCCGCCGTGGTCCTTCATCATGCGGGAGCCGAAAACGGCGTCGGCCTCGCCGGAAACGAGGGGCCCGTAGATCTGCGGCAGCACCTCCGGGGCGTACTGGCCGTCGCCGTGCAGCAGGACCACGATGTCGAAGCCGCGCTCGATGAAGTACTGGTATCCTTCGCGCTGGTTGCCGCCGTAGCCCAGGTTCTTGTGATTGCCGATGATGGTGAGCTTGTCGAGTTGGGCGGTGGCCTTGTAGCCCACGGCCAGCTCATAGGTGTGGTCGGAGCTGGCGTCGTCGAAGACCACCACTTCCGATACCCGGTCCCAAGCTTCGTCGGGAATGCGCTTCAGGACGCTGACCAGAGTGGTGACGGCGTTATAAGCGACGATGAGGATTCCGATTTTCACTGGCGAGACATCAGGATAGCGTGGCTCGCGGCTTGCGGGCAACGCCGGGGCAGCCGGTCTCAAACGAAATGGTGGAGGCGCCGGGAGTTGAACCCGGGTCCGAGAAAGCCTGGCGCAAGAGCCTACGTGCGTATCCGATTCGTTATATTCGGCAGCCGCAGTCGGAACCGGCAAGCGCGACGACCGCCTAGCCCGATTGGATTCGGTTTGGGGCTACGGACAGAAGCCTTTCACCTATCCCGCGAATGACGCCCCATGACCGACTGCGGGAGCACCGGCCGGAGCGCGTCGCCTAATTAATTAGGCGGCGAAAGCAAACTGCGTGTTGTTGGCAGTTTTAGTTTTCCGATCGTTTTACGGGAGCTCGGAACCCGGCACGCCTCTACACACCAAAATCAATCCCGTCGAATCCGTTGCGCCCCCTTTCGAACCTATTATAGCGCGGATGGTTCATTGAATCGGACTTCGACCTCCCCTGGGGAAGGCGGCAGCGGGATCGAGCGATCGGTTCGGTGATCCTGCTGGTGAACATGGATGCGGACCGCCAGCGCGGACGCTTCGGGGCCGGTCAGCGCGCCGGTGCTTTGGAGCGCGGTTGCGAGTCGTGTAACGGCCTCCGTCTGAGCGTCGATGGCGGCATCCCGATCGAGGACGTAGGCGTCGAAGGTGTGCCACTGGATCTGGGGGGCGCCCTCGACCGCCGAGCGGACCGTGTCGAGCGGCAAGCCGCTCAGGGTGGAGAGATGTTCCAGGCGGTAGCCCAAGTGGTCCGTGAACCCCCCGTCTCCGCTGGGGCTGACAGGTTGCCCCGGCGCCGTTACCGTTCGGCGGTAGTAGACCGGATGAGCGCCGGCCGCCAGGAGGGTGTCGCCCGGGACGGCCTTGAGCACCAAGCCATAAATTCCCACCGGCGGGAAGCCATCCGGGATAGGACCGCCGGGACCTAGACGCCCGCCGAAAACTGCGCCACCCGCGCCGCCGCCGAACCCCGCTCCCGGATCGACAACGGATAGGGCCAATGTGAAGCGCGTCTCGCGCGTCAGCTTGGCAGCGAACCCACCGGTCTTAAGCGCGACGAGGGAGTTCGTCGCCGCGAGCCACTCCGGATCGGTCAGGCGGGTGTCGAGCAGGAACAGGAGTTGCTGCTGGGCCGCTTGCGCATTCTGAACCAGGAGGATGAGCGACTCGTTGGGCCATGTCTCGTGGAAGGCGAGCGCCGTGGATGGCGCGACCGGCTGCTGCAACTGAATCAGCGCATCGAGCAGCGACTGAACGAGCCAGTACTCAGGCGCATTCGGCGCGGTGACGCGGTCCGGCAGCATCTGGTCGAGCTCGGCGGCGAGTTCCGGACCGCGCTCGCGCTGGTCGCAATGGCCGGCGAGGTACGCGCTCCAGGCCTTCTTCTGCAGATCCGGCGACTGCAGCAACTCACTGACGGTGGCGCAGTCCTGTGCCGCGGCGCAGCCGGCGAGAACCGCGAGTCCGGCCAATAGTGCCCGCATCCTGACTTCGATGATACGCCGCTGGCCGCGCTGCTGTGCTATAGCATCTAGTGTGTCCCACTCCCGCCGTGGTTTCCTTCGACAGGCCCTGGGCGCGGGCTGGCTTGGCGCCTCGCTGATGGAACGTGCTGTGCTTCGGGCTGCCCAGGCCCGCGCGCAGGCCCCCACCGCACGCCAGGATCTTTTCGATATCACGAAGGTCGCCGATGGAGTTTATGCCGCCATCGCCCGGCCGGCGCCGGTGATCAACTGCAATGCGGTCATCTTCGAGAACGCGAACGACCTGCTCATCGTCGATACGCACTCGAAGCCCTCCGCCGCGGCGGCGCTGGTGGCCCAGTTCCGCGGCATCACGAGCAAGCCGGTTCGCTACGTGGTGAACACGCATTTTCATTTCGATCATGTCGGCGGATCGCCGCAGTATCGCAAGATCGCACCGCAATCCGATCTGATCTCGAGCACCGTTACGCGGGGACTGATCGCTGATTCCGGCGGGGACCGCTTCAAAGGGGCGGTCGAGGCGTTCCGCAAGGGCGCCGATGAGGCGGAGCGGCAGGCCGCGGCCGCCAAAACGCCTCGCGAACGGGAGCACTATCGCCGGACCGCGGTCGAGACGCGCGCATTTCTGGCCGAGATGCAGAACTACGCGTTCGAGCTGCCCAACATCACCTTCGACCGCAACCTCGTCATCCACGATAAGGCCCATGAGCTGCACCTAGTCTTTCGCGGGCGCGGCCATACCGCCGGCGACATCGTGGTCTTCTGTCCGGACAAGAAAGTAATGGCGAGCGGCGATTTGCTACACGGATTTTTGCCGTACATCGGAGACGGCTACCCGCGCGAGTGGCCGCGCACGCTGCGCACCCTGGCGGAGTTCCCCTTCGAGTACGTGGTGGGCGGGCACGGCGACGTGCAGCACACGCGCGAGCGGCTGACCGAGGAGGCGGCTTTCATCGAGGAACTGGCCGAGGCCGTGGCGCAAGGGAAGCAGCAAGGCCGCACCGTCGAGCAGCTTCAGGCGGCCATCACGCCGGCGACTCTGAAGTCCCTGGCCAGCGGTGGCTGGGGCCAGTACATCGCCGAGCAGACGGTTCAGTTCGACTGGGACGCCGCGTTCAGCACGCCCGCGGAAGCGCTTGCCGGCGGGCTCAAGGGCTCGATCGCCGCGACGTTCAAAGCTCTGGAGAGAGCGTGATGCCTGCGTCGCCGACCCAGCAGGCTCCGGCGCCGGAGACCACCGACAAGGAGCAACTCGCGCCGCTCTACAACGTCGTGCTGCTCGACGACGACGTGCACACGTACGAGTACGTCATCGAGATGCTGATGCAGCTGTTCCTGATGTCCGAGGTCGAGGCTTATCGCCACGCGGAGGAAGTGGACCGCACGGGCAGGACCATCGTGATCACCTGCGAGCTTCCTCAGGCGGAGTTCGCGCGCGACCAGATTCGCGGGTATAGTCCGGACCCGATGGCGGCGATTGTGGAGCCGGCGGGAGGATAATGGGCTCGTGGCTAGTGGCTTATAAATCGCAAATCTCGAGGCATGACTGACAGAAGACCAGTGGTGGGACA
>CAZBQQ010000308.1:0-3741 GCA_964493965.1 uncultured Solibacteraceae bacterium
GCACCAACGCGCAAGGCGAATCGATGCAGATGATCCTGGAGCAGTGGCCGGGCGGGCGCTGGTTCCGCGATCGCGGCAACGGCATCGGCCACCTGTGGGGACACGTGCAGGTGATCAAGCCACCGGTGCTGCTGGAACTGAGCGGCCCCATGTTCATGTCTTATCCGGCTCTGAACCATCTCGAACTGAAGCTCGAGCAGCGGTCCGGCGGAACGCATGTGGACCTTCGCCACCGCGCCATAGGCTTCATCGACCCGGCTCACCGGGAGGGCGTGGTCACCGGCTGGCGGCACATCCTGGAAGACATCGCCAAGGATTGTTCGCCGCACGCCAAGGCGCAGCGGAGCTAAATGCCCGACGATCTCGACGGCGTGTGGAAAGCGTTGTCCGACAACACCCGCCGCTCGATTCTGGATCTGCTGCGGCAAGGCCCCCGCACCACCACCGAGATCGTCGAGGCCTTCCCGCGCCTGAGCCGCTTCGGCGTCATGAAGCACATTGACGTGCTCCGCGAGGCCGGCCTGGTTCACACGCGCGAGGAGGGCCGGCAGCGCATCAACTCTTTGAACGTAGTGCCCATCCGCCAGATTTACGAGCGCTGGGTCGGCCGCTTCGAAGAGCTGTGGGCGAGCCACCTGCTGCGCATCAAAGAGGATGCGGAAGCCCACGCCGCGAAGAAGCGCGCGCGCCAGGGCTAAGCGACAACCCCGCACGGGACACCGACAGGAAGCGTGTGTCCGTGCACAGCAACAAGAGAGGAGAATCCGATGACGACTGCAACCGAAGCCCGCCACCAGGTGGTGTCGAAAGAGGAATGGCTGAAGGCGCGCCTGGCGCACCTGGAGGCCGAGAAAGACCTCACGCGCCGTCGCGACGAGCTGAGCCGTCAGCGACGCGAACTGCCGTGGGAGAGAGTGGAGCCCCAGTACGTCTTCGAGGGTCCGGACGGCCCTCAGACGCTCGCGGATCTGTTCGCCGGCCGGAACCAGCTGATGATTTACCATTTCATGCTCGGACCTAATTGGGAAGAGGGATGCAAGAGCTGCTCGTTCCTGGCCGATCACTTCGATCCCGCCCGGATTCACCTGGCGCATCGCGACGTAACCCTGGCCGTGGTTTCCCAGGCGCCGCTCGCGCGCATTCAGGCGTTTCAAAAGCGCATGGGCTGGCGCTTCCCGTGGGTCTCGGCATTCGGCACCGACTTCCAGCACGATTACGGCGTGCACTTCACCAAAGAGGAACTCGCGGGCGAGGTCGATTACAACTACGGCAAGACGCGCTTCGGCCTGGAAGAAGCGCCCGGCTTGAGCGTGTTCTACAAGAACGAGGCGGGCGAGGTCTTCCACACCTACTCGACCTACGCGCGCGGCCTAGACGCGCTGGTGGGAACGTATCAGTTCCTCGATCTGGCGCCCAAGGGCCGCGACGAAGACGGTCTGGCCTTCACCATGTCGTGGGTCCGGCACCACGATAAGTACGACGATTACGCGCTCGATCCCGCGGCAACGTATGAGAAGCCGCGCGAAACGGGCGGCTGCTGCAAGCAGGAGGGGCGTGCGGAATGACCTGGCCGTGCTGCACGGGCGAGGGGCCATCGCGCCGCCTCGCCCGGAGACTCTCCGGGACCGCGGCTTCCTTGGCGCCCGGGGCGGCGCTGATGTTGCTACCGAAATGCCCATTGTGCCTGGCTGCCTGGCTTACGGTGGCGACAGGACTGGGAGTGTCGGCAGGTGCAGCGGCACGCGTGCGGGGGCTGATCGCGATCTTCTGGGTTGTGGCCCTGACGCTGGCCGCGGCGCAGATCATTCAGCGAATCTGGCGATCCAGATGGGCGAGCACCTCAGGCCAGGCCGCCTGGTGGCGGTCGAGCCCGGAATCAACTCGACCGTTACTACGGTCCCGGCGCCGCAACCCAGCGGTCGAACTCCTCGGTCCAGGCGCGGAGTAGGCAGCCGGGGCTGCCGCCATGGCCCGCTCGACCGTGAGCGAGAACGGTCTTGTCGAAAGGTCTGGTGGGGCAACCACAATCGCAGTATCACAGACTGGCTTGATCGACACCATCGGACCTGATACGCTGAACGGCGTCATGGCAAACTCACGTCGCGATTTCATTCGATCGGGTGCGGCGCTGGCCGCCGGGATCACGGGTCTGGCTCCGCAGGCTCCCGCCGCCGAACCGGCAGGGATCCAGGTGCCCAAGATCAAGTTCGGCGGTGTCGAGATCAGCCGCCTGGTCATCGGCGTGAACCCGTTCTACGGCTTCTCGCACTACAACCACAACCTGGACCAGACGATGCGCGACTGGTACACGCCCGAGCGCGTGTGCGAGGTTCTGCACCGCGCGGCCACCTACGGCATCAACGCGTTCAACTACTACCATTCGGAGCGCTCCCTGGCGGACTGGTCGCGGTTTGTCGCTGAAGGCGGCAAGATGCACCTGATTCCGCAAGTGGGAGCGGGGGCGGATGCCGCCATGCTGGTGAAGACCCTGCACCCGCTTGCGCTCCAGCGGCAGGGCGAGGTGGTTGACGACGCCTGGCAGGGCGGGCACATGGACACCGTCAAGGAGTGGTGCAAGAAGGTACGCGACCTGGGCGTGCTGGTGGGCGTGGGCACTCACATCCCGGAAGTCATCGCGAAGATCGAGGAAGAGAACTGGGACGTCGATTTCTACGCGGGTTGCGTTTACAACCGTCGGCGCACGGCGGAGCAGTGGAAGAAAGTGCTGGGCGGGGAAATGATGGAGATGCCTCACGACATCTATATGGCGAGCGATCCCGCGCGCATGTACAGCGTCCTGCGGCAAACCAAAAAGCCCTGCTTCGCCTTCAAGGTTCTCGCCGCCGGCCGGATCGCACCGGAGGGAATCGAGCAGGCGCTTCGTACCGCCTTCGAGAGCATCAAGCCTTACGATGCCGTCTACGTGGGCATGTTTCCGAGATTCCGGGATGAGGTCCGCATCGACGCGGAGATCGTCCACCGCATCCTGACCCGGGGCTGAAGCACCCCATGCTCCACCGCTGGCGGCAGAGGATCTGGCCCACGATTACCGATCATGATTCCGCCTACGCAGCCGCTCGGGGCGCGGTTAAGATCACTTCCGCCTGGGCCGCCGTAAGCTTGTTGGTGACGATCGCTCTCGTACACATCGGCCTCACCCATCCGCCGGTTTCGCCCGAGCAGATCGGCGAAGCGGTCGTCTATTTCGTGCAGGCCATGATCTTTGGTCTGCTCGCCTGGAAGGTCCGCGGGATGTCGCGGCCCTGGGCCATCACCGGCCTCGCGTTCGCGATTCTGCTGATGCCGTTCGCTCTCGATTCGCTACTTGCCATCCTGTTCCACACTGTCGTGCTGATCGCCTTTATCAGCGCAGTCCGCGCTGCGTCCGCCTTCAGGCGATTCGAGGCCGAACGCCTGAGCCACCTCACGGACGCCGAGCGGCTGATGGGTAACTAGAGCGGTGCGGCGCAACGAACGTCCTGTATGAAGGATCCTGCCGAGGCAGTGTTGCTCGTGGCGCACGCACTCATGCGTGCCGCGTCGAGACTCATCTCGACGCCAAGGTGTCGGCAGGAGTGCCGACACGGCAGGCTGAAGCCCGCGCCACGGGCCTGCGCATAACAGAGCGGCACCCCAGCACGGAACCGCGCGCGCTAGCGACGACGAAACGGATCACACGGCCCAGAGCAGTAACCTCTGTCTGGCGGCAAGCGTCCCTACAGTCGCGTTCAGACGATTTAA
>CAZBQQ010000309.1:0-3658 GCA_964493965.1 uncultured Solibacteraceae bacterium
GAATATTCCACAGGAGCGGCCAGAATACAAGAGAAACATCAGCGGACTCTCGCAGCCGCATGTCTCTGCCGCTCCGCAAAACACAAAACTGTTTTCGTGTTTTCAATGTGTTACGGGACACAAGGCCTAAAACAAGGTGCGAATATGGGTTATCCGGCCGCTTCGGCGGCCGCGGAGCCGGACGACGCCGGAGGGATTTTCGGAGGAACCCAGCGGTCCAGGACAGCGAGCAGTTCGTCGCGGCGGACGGGCTTGGTGAGATAGTCGTCCATCCCGGCCTGGATGCAGCGTTCGCGATCGCCGGTCATGGCACGGGCGGTCAGGGCGATCACCGGGGTGTGGCGGCTGCCGTTTTCGACGCGCCGTATCTCGGCGGTGGCCTCGAAACCATCCATCTCGGGCATGTGGACGTCCATCAGGACCGCGTCGAAGGTTCCGCCCAGGACTTCGGCGACGGCCAGCTTGCCATTTTCGACGGCGCTGGCCTGATATCCGGCGCGTTCCAGCAGGCGCAGGGCGATACGCCGGTTGATCTCGTTGTCTTCGGCCAGCAGGACGTGGCCGCCGGCGCGGAACTGAACCCGCGGTTCCGGAGCCGGCTCGGCGGGCAACGGCGCCCCACCCGCTTTACCCAGCGTTACGGTGAACCAGAAGCGGGACCCTTGTCCCGGCTCGCTTTCGCAGCCGATGTGGCCGCCCATCATCTCCACCAGTTGTTTGGAAATGGAGAGCCCCAACCCGGCGCCGCCGTATCGCTTGGTAGTGGAACTGTCCGCCTGGCTGAAGCTGTGAAAGAGGCGGGGCATCTGGTCCGCCGAGATGCCGATGCCGGTGTCTTCGACCGTGCAACGGACGGTGACGGACTCTTCGGTCTCCGCTTCGACGCCGACGTGGACGGCGACGTGGCCGCGTTCGGTGAACTTAACCGCGTTGGCGGCCAGGTTGTCGAGGACCTGGCGAAACCGTACCGCGTCGCCGCAGAGCACGCGCGGCACGGCGTCGTCGATGCTGCAGCGGAAGGCGACTCCCTTGGGCCGCGCCTGCACCTCCAGCATGGCCGCGATCCAGGCGACCAGCTTGCCCAGATCGAACGGCTCCGGATGCAGTTCCAGCTTGCCGGCCTCGATCCGCGAGAGATCGAGGATCTCGTTGATGAGCACCAGCATCGCCTCGGCCGACTTCTTCACCGCGGCGGCGCAGTCGCGCTGGCCGCGATCGAGGTCGGTCTCGAGCAGTAGCTCCGTCATGCCGAGAACGCCGTTCATGGGCGTGCGGATTTCGTGGCTCATGTTGGCCAGGAAGCGGCTCTTGGCCTCGGTGGCCTGGCGGGCGGTCTCGAGCGCCTCGGAGAGCTCATCGTTTTTCCGGCTCAGCGCCCGCGCGTACTGCTCCATCCTGCGCTCCGATTCCTTGCGTTCGGTCACGTCCCGGGCGATGCTCTGAAATCCGAGCGGACAGCCGTTTTCGAAGATCAGCCGGGTCGCGATCTCCAGTTCCAGGCGGCGGCCGTCTTTGGCGATCGCCGTCAGACTGTACTGCCCGAAGGAAATGCCGGCGAGCATCCCCGATACGATTTCCCGGACGCGCCCGACATCTTCCGGAACGAGCAGATCGGTCATGTTCATGGCCAGCAGCTCGTCGCTGGAGTAACCGCTCACCCGTTGACCGGTCTTGTTGACCGACGTGAATCTGCCCTCGAGATCGACGGAAAGCACGATGTCGTTGGCGTTTTCGAACAGGTCGCGGTAGCGCCGCTCGCTCTCGCTCAGCCTGGCCTCGGCCCTCCGGCGCTCGGTGTTGTCGGCGACCAGGCAAACGGCTCCGCTCACCTGGCCGGCGGCGTCGTGCAGCAGCGCGTGCCACACGTTGACGTCCACGAGCGAACCGTCCTTGCGGAGGGCCTGCCGCTCGGGCCCGCGCGCCGCCTCCCTTCGCATGCAGTCCGCGACGCCGTGGCGCGGATCTGGAAAAACGGGTGGGGATTTGCCGAGCACCTCGGCCTCGGCCCAGCCGAACAGCCGCTCCGCGCCGGGGTTCCAGGAGGTGACCGTGCCGGCCGCGTCCAGGGTAACAACCGCCAGCGGCGACTGCCGGATCACGGCTTCGAGCTTCGATCTGGCTTCGGCCAGGGCGGCCTCGACGCGCTTCGGCTCGGTCACATCCTCCACGGTGCCCTCGTAATAGACGATGGCGCCCTCGGCGTCGCGCACCAGCCGGGAGCTCTCACGGATGATCACGCTGCGCCCGTCGCGCGTGCTCCAGTCCGACTCCTGGCCGAGGACCTCGCCATCCCGCTCCAGTCGCGCTTTGAATTCCGCGCGGCGATACTGGGGCTCAAACCCCTCCTGCTCCAGGTTTCGCGCGGCGAGCTGCTCGAAGGAGTCGTATCCAAGCAGGCGAACCAGGGCCGGATTGGCCATGAGGATCCGGCCGTCGGGCGCGGTGCGGTAGACGCCGATGGGAGCGTTCTCAAAGAGATTCCGGTAGCGCTCTTCGCTCCGTTCGAGCTCGCGCTCGGCGTGGCGCCAGGCGGTGGCATCGAGCAGCGCCGCGCGCAGGCCGATGACTTCGCGGGTCTTCTCGTCCCGGATCAACCTGATGTAGATGCGGAGGGTGAGAGGAGAGCCGTCGGCGGCGTCCACCTGATGTTCCGCGAAAGTCGCGGCGTCCGAATCCCCGGCCAGCAGTCCCAGCAGTTCGGCGCGAACGGCTTCCTGCAATTCGGGTGGCGCGACTTCCCATGCCCCCTTGCCGACCAGTTCCGACGGTGGATATCCGAGCAACTCGCACGCGGCCCGGTTGACCCGCCGCACGATGCCGTGCCGGTCGATCTCCTGGTAGGCGACCGGGGCCTCCTCAAACAAGGCGCGGAACTGCGTCGCGCTCTCCGGCCACCGCCGGCGCCGGCGAGCGGTGCGCCACAGCGCCCCGGCCAGGACGCACACGAGGACTGACAACAGTAGACTCATCGCCTTCGCTTTGTCTCATCGGCCAGGGAGCCGGGATTCATTCCCGCAGGGGTGTAGAAGGCGACGAAAAGTGGTGAAGGAAGTGTTCATTTTCGGGACTGGGACCGTGTTGCACTTTTTGGGGAAAGAGGAGCAAGGGAACCGGAATTCGTTGAAAAGACGTGGCGCGGTTTGTTCATTCCTGGGACTGGGACCATGTTGCACTTTTTTGTTTTTCGTTTTTTCGTGCGTTGGCCGGCAGCGACCGTGGGTGTTCGGGACGGGCCATGAAGTTCCGACGATTTGCGGGTGGGAATGCATAGCTTCACCTGGCACGAGGGTAATGCCGGAAAGGCAGAGCTGGGGGAGGCTGGGGTCGGCAAGCGATTGAAACGCGGGCAAATCCGGTAACAGGATCGGCGTGACCGGACGCGACGGCTGCCACGACGAAGGATGAGTGACGAAACACCCTATGAAAGTCCCGCTAACGCCAGCATAAAAGGTTCGACATGGGACAAGGCCCGCTTCACGTCATCTGCACAGAAGGTGTCCCTGGTGTGCATTACATGGTTCCTCCAAGCGTCTTTGAAACCATGAAATGACAACAAAATGGTGCTGTACATTTGCTGCTTCTTATCTTTGGCTGGTCCGGGTCTGAGGCTCCGTGTTCTCTGATCCACCCTCTTCCTTAGCTCATCGTGAAGCCGCTC
>CAZBQQ010000310.1:0-3594 GCA_964493965.1 uncultured Solibacteraceae bacterium
CACTAGCTGACGCTGCCAGCGCAGCGTGTTCAGCGGGAACCGAGAACGATCTGATTCCCCTCCGAGTCCTTCAGGACTGCTGAAGTTCCCCACGGCTGCTTCTGCGGAGGGCCGGCGAACTCGACTCCCCTGGCCGCCAGCTCCTCATAGGTCTTCTCGACGTTATCGACCTCCCAGGAGGTGTTCATAAAGGTCCCGATCCGGTCTTCGTGACCTTCGGGAGTGAAAAGCGCCAGCCCCGTCTCGGCCCCCGGAATCGAGAGTTCAATCCAGCGTTGCTTTTCGGAGAACTGCTGATCCGTCAGGATGCGGAAGCCCAGCTTCTCCGTGTAGAACCGCAGGGCGCGGTCCTGATCCTTCACCGGAATGCCCAGAAACTTGATTCGCTTGATCATATGCTCCAAGAATGCCATCCCGGAAGCGCGCGATCAATAGTTGGCGATCGAATCGCGGCGGCCGCTGCTATAGTAGTGGTTACTATAGCCGTGAGAGCCGATCCCTACGTCATCGACAGCCTGATGCGCGACCTGGTCGCCCACAGCCGCTCCAGCGCGGCCTTTCTCGTGTACTTGCAGCTCTACCGTCACACGCACGGAGTCGGCCGGGAATCCGTGGCGATGAGTCACGCCGCGCTCGCCGACCTGATCGGGATTTCCAAGCGGTCTGTGCAGACCGCCCTGGCTCACCTGATCGGCCGGCACTTGCTGCGCCGGCGGAAGTCGCGCCCTACCGCCGTCCCCGTCTACACCGTTCTGACTCCGTGGAACCGCAAGGCAATCACTCCATAGCTAAGCTAGCGGGGATCCCAAAGCACGGTCCCGTCACCGCCTCCGTACTTCGAGAACAATTTGAGGTCGGCTTGGGCCTCGTCGCGCCGGCCTTGCCTGCCGGCCAGTGTGGCGCGCACTTCGAGCACTCGGGGGAAGACCAGCGAGCCCAGCGGGCCCTGCGCGGCCGGGTTGGGAGCTTGGTATCCGCTCAGCAGAGGAGTCACGCGCTCAACCTGGCTGGTTCCGATGAGCGCCGAGGCGAGTGGAACCCCGGGCCAGTCCGGCGACGACGGCTGGCTCCTATCGTAGATCTGGCGAAGCGGCTCGACCGCGGCGGCGAATTCGTGCGATGACAGCAAGCCGTAGGCCAACGCCATCCTGCGAAGACCCGCCTGTGGAGGCGCGGGAAACGCATTCGCCGCCCGCACGCTCCACTCGGCGGGGGCGGCTGCGGGCTGGGCGAGGAAGCGGGCGAGCAATCCCACAGGACCCGCAGCCGCAGACCTTGCCGCATAGTCCTGCGCGCGCTGGATGTTGCGTGCCTCAACCGCCCAAACCGCCAGCTGGGCGTAAGCGAGCGCCGCCTCGCCCGGCTGCGCCGAAGATGCGAACCGGTCCAGCCGCGCGACTGCCTCCCGGTGGCGACCGGTCAGGTATTCCCACTGCGCCTGGCGGTACTCGATCAGCGAATCGCCGGCATCCTTGCGTGCTTGTAGAAACTCCGCGAAGGCCCCGTCGGCTGCCTTCAGATCGCCCTGCATGAGCCGCGCCCAGGCGATCTTATACAGCTCCGCGCCGCCCTGGAACGATGGGTCCTTGGCATAAGCCGCGCGGTACGCTCGCTCCGCGTCGGCGAACCGGCCGAACCAGTAGTAGACGTCGCCCAGCGAGTCGCTGGGGTTGGCTTCCTCCGGCCGCAGTCTGCGATAGCGCTCCAACGCTTCGACGGCGCCGTCGAGGTCTCCCGCCCAGGTCCGCAGGTAGCCGAGCTGGTTGAGGCGGAGGACGCTGGCCGGCTCGCGCTCGAACGCTTTCTGACACAACGCCGCGGCATCCCGGTAGGAGTGGTCGGCCGCGTTCAGGTCGCTCAGGCGGCTGTAGACGGAGGCGTCCGCCGGATCGGCGCCCATGAGAGCGACCAGCGCCCGCCGCTCCCCTGCTCGGTCGCCCGCGAGCGTCGCAGTGGCCAGATCGAGCTGTACCCGCTCCAGGGTCTGGAAGCCGGCGGATTTCTGCCGCGCGGCCTCCAGCACGCGGGCTGCTCGTGTACTATCGCCCCTCGCCACGAGCGATTGCAGCCAGGCCAGATAGGCGGCGCCAAACTCCGGGTCGGCGTCCACCGCGCGGTCGAAGCCGGCGTCGGCCTCCGCCGGAGCGGTGGCATAGATGGCAGCGGTGTAGGCCGCGAAAGCCTGCGAGCTTCCAGTCGGCAGAGGGCGGGCGCCTGGCTCGATGGCGCGCGCGATGGTTTGCGCCAGGGGCAGCATGTCTCCTCCGGCGGGACCGCTGGCGCGGATGATTCCCAGGTTGCGCACGCTCGCCGCATCCTCGAGCATGGCGTCGACGTGCAAACGCCCACCCACCAGCGAAAAGTGGCCCTCCAGCACCTCGGATGCACCCACCGTGGGCGCATCGCGCAAAGAACGAATTGGAACAGGTTCGACGTGAGGGGCGCCGGCCAGTTGAAGGCGAACCGCTTCGGCGAAGCCGCGGCTCATCCACTCCTGATCAGGGGTCGCCAGGTTTTCAAACGGCAGGATTGCTACTCTCTGAGTGCCCCGGTCCCTGCGGGAGCACGAGACCACAAGGACCGAGGCAATCAGCGCAAGACCTAATGCCTCACAACGCACGAGGTTCTTGCGCCATCAAGGCCTTGAAATCAGCGTTGTCTTTCAGCACCGTGAATTCAGGTTCCTCGATGAACTTGTTGCGCTCCTTGAATCCTTCTTCGAGCGACTTGCGGATGTACTGCACGGCCAGATCGATCATTCCCGCCTGGGCGTAGGTCTTGGCCAGGTAGTAGTGGAACCGCGCCCGCTCGTTGATCGAGCTCTCCTGCAGCAGAACGCCGTAAGAATCGTGGTGCTCGAACACCTCGGGATCGAGTTTCACGGCCTGCTGATAGGCCTGGAACGCTTCCTTGTACTCCTTCTTGGCGAAGTGCGCCGTGCCGATGTTGCTGTAGACGGACGCCGAAGTCGGGTTGAGCTTGATGGCTTTCTCGTATTGGTGCAGGGCGTGGCTGTAACGCTTCTGGGCATAAAAAACGGTGCCCAGGTTATTCACGGCCTCGAAGTACTTGGGGTCCCGCTTGATGGCGCGCTCGTAATAGCGCTGGGCGGCCCTGAGATCGAGCGTCTGGTGGTAGGCGATCCCGATCTTGTTCAGGGTGACGGCGCCTTCCGGCGCCTCGCGGTACTGGTCGATGGCTTCGCGGTACATCTTGCGGGCCATGAAGATGTCACCCCGCTCTTCCGGAGTGAGCGACGGCTTCGCCGTCGTGGAAGTCTCGTGCGCCGCCGAGGGCGCGTTTACGGCCGAACCAGGTTCGAGAACCTGCGACCTTTCCATTTGGGGTTCAAGAGCAATGGCGAGAACCGGAACAAGGGCGGTGAGAAGGAATCTGTATAACATAACTAACCTCCTGCTACTTGCAGCATTAAAGTCGGTAACCGACACATGTGACGCAAGCAGCCCGTTCTCGGGTACAACCTACAGACATTTAAGCACAGGTCTCCCCGGGCCGAACGGCAAAAAACAGGGCCACATATTTGGGGGGGCAAACCTGTGGGGCAGGCTGGCAGCCTGCGGCGGGTTGGCAACC
>CAZBQQ010000311.1:0-1738 GCA_964493965.1 uncultured Solibacteraceae bacterium
ACGTGGACGTCCGGCGCAGCTCTGGAGAGCCGCCCCACTCCGGCCGTCCGCATCCCGGATAACTAAGGGGCATTCTTCTCGGCCACCTCGCCGACGTTGAAGCCGTCCACCGCCACTCGCGGAGTCTCGCCCCGACTGTCGGCGTCTTCGACGTCGATCCCGATGCTGCGCCGCTCGCCGGGCATCAGGCTGACATAGTTGTCCGAGTAGAGCGCAGGCAGGATGCGGTCGCCGCTCTTGGCCCGCACCACCTTCAGCTTCACCATCAGCGCCGGCTGCGCCGAGACGTTGTGCAGATCGGTGGTCAGTTGCCAACGGGCGCCCTGCCGCTCCACGCGCGTTGCGGCCTCGATCTTCACCTTGGGAAGCTGCCGGATGGCCCGGTAGTCGCCCTCTTTCAGCCCGCGCCAGTAGAAGTTCTCCGACACCGTCTGGCCGCCGCGCGTGAGCTTCAGCCGGATGAAATGGACTGGCGTGAGGCCCTCGGGGTACTCCATTTTGATCGCCGCGACGTCGCTGTCCTCGGCGCTATCGACCGGGACTTCCTTCTCCCACTTGAGCGCGCCGTCCAGGTTCCGAATCTCGGCCCTCGCGGTCAGCCCCTTCGCGTCTCCGCCGCTGTAGTTCACCACCTCGACACTGTCGGTCGCGATGTTCCACTGGATGTGCAGCGGCTCGGACGCCTTCTTGGCGCCGAAGTACGCCGCGGTCGGCTCGAAGAAATAGTCGTAGGTCTGCCACACGAACGTGGGCCACGCCGGATGGCTCATCCAGATGAGCAGGCCCATGCGGTTGCGGCTCTGCGCCTCGAACATGGCGCGATGGCCTTCGTAGTTCACGAACTGGGCCAGCGTCAGCCACTCCTCCGCGTTCGCCGCGCCGCCGTAGCCGTTGTCGATCACGTCGCGGAACACGGCAGCCCGTTGCGCGCCACCCAGGCAGAAATCGTGCAGGCCCCACATGCGTCCCTGCGGCCACAGGGCGGCCTCCGGCATGGTCTGGCGGACGCTATCGAGCGACATGATGTTGGGCATGCCCAGCTCGCTGTGGAGCTTCGGGGTCGCCCGCTGCGTGAAGTAAAACTTCGTGGGCATCACCCAGTACGGCCCGTGCCCCTGGACGGTGTCGTCGGCCGAGCTGGAGATGTAGTGCAGGTCCGGGTGCAACTCCGCCAGCGTCTTGCGGATGCCTTCGTCGATGGGTTTGGGGGGATAGCCTTCGTTGCGGCCGCAGTAGAGGCCCATCGAAGCGTGGTTGCGCACCTTCAGAACGTAGTCGCGCACGTTGCGCAGAAAGAGGTCGTTGTCGTCGGGGTCCGGGCCATCGGCCGGATTCGCCAGCCAGAAATCCTGCCACACCACGATGCCGTGGCGGTCGCAGGCCTCGTAGAATTCTTCGTCGCCGGTCTGGCCGACCCAGTTGCGGATCATGGTGAAATGCATGTCGGCGTGGTAGCCCACGGCCACGTCGTACTCGCGCCCGCGATAGAGCAGCATCGACTCCGGGAAGCCCCAGTTCCCGCCTCGCGCGATGAAGCGCCGGCCGTTGATCCAGATCCTGAGCGCGCCGCCCTCTTCGCTGTATGTGAACTGCCGCACGCCGCCCTCAAACCGCTTCGAGTCGGACACTGCCTGGTCCGCGGTTTCGAACTTCATCTCGACTTTATAGAGGTTGGGATCGCCGTAGCCGGCAGGCCACCACAGCTTCGGGTTCACCAGGTGCAGCGTCGTCTTGACGG
>CAZBQQ010000311.1:1838-3526 GCA_964493965.1 uncultured Solibacteraceae bacterium
ACGGGGATCCAGTCCCAGCCCACGGTGGCGTGGTAGGTCGGGTTGTCCGCTCCCAGCGCGCCGCCATTCTTGTCGGGACTCTCCCAGGTCTTCTCGCGGACGCTTCCGGGCGTCGCGTTTTTCACGACGCGCACGGCCAGCGCGTTCGGCTCACCGGGCTTCAGGCGGCCGGTGACGTCGAAGCGCCCCCGCATGAATCCGCCTTCGATGCGCCCGATCTTCTCTCCGTTCAGGTAGACGTCGGCCTTCCAGTTGATGCCGTCGAAGTTCAGCCACGCCCGGCTGCCCGCCTTGGCGGCAGGCGCGACGAACTCGTCGCGGTACCAGAAATCGGCGTAGAAGAACGAGTCGGAGATCATGTTCTGGTTGTCGCCGTAGTTCGGATCGGGGATCGCGCCGGCATTGAGGTAGCTCACCAGCTCGGTGCCCGGAACCGTGGCCACCAGCCATTCGCGGTCGTTGAAGCCAAGCTGCGAGAGCGCCTCGCCGCCCGCCGCTACTTGCGAATCGCGCTGGAGCCTCCAAGCGCCGCCGGCGAGATCCAGGCGTCCGTCGGCCCGCATCGCCGCGGCGGGGGCCGCCTGGGCTACCGGACCGCCGCGCCCCCACACCTCGAGCTCGCTCAGGATGTAGACTCCGGGCATTGCGGGCCGCGTCATCCGGACGCGCACGTACCGCCCCTTGGCCGGGTGCGCCAGCTTCAGATCATCGACCAGCTCTGCGGTGGCGGGGAGAGGCTGCAGCTCGCGCCAGCTTACGGCATCGTCCGAAACCTCGACCGCGCCAGCGGCCGCGCGCCGGATCCAATACAACGCCACGCGGTCGAACTCGCAGGGCGCTCCCAGATCCACGTAGACCCATTCCTCGCCCGAGCCCTCGCTCATCCACGCGCTGGTGAAATCGTACGGCCCGCCGATTTCGAGCTGCCGGTTCTTGTCGAAAAGCGCCAGCTCGCCGACGCGCCAGACAAACGCGCCCGCGGCCTCGACTTCGACGCGGTAGAAACGGCTGTGCGACGGCGCGGCAAACGCGATCGAGGTTTTGAACGGATTTGACGGGCGGTCCGTCCCCGTTGCGCGGCCCAATTCCTTCCACGCCGCACCATCGTCCGAGCCGGTGAGGACGCATTTCCAGCCTGCCTGCGCGGAGCCCTGTACGAACGCGCGCACGTCCACGCGATCCACCTCGGGTGCGTCTTCTCCGCCCCCCAATTCGATCTGGACCCAGCCGCCCTTTCCCTTCAGCTCCACGACCGTGAGCGGGTTGCGGTCGAGCACGCGCTCGCGCTCGTTCTTCTTGAGCGTGCCCTGCTGGTTCGTCACCGTGGCCACCCAGCGGGGCATCCGCGTGTCCTTGATCCCATCGGTGACCAATTGGGCGGTGAGGTTGTAGTCGTAGCTGCTGGAGTGATACGCCGGCCGGTGCAACGCCAGGTTGCGATAGGCCGCCGTATCCACCCGCATCGCGGGGCCGAAGTAGTCCTTCGGATTCCCGGGATACACGCCCACGCCTCGCGTGTACTGCTGTGCGGCGAGGCTCGCCACGCTGGTAAGGATCAGAGCCACGATTCGTTTCACCAGTCCAGGATGCCACGCTGCGCACGCCAACGGAGGGCGGCCTTCAGCCAGGCTTCAGCCCAATGCCGCTCGTTTTTCCGAGACCGGGCAGAAACCGTGGGGCAGGACTCC
>CAZBQQ010000312.1:0-3504 GCA_964493965.1 uncultured Solibacteraceae bacterium
ATCCCCGATTCGATCGACTTCAACACGGCGGCGGCTGCCATGCTGCAGGGCATGACGGCGCACTACCTCACGCACTCCACGCATCCGCTCAAGGAAGGCGACGTGGCGCTGGTGCACGCGGCGGCGGGCGGCGTCGGGCTTCTGCTGATCCAGATGGCGAAGATGCGCGGCGCGCGCGTGATCGGCACCGTTTCCACGCAGGCCAAAGCGGATCTGGCGATCGAGGCCGGGGCCGACGCCATCATCATTTACAGCCGCCAGGACTTCGAGCCGGAAGTGCGCCGCTTTACGGACGGCCGGGGCGTCGATGTGGTTTACGACTCGGTGGGGCAGGCCACCTTCACCAAGAGCCTGATCTGCCTGCGGCGTCGCGGCATGATGGTCTCTTTCGGGCAATCGAGCGGCCCGGTCCCCCCGATCGATCCGCTGGTGCTGAGCCAGATGGGCTCGGTGTTCCTGACGCGTCCCACGCTGGCGCATCATCTGGCCACGCGGTTGGAACTTCTGTGGCGCGCGGACGACGTGCTGGGCTGGATCGCCGCCGGCAAGCTGAGCATCCGCATCGACCGCACTTACGACCTGGCCCACGCCGCCGATGCGCATCGCGACCTGGAAGGCCGCAAGACCAGCGGCAAGCTGCTGATCCTTCCGGAGTGACGCCGTGAAACGCCCGGAGTTTGCTGAACGCCGCCGACGCGCTACCGCGGCGTTCGCCGCCCGCAAGATCGACAGCCTGATCGTCTCCTCCGCGCCGAATGTGCGCTACCTGACCGGATTCACCGGCTCGGCCGGCATGGCGCTGGTGTGGCAAGGGGGTGCCACCCTGTTCACCGACCCGCGCTACGGCATACAGGCCGCGGCCGAGGTGGATTGCGCGGTCCGGGTGGTCCGCGGCCCGCTCTATGTGCCGCTGATCGCGGCCGCGGCACGACGGCGCCTGCGCCGCCTGGGCATCGAGGACGGCCGCCTCAGCCTCAAGGCCTACCGGGATATCGAGGCTGGTCTTCCGCTCGGCGTCTCGCTGGAGCCTGCGGCGGGGTTGGTTGAAGGCCTGCGCACGGTGAAATCCGCCGCCGAGATCGAAGCGATCCGCCGCTCGGTGGATCTCAACTCGGAGGCCTACGCGCGCGCGATGGCGAAGGTGCGGCCCGGCATGACCGAATCGGCGCTCGCAGCCAGGATCGACTACCAGATGCGCCTGTTGGGCGCCGAGCGGCCGGCCTTCGACACGATCGTGGCCACGGGGCCGCGCAGCGCCATGCCGCACGCCCAGCCATCCTCCCAAACCATACGGAACAATCAGTTACTATTAGTAGACATGGGCGCGAGCCTGGAAGGCTACGCCAGCGATATGACGCGTATGGCTTTCCTGGGCCGGCCCGGGCGAAAGGTCCGGGAGTTGTATGGCGCCGTGCTCGAGGCCCAGTTGGCGGCGATCGATGCCGTCCGGCCGGGGGTAACGGCCGGGAGCGTCGATCGGGCGGCGCGGCGGGTGCTGCGGGCGCGCGGTGTAGAGAAGGCGTTTGTCCACTCCACCGGTCACGGTCTGGGGCTGGAGATTCACGAGGGGCCCCGCGTGGCGAAGGGGGTCGCGACGCCGCTTGAAGCTGGAATGGCGATTACGGTAGAGCCGGGCGCGTATCTCGAAGGATTTGGAGGCATTCGCATTGAGGACACGGTTGTGGTAACCTCTTCCGGGTGCGAGGTATTGACGCCGACACCGAAGGAACTGCTGGTTCTCTGACCGCACCAAGCTCAACCATGACACTTGAAGAAATCCGCGAGCTCATCAAAGTTGTCACCGAAACCGGCGTGGCGGAACTGGAAGTCGAGCGTGGCGACAGCCGCGTACGCATCCGGCGCATTCTGCGGCCGCGCGGCCCCGGTCTGGCCGTGCCGGCCGGTGTGGCTATCGCCGGCGAGGTCGCCACGGAGCTACCCGCCGGTGCCGCTCCTGCGATTGCCGCAGCCGGGCCGGCGGTGGACACCAGCGTGGTGACAGTCAAGTCGCCCATCGTCGGCACGTTTTACGAGTCGGCTTCGCCGGGAGCGCCGTCGTTCGTCAAGACCGGCGACATCGTAAAGCCGGGCGACGTGCTCTGCATCATCGAATCCATGAAGCTCATGAACGAGATAGAGGCCGAGATCTCCGGTACGGTGGTCACCAAGTTCGTCAATAACGCTCAGCCCGTCGAGTATGGCGAGGCGCTGTTCGCCATTCGCCCGCTCTGAGGCTCCGCGCGCATGTTTGAGAAAATCCTTATCGCCAATCGTGGAGAGATAGCCCTCCGCGTCATCTGCGCCTGCAAGGACCTGGGTATCAAGACGGTGGCCGTCTACTCGGAGGCCGACCGCAACAGCCTGCACGTGCGCTTCGCGGACGAAGCCATCTGCATCGGCCCGGCCAAGAGCGCGCTCAGCTACCTGGACATCCCTTCGGTCATCAGCGCGGCCGAAATCACCAACGTGGACGCGCTGCACCCCGGCTACGGCTTCCTCTCCGAGAACGCCGATTTCGCGGAGGTGTGCGAGCTATCCGAGATCAAGTTCATCGGGCCTCCGCCGACGGTGACGCGCATGATGGGTCTCAAGGAGCGCGCCCGCACGTTCATGAAGGACATGGGCGTTCCGGTGCTTCCGGGGTCGGAGGGCATCATTCGAAGCGCGGACGAGGCGCTGGCGCTGGCATCGGCGATCGGCTATCCGGTCATCATCAAGGCGTCCGCGGGCGGCGGCGGGCGCGGCATGCGCATCGTGCGCGGGCCCGACGAGTTGCCGACGCAAATCGTCCAGGCCCAGCAGGAGGCCGGCGCCAGCTTCGACTGCCCCAACGTCTACATCGAAAAATACGTCGAGGCCCCGCGCCACATCGAGTTCCAGTTCCTGGCCGATCAGTACGGCGACGTCGAGGTGCTGGGCGAGCGCGAGTGCACCATTCAGCGCCGCCATCAGAAGCTGGTGGAGGAAGCGCCGTCGGCCTCGCTCACGACCGAGAACCGGGAGCGCATCGCCTGCGCCCTGCGCGCCGCCATGCGCGAGGCCGGCTACGTGAACGCCGGCACGGTCGAGTTTTTGATGGACGAGGACGGCGAACTCTACTTCATCGAGGTGAACGCCCGCATCCAGGTGGAGCACCCGGTCACGGAATTTGTCACGGGCGTGGACCTGGTGAAGAGCCAGATCCTGATCGCGGCGGGCGCGCGGCTGGACGACATTCTGCGGCGGCCGTTGCAGGTGCGCGGCCACGCTTTGGAGTGCCGCATCAACGCCGAGCATCCCCAGACCTTCGCGCCGTGCCCGGGCCGCATCACGGGGCTGAACCTGCCCGGCGGGGTGGGCGTGCGGGTGGACACGGCGGCTTACACGGACTGCGTGATCCCGCCTTACTACGATTCGCTGGTGGCCAAGCTGATCACGTACGGCAACGACCGCACCGAGGCCATCACGCGGATGAACCGGGCGCTGGAGATGTTCGTGATCGAGGGGATTTACACGACGATCCCG
>CAZBQQ010000313.1:0-3398 GCA_964493965.1 uncultured Solibacteraceae bacterium
CGCGTCTTCATCGCCATGGGCGGCCCGCAGGGCCATGGGGACTCCCTCACGGTCGCGGTTCGGTGCTGATGGGTGGGACGTAGGTTCGGATCAGGCGCAGCTTGGTGTCCACCGCGACCGGGAAGGGCTCGGTGCCGGCGGGGACGAGCCAGACTTCTCCTGGGCCTACAGGGCGGCCTCCGATGGTTCCGTTTCCTTCTAGAAAGATGAGGACGTCGAGGTGGCTCGGGTCGGGCTGCCAGGTCATTGGCCGCGCCCATTCGAGGGTTTCGGTCGCGAAGTAGGCGCAGCGGGCGAGCTCGCGGCGGCCATCCCCCAGATCCACGGGCTTCGACGCGCCCGGGTGCGGATCGAGCTGCGAGACCGCCACTCCCTTGTCGAGGTGGAGCTCGCGGGGGCGGCCGTAGTCGTATAGCCGGTAGGTGGTGTCGGAGTTCTGCTGGATCTCGACCAGCGCGATTCCGGCTCCGATGGCGTGGACGACGCCTGCCGGGGTGAAGAAGGTGTCTCCGGCGCGGACCGGGAACCAGCGCACCAGTTGTTCGATCTCGCCGCTCACGGCCGATTCGCGGAGGCGCTCGCGCGTGATGGTCTGGTTGAAGCCGAGCGCCAGGGTGGACTCCGGTTCGGCGCGCAGGATGTACCACATCTCGGTCTTCCCGGGCCCGCCTTCCGCCTGCGCGTCGTTGGGATGCACCTGAAGCGACAGTCGCGCGGTGGTGAAGATGAATTTCACCAGGATGGGGAAGTGGTCCCCGTGCATCAGCTCGGAAAGGGTGCGGCCGTCTTCGGTGCGGTTGTCGTCGGCGGTGAACCAGACCTCGCCGATCTGGCCGCCGGTCGAATGGAACCACGGTTCGAGCGTGGTGGCGCCCCAGATCTTTTCGCGGAAGGAAGGCAGCAGGCGGATGGGATGTTGGCTCATCTCATCAAGTGTCGAACGAAGTTGTCCAGGCGGGCAAGGCCGCGCTCGAGCTCGTGCATGGAGGTGGCGTAGGAGATGCGAATGTGGCCCTCGATGCCGAAGGCCTCGCCCGGGACCACCGTGACATAATCGCGCTGGAGGAGGCGTGCCGCGAAATCGAGGGTGTCGCGGACGCCGTCGTCGCCGAGCGCCGCGCTCACGTTCGGAAATACGTAGAAAGCGCCCTGTGGCTCGGTGCAGGTGACTCCGGGAATCGCGCGCACGCGCTCAACGACGAAATCGCGGCGGCGGCGGTACTCGGCAAGCATCTGGGCGACGGAATCCTGCGGTCCGCGCAGCGCCTCGACGGCGGCCTTCTGCGCGATGGAGGTGACGTTCGACGTGCTCTGGCTCTGGAGCTTGACGACGGCGGCGATCACCGGCTCCGGGCCGAGAACCCAGCCCACGCGCCATCCGGTCATGGAGTAAGTCTTCGACACCGAGCCCACCACCAGCACGTTGCGCCTGGCGCCGGGAAACGAGGCGGCGGAGAACGGTGCCCCGCGGTAGACGAAGTGGCAGTAGCATTCGTCGGTGAGCAGGTAGATGCCGCGGCTGGCTGTGAGGTGGTGGATGCGCTGGAACTCTTCGGGGTCGACGACTGCGCCGGCCGGGTTCGAAGGCGAATTGACGACCACCATGCGGGTGCGGTTGCTCAGGTGCGGCTCGATCATGGCGGCCGTCAGCTTGAATCCGTTCGCTTCGTCGGGGGGAACGAACACGCACTTGCCGCCGGCGAAGTTCACCACGTCCTTGAAGGTGACCCAGTAGGGGACGGGGATGACGACCTCGTCGCCGGGATTGACGAGCACCTGCATGAGGTCGAAGATGGCCTGCTTGGCGCCCACGGTGACGACGCATTCCGCGGGCGTGTAACTGGTGCCGAAATCGGCGGCGTGGCGATCGACGATGGCCTTGCGCAGTTCGGGCGTGCCCGCCGAGGACGTGTAGCGGGTGAAGTTCTGCTCGATGGCGCGGATGGCGGCCTGCTTGATGTTGGCCGGGGTTGGGAAGTCCGGCTCGCCGGGGCCGAAATCGACGATATCGTGCCCTTCGCGCTTGAGGCGCTCGGCTTCGCTCGCGACACGCATGGTCATCGACACGCTGATGCGCGCGATGCGCTCGGAAAGCTCGCCGGGATCGAACATCGGTGTCATCGGCCGTTCAGAACGCGGTTCCTGAGCCGCACCTCGACCGAGGGCGGCACCAATCCAGAGATATTGCCGCCGAGGCCGATCACCTGCTTGACCAGGCGGGAGCTGATGAACGAGTACTCTTCCTTGGCCATCAGGAAGACGGTCTCGATGGCGGGGCACAGGCGGCGGTTCATGAGAGCCATCTGGAGTTCGTATTCGTAGTCGGAGATGGCGCGTATGCCGCGCAGGATGACGCTGGCGCCCTTCTGCCCGGCGAATTGGACGAGCAGGCCGTTGAAGGAATCGACCTCGACGGTGGGGTAAACGCTGACGACCTCGCGGAGCATTTCGATGCGCTCTTCGACGGAAAAGAGCGGCTCCTTCTCCTCGTTGCGGAGGATGGCGACGATGAGGCGGTCGCAGAGTTTCGCGCCGCGCTCGATGAGGTCGAGGTGGCCGTTGGTGATCGGGTCAAAGGAGCCCGGGTAGAGCGCGATTACGCGGTGCGGCGTCATCTAAGGGATCTACTGTTTCGATTGTAGCGCAGCCTTAATCTGCTTCCAGCCCACCAGCGTGATGTGATTTTGTTCGAGGGCCTTCTTGAACTCGGGGCTTGTGATGGCGTCGAAGTCGCGCTGGCGCCAGGCGCTGCCGAAGGCGACGTTGCCCATGATCGCCTGCAACTCGGCGTCGTCGTAGCCCAGGTGGACGATCAATTCGGTGAGGCCGGGCTTGAGCGACTGGAGCTGATGCACATACCATTCAGTCCAGCCGTCCGGCTTGGCGGTTGCGCCGGCGATCACAATCGCGTCGGGAATGATGTCGGTTTCCGCGAGCGCAGAGGAGCGCGTGGCCAGGAATGGAATGCCGTATTCGTGGGCCAGCTTCACATAGATGGCCAGAAGGCGGGGCGCTAACACCGTGCCCATGTGACTGTCCACGTGAGTGGGACGAATGCCGACCTTCAGCGCGCGATCGATTTGCCCGCGGATTTCAACTTCCACCTCTTCGGGCTTGGCACTCTTGAGTACGGGAGCGGCACCGGGCCAGAAGTATCCGTCCGGATCGAGGAGGCTGCTCAGATCGTGGCCTGTGGCTGCGGGCCCCCAGCGGTAGGTCTTCCACTCACTGGTCAGAGTTAGGTGCAGGCCGAGGTCGGCGTCGGGGTGCGCTTTGGCGTAGGCCGCCACTTCCGTAAGCCAGGGGCAGGGCACCATGATGCTGGCGGAAGTGGCGGCACCGCTATCGAGCGCCGCGAAACTCGCGCGGTCCACCGCGTGGCTCACGGCCAGGTCGTC
>CAZBQQ010000314.1:0-3380 GCA_964493965.1 uncultured Solibacteraceae bacterium
TACAGGCGGGTTGCCAACAGTTGCCAACCCGCCGCAGGTTTGACAACCCGCCACAAGCTCCGCACGAGTCTGACATCTGGGAAAACCAAGTAGCAGGGCTTCAGCCAGGCTTCAGCCCGCGCGGCACTTCAGTTCCGCCGCTCTGTAGCGTGGCTGAAGCCACGCGCGGGCTGATACGCTCGGAAACAGCGGTCGTCCGCGAATTCCACCAGACGCTTGCACTCCTGTGTCGTGCACCCCCGGCGGACCAGCAAGCAGACCAGCAAGCGGACACGTGCCTCCAAGCCGGGTTATCATCGAACGTGACGGATTGTGAACGGACGCATCCTCAGGTAACGCTAATGCGCTCTCACGCATCCACTGATTCAACGCTCTTTTGGGAGGCCTAGAACCCGGTGCTATTGAACCCACGCAAGACCGGCGTCGAGCGCGCGGCATGTCTGCTCTTCTTCTGCGGGATCCTGCTGGCGCCGATCCTGCGCGCTCAGTCCTCAACCACCAGCAGCAGCGCTCGCGAGGAACAAGTCCAGCCGAACTTCTGGAGGCGCTTCTCCGCCGGAATACGCGGCTCCATCATCATGCTGCCCGTGCAAAGTTCGGCAAGCACCGCCTCCAGCCCCAACACCCTGACGCTCGTGAGCAACTCGTTGACTCCTGCGAGCCCGCGCTTTGGTGGAGGCGCCACCGTGGAGTACGCCGCCACAAGGCGGATCCTGGTCAGCGCCGACGTCCTATATCAGTACTTCAGCTACTCCTCGCAGGTCGTTACAACCCTCTCGCTGGCGGACGGAACCTCGCAGATTTCCACCGTGTCCGAGGCCACCCATGCGCGCTACTGGACCATTCCGGTCCTGGCCCGCTACGGAACCCTCCCCGCCAAAACCGCTTGGGCCCAGGTGTTCCTGGGCGGCGGCGTTTCCTACAGAAAGATCTCCGGTATTCGAACCACCACCGACATCGTCAATCCCGACGGCAGCTCGTCAACGAACTACACGCCCCGTATCGCCACGAAGTTGTCCACATTCGGCGCCACGGCCACCGCCGGCTTCCGCGTCAAGGACGAGTTCGGAATCCGGATAACGCCCGAAGTGCGCTACACCCGCTGGCTCTCCGACTTGTTTAGCTCCTGGCCGGCAAAGCAGCGCAGGAACGAGCTGTCCGTAATCATCGGCCTCACCTTCTGATTTGTGGGGCAGGCGTCCACGCCTGCAGCCGGTCTCGAGACCCGCCAGCTCTCCGTGAGCCACCAGCCCACCTGCCTGAGACAAAACCGGCCCCGGTGGTGTATGCTCTTGGGTTGAGCATGTCTTTCGGATAACAATATTCTAAAATCTGCCCAGCCCGGGCACCTCGCGGATTACAACCCGTTCATCGATAGAGGCGCCGGGCCGTCCGATTCGGGGCCGACAATCAGGGAGGTTCTCCTCGATGAAGAACTCATCTGCGCAGTCACTGCCAAGCCTGGAAGATCAGGACTTCGTGGACCGCGTCATAGCGGAACACAATGGCAAGCCCGGCGCCCTTCTCACCATTCTGGAACGCATCCAGGAACACCATCCTTTTAAGTACCTCCCGCCTGAGACGCTGGAGTACGTGGCCGCGAAGGCCGACCTTCCGCTGGCCCAAATCCACAGCGTGGTCACCTTCTATGCGCTTTTTAATCTGGAGCCGCAGGGAAGGAACACCGTCGCCGTGTGCCGCGGCACCGCCTGCCACACCCGCGGATCGCGCGGCCTGCTCGAGCGCCTGAAGCTCGAAATGGGCCTCCACGACCACGGCCCCGAGGATGGCGAGACCGCCAAGCAGACCATCACCACGCCCGATCGCAAGTACACCATCCGCACCGTGGCCTGCTTCGGCCAGTGTGCGCTGGCCCCCGTGGTCGAAATCAATCACGAGATCTACGGCCACGTCAACGAGCGCGCGCTGCGCAGCCAGATCGACGCCATCGAGAAGGAGAAGCGTTAGATGCGCATCCAGGACCTCAGCAGTTTTAACGCCGTCAGAGAGGCAGGGCTCGGAAAGCTGCTCCCCAACAAGCCCCGCATCGGCGTGGGCATGGGAACCTGCGGCACCGGCAACGGCGCCGAGGGCGTCTATCATGCCTTCGCCGACGAAATCGAGCGCCGCGGGCTGGACATGGAGCTCGCCCGCGTGGGCTGCTTCGGATTCTGCGCCGCCGAGCCGCTGGTCAACGTCTGGCTGCCCGGCCGGCCCCTGGTGATCATGCACCGCGTCCAGCACAACGACGTGCCGCGCATCCTGGACGACATGTACCTCGGCAAGATCACCACCGATCTGTCCCTCTGCAAGATCGAAGAGTGGGATCACCTCACCGGCCAGGTCAAGTACGGCACCGGCTTGCCCGAAATCCCCTCCTGGCGCGAGGTGCCGTTCTTCAAAGGACAGAAAAAGATCGTCCTCCGCAATTGCGGCCTCATCAGCGCCGACGAGATCGAAGAGTACATCGCCGTGGGCGGCTACCAGGCGCTGTACAAAGTTCTGATCGACAACATGCCGGACGTGGTGATCGAACAGATCAAGGCCTCCAAGCTGCGCGGGCGCGGCGGCGCCGGCTATCCCACCGGTCTCAAGTGGGAAGTGCTGCGCAAGGCCAAGACCGACAAGAAGTATCTGATCTGCAATGCCGACGAAGGCGATCCCGGCGCCTACATGAATCGAAATGAAATCGAGAGCGATCCCCACTCGCTGCTCGAGGGCATGATCATCGGCGGTTTCGTCACCGGCGCGCAGCAGGGCATCGTCTATATACGCGCTGAGTACCCGCTGGCCGTGCACCGCCTCGCGCGCGCCGTCGAGCAGGCCAAAGAGTACGGCCTGTTGGGCGAGAACATCCTGGGCCGCGGCTTCAACTTCTCCATTCAACTGGTGGAAGGCGCGGGCGCATTCGTCTGCGGCGAAGAGACCGCGCTCATCGCCTCGCTCGAAGGCCGCGCCGGACGGCCCCGTCCCCGCCCGCCGTTCCCGGCGCAAAAAGGACTCTACGGATACCCGACTTCCATCAATAACGTCGAGACCTGGTACAACATCGCGCCCATCGTCGCCAAGGGTCCGGCCTGGTTCACCGAAACCGGCTCCACCAAGAGCGCGGGCACCAAGGTCTTCTCGCTGGTCGGCAAGGTCACCAACACCGGCCTGGTCGAAATGCCGCTGGGCACCCCGCTGAAGACTTTCGTCTACGACGTCGGCGAGGGTGGCACCAACGGAAAGCACATCAAGTCCGTCCAGACCGGCGGCCCTTCCGGCGGCTGCATCCCGCAGGAAATGTTCGACACCCCGGTCGACTACGAAACCCTCGGTAAGCTCGGCTCCATCATGGGCTCCGGCGGCATGGTGGTGATGGATGAAGACAACTGCAT
>CAZBQQ010000315.1:0-3370 GCA_964493965.1 uncultured Solibacteraceae bacterium
AAGACCAGCCCCGGACTGCTGCGCCCTGACGGCGCGGGTGCCCGGCAGCGCCAGCGCCGCCAACATCACCACAGCCGCGGCTGAGATCCACAACCACGGACGGCCCACAAGGTTCCTGCGCATAGCGCCCTATTTTACCGCTTACTGGTGGCCCGCTAACCTTCCGCCAAACTGGAACCACTGGACGCCGCCCAGTCCTCCGGCGCCGCTGGTGGGCGCTTTGAACACCATGTAGAGGTCATGCACGCCTGTCGCGCTCGCGAAGGCGGTCCCCTGAACCGTCTGCCAGCTCAGCCACCCGCCGGTCGCCGGCACGGTCACTCGCCCGGCCAGCGGGCCGGTGGTGCTGTCGAGGTGGAACTCGATCGCTCCTCCGCAGTTTCCAGAACCGGCATCACAGGAAAGTCGCGCGCTCAGAGTGCCGAACCCGGCGCCGAAGTCCACATTCCTGTAGACGCCATACGCGGTGTCGGGCGCGTTCTCGAGCACCACATAACCGCCGCTACTGTCCGCCGAGGGATAGTCATAGATCCCCTGGCTGCCGTTGTAACTGGACGCCAGGATCTGAGTGCCGGCATCGACCGCGTATCCTCCGTACTGAAGCCCGCTCCAGGTGAAGGTGGCTCCGCTCAGGGCGCCGAGCGTGTAAGGGAACGTATAGGCTCCCCACTGCACCTGGAACGTCTGGCTGACCGTTGAGTCGTTGAAAGCCACCAGCACTTTTGATTGGTCGGGGTTGAGGAACGCCACACTTACAACGCCCGCGCCGTTGCTGGAGTAAATACGATGAGCGCCCGGCAGCACGAACCGGCTGAAATGCCCCAGCGTGTAGTAGTCGATGGCGTAAGTGATCGCCCCCGACTGGCTGTTGACGATCACCAGCGGGCTGGCAACCGGGGAGTTCGTGCTGATCGGGCCATGGTTCTCGTTCAGTGCCGTGCTCCACTTGAGGTAGGTTTTACCCCAGTTCCGCATGACGTCCGTAATCTGCTCGAAGTCGGTCTTCACTTGATCGGACGCCCAATAGCCTGAGATCTCGGTTTCATACGCGCCCTTGTCCGGGAGGCTGTCGTGGACGAGAGTCATGACGCCGGGAAAGGGTCGGTAGCCGTGCCACGACGTTCCTGCCACCTGCGTGACGCTTGGATGGTGGTGTCGGCGAGCACCGTGGCCGCATAGCCCGGGTCATCCCAGTTGCTGTCGTAAACGAGCACCCGCGAAGTGATGCCGTTCGAATTGAGCGCGGGCAGCACGTAGTCGTGCAGGACCGTGATCTGGGTGGGCGCGTCCATCAACATGCCGGGAAAGCCGGGCTGCTCGTACTCCGGCTCGTTCTGCAGCGAAATGTAATCGATGGGAATGCCGGCCGCCGAGTAAGCCTGGACGAACTTAACTAAGTAGTTCGCGAAGGGCGTGTACATCGAGGGCAGCAGCGACCCGCCCAGCAGAGAGCCGGAGGACTTCATCCAGCCCGGCGGGCTCCACGGGTTTGCCATCAGCTTCATCGCCGGGTTCAGTTGCTTGGCCTGCGCGATCAGCGGAATGATGTAGTCCTGATCGTGGGCGACGGAGAAGTGGGTGAGAGCGGTGTCGGTCTGGCCCGCCGGCAGGTCGTCGTAGGAATAGTAGGAGAGCCCGTAGTCGGTGGAGCCCATCGGAATGCGCATGAAGCTGAGACCGATGCCACCATTGTTCCGCGTGAACAGCTTGTTCATGGCGGGGCGAGGGCGGATGCGGGTGCGACCTTTTCGAGCAGCCAGGCGGTCGATTCGGTGAAGGTGGCTCCGAAGCCCTCGATCTCCTGGTATTGCTGGGTCTCGTCCACGAAGATCGGGTTGCTGCCGCCGCTGCCGGTGTGGAAGTTGACGGCCAGCTGCGGCATCATAAGCTGCCTCTGGTCGTCGGTGGTCAAGACCACATCCACTTCGGGGCCGACCGGCGGCGGCGTAGGCGTCGGAGTCGGACTCGGCGTCGGCGTGGGTGTCGGTGTGGGCGTGGGAGTCGGCGTGGGAGTCGGACCGCCCTGCGGCGGCGCGAAGTAGCCGTTGATATCCAAAATTACGTGGGTATGGCCCTGCGCGTAGACGCTGATGGCGCCGTTGGTCCCCGCTGGAACGATCGCCGCGTTTGCCACCACCGTGCCGTCCCACGAGTTCAGGGTCGAGACGCCGGGCTGCGGCGAGCCGGTTGGCCAGGCCGTCAGATAGTAGAGCGGCCCATTGGGCACCACCGTCACATTGAGTGAATAGGCCGCCGCCGTGGCGGGAATGGAGCATCCGCTCAGCGGAATCGGGAACGAGCGCTCCACTGCCATAGACAGGATCGGCCCTCCGAACGTGCCTTGGTCCCCTCGCGTATCCGCGATGCGGCATGGCGCCACCGGGTAGAACGAAAGCGCGCCCGCGCTGCCCGGCGCACCGAAGTAGCCGTTGATGTCCAGGACCACGTCGGTGGGGTTCGACGCGTAGACCGACATCGACTCATTCGCTCCCGCCGGAACCAGCGCCGCGTTGGCCACCACTTTGCCTTGCCAGGAATTGAGGGTCGAAACGTTGGGCCGCGATTGCCCCGTCGGCCACGCGGTCAGGAAGCCCAGGTAGCCCGGAGGAACCACCGTCACGTTCATCGAGAAGGCGGCGGCGCTCGCTGGGATGCCGCAGGCGCTCGCGGGGACCGCGAAGTCGCGGCTCTGCCCGGCGGTCAAAGAAGGACCGCCGAAGGGGCCTGCGCCGCCGCGCGTGTCGGCCACGCGGCAGGGTTGGGCCGGATAAAAAGGCAGGGAACCGCTGACGGAGGGCGAGTCGAAGTAACCGTTGATATCGAGAATGACATCGGTGGGATTGGTGACGTAGACGCTGACGGCTCCGCCGGTTCCGGCCGGGACAACGGCGGCGTTGGCCACCACGGTGCCCTGAAATGAGTTCAGGGTGGAGACGCCGGGCTGCGTCTGGCCGGTGGGCCACAGGGTGAGATAGGAGAGCGCGCCTTTCGGCACCACGGTGACGTTGAGCGAGTAAGCCTGCGCGGTGGTGGGGATGCCGCAGGCGCTCTGCGGGATGGCAAAAGACCGCGACCCAGCGGCGGTGAAGGAGGGTCCGCCAAACTGGCCCAAGGCGCCGCGCGTGTCGGCGACGCGGCAAGGGGGCACGGGAATGAATCGCAGGCCAGCTCCGGACTGCTGCGCCCTGACAGCGCGGGGGCCCGGCAGCGCCAGCACGGCCATCACTGCCGCGGCTGAGATCCACAACCACGGCGAATTCCCGCGATTGTTCCGCATTGCGGACTATCTTACCGCTTTATTGGAATCTCTCCCAGGCCAGTTGGTCGCCGGGCACCGTGCCCGTGTCGGCGGCCGTCCCGGCGGGCAACT
>CAZBQQ010000316.1:0-3355 GCA_964493965.1 uncultured Solibacteraceae bacterium
GGCGGTGGTGGAGGCGGGCGGGGTCGGCTACGACGTCGCGATCCCGGTCTCGACCTACGCGGGGCTGCCCGACGCGGGCCAGGAGGTGCGGCTGCGCATCCACACGCACGTCCGCGAGGACGCCCTGCAGCTCTTCGGTTTTTCCACCGCCGAGGAGAAGATGCTCTTCGAGAAGCTCATCTCGGTGAGCGGCATCGGGCCGAAACTGGGCCTGACGGTGCTCTCGGGTCTGGCCGCGCCCGACCTCATCGCTGCCATCCGCGCCGGCGCGACCGAGCGCCTGGTGCGCATTCCCGGCGTGGGAAAGAAGACCGCCGAGCGCATGATCCTCGAGCTGCGCGAGAAGTTGCCCGAAGTCGCCACCGGGGCCGCGACGGAAGCGGCGCCCGAAGGCAAGGCGGCCTTTACCCGTCTCGAACAGGACGTCCTCTCGGCGTTGGTCAACCTTGGCTGCACCCCGGCCGCCGCCGAGGCCGCTGTCCGCAAGGCCAAGACCGCTGGCGCTCCGGCCGACTTCGAGCCCTTCTTCCGCCGCGCTCTGGAGCTGGTGAGATAGACCAGCAACCTCCGCTCAGCGACCCACTACTTCGACGTTGTCGGACGCCGGTGTGAGCTTGCCCGTCGTATTGTCCCAGTGCAGGTGGGTGAGCTTGCCCGCGCCTTTCTCGTAGTCATAGGTTTGGCCGTCGTCGTCGTAGAGCGTGAAGTCGGCATCGGCGCCCGGGTAGACGCGCAACTTGGCCACCTTCTGCGCCTGGTGGGTGCTCTCAACAGGCTCTCCGTACGGGATGATCGAACCGCCGCGCACGAACAGCGGCAGGACTTCGATCGGCGCATCGACCTTGATGGTCTGACCGCCTTGCACCCGCTCGCTGGTCCAGTAGTTGTACCAGTCGGCGCCGGCCGGCAAATAGACCATGCGGCTGGTGGTGCCCTGCTCGGTGATCGGGGCCACCAGGAACGCCGGGCCGAACATGTATTCGTCGGCGATGTCGGCAACGTTCGCATCGGCGGGGAAATCCATGAAGAGCGCGCGCATGTACGGAGCGCCGGTTTCGTGGGTTCGGTAGCCCAGCGCGTAGATGTAGGGCATCAGCTCATAGCGCAGCTTCAGGTACTTCTCCAGGATCGGCTCAGCCGCCTTGCCGTAGGACCACACCTCGTTTGTCAGGCGGCTGCCGTGAGTGCGGAAGATGGGCAGAAAAGCGGCGTACTCGAACCAGCGCGTGTAGAGCTCGGGATAGTCGTCAAAGCCGCCGACGTTGTCGCGCGCGTCGGAGGGGTCGAGCAGCGGCGGGTGCGCCGGATGGTGCTCGGCGGGCAGATACTGCCATCCGCCGGTGTCGTTGCTCCAGTAGGCGAAGCCGGAGGCGGTGAAGTCGAGCCCGGTGGGAATCTGGCGCTTCAGCGTGTCCCAGGTGGGGTAAATGTCCGAGGACCAGAAGAAGGCGCCGTTGCGCTGCGCGCCGAGATACGCGTCGCGTGAGAGGATCAGCGCGCGGTGCTTGATGTCGCGGCGGAAGCCGTCGTAGAGCGCGGCCGTGTGGAACAGCGGGTACGTGTTGTAGAACTGGGTGCCCGGTCCGATGTGGAAATAGCTGCCGTTGGGAGGCAGGTCGGGTTCGGTCTCGTCCGCCCAGATGGCGTCGAAGCCTTTGCTGAGGATGTTGTCGCGGATGGTGTCCCAAAACCAGCGCGCCGCATCCGGGTTGGTGGTGTCGATGTCGGACCCGGCGCGGTCGTAGGGCAGGCCATCCGTGGGCCGGCCATCCGCCAGATGCTCGAACCAGCCTTTCTCATGCAGCAGGTCGTAGTAGCGGGAGCCCTTGGTGAAGCGCGGCCAGACGCTGATCATCGTTTCGAAGCCCATGTCGTGAAGCTGGCGGTTCATCGCGGCGGGGTCGGGCCACAGCGCGGGATCGAAGTCCAGCTGGCCCATCTTCGTGTAGTAGAACCAGTCCACCACCATCACGTCGGCCGGCAGGTGGCGATCGCGATATCCCTTGGCCACGGCCAGAACCTCATCCTGCGAACGGTATCGTTGTTTGCATTGGATGTAGCCGTAGGCGGCCTTGGGAAGCATGGGCGTGGCGCCGGTCAGCAGGCGGTAGCCGGCGTAGATCTCGTCGGTGGTGTTGCCGGCGATCACGAAGAAGGACACGCGATCGCCCACTTCGGAAGACCACCGGGTCTGCTCGTTGAAGCCGGGCTCGATGGTGGTCTTGGACGGGTTGTCCCAGATCATGCCGTAGCCGCGGTTGGTGACCAGGAAGGGAATGCCCATGCTGGGGCCGCCCGTGGCGGTGTAATCGTGCCAGCACCGCACCGTGTGGCCGCGATGGTCGAGGAAGCCCTCGTGATTCTGGCCCAGGCCGTAGTAGTGCTCGTCGGCGGGCGAGGCGAAGACCGCTCCCACCTGGTAGAACTCGGGATCGGAAGGACGCCGGTCCGCCAGAACTCCCGCGTTGCCGTCCTTGTGGTTCGGCAGGGACATCGACCATTCCTGCATGTCGAGGAGGGTCTTGCCTTCGGGGGTGGCGATGATGATGTGCGTGGGCGGAGCCGAGCCACCGAAGAATTTGGCGATGTCCAACTCGGTGGCCATCGGCTTGCGCGGGTGGTCGGCGGCGACGGTGACCGCCAGGCGCGCGGACCGGTACACTTCGCCCGCATCGGTCGTTTCGCGGCTCCAGCCCTGGGCGGCCGGGGATGCAACAAATCCGTAGCCAGGCTTTGCCAGCGCCGGCTTCGTGAGCAGGCTCATGGTCACGCGGACGATGTTGGGCGCGTAGGGCTCAAGGGCGATGGTGCGGTTGCCCTGCGTCAATACGACCGGCGGCTGCTGCGCCTGTGCGGCGGCTGCGACAAGGAGGGCCAGACAGAGTTGTCGAGTCATGATGCAGATTGTATCGCGCGCTCGAGCGGGACGTGTGGGAGGTTGTGGGGCAGGTTGTCAAACCTGCGGCGGGTTGGTAACCCGCCTGTGGTCTCTGCCTAACACGTCAGCCGGCCGCCGGTTCGCAACCGGCGCGCAGGATGCCATCCTGCCCCGCAATGCTGGCTGGCTCCGTCAGCCTTCTAGATACGTGTACCCGTTCAACCCCTCTTCGTAGAACCTCAGCAGACGGCCCGATTCCTCGTAGCCGATCTTGCCTTCGCGGAGTGCCGATTCGACGTCCTTGCGGAACTGGCCGAGCAGGGATTCGGCGCGGAACTGAACGTAATCGAGAACCTCGCGAACGGTGTCGCCCTTGATCACGTTATCGAGGATGATCTCGCCGTTGCCGTTGAGGCTGACGTGGACCGCGTTGGTGTCGCCGAACAGGTTGTGCAGGTCGCCCAGGATCTCCTGGTA
>CAZBQQ010000317.1:0-3354 GCA_964493965.1 uncultured Solibacteraceae bacterium
CGCGACAAAGCTTATGTTTCATACTGCATCTCATCCCGCTTGCGCCAAGGTGAAACGTGGCTGCTCGGGCCGTCGGCCTCCGCGGCCCTTGATAACCGCGCTGTCGTCCAGCGGTTCGTATAGGCATCGCCGGACATTGTCGTAGCGGTGCTTTTTCAGCAGCCCCGCTCTTCCCCAAAGATTGATTGTAGTGGTCGTCACGCCGTGCCGCACGCTCATCTCTCTGGCGGTCAGCAGCCCCCTCGCTCGCAGCCGCCTGTAGCGGCACTTCAGATGGAATGACTGCCGGATGTGCGCGATCTTTTTGAGGCTGAACGGTTCGTCCTGCCAGGTCCGGCGTCCCTGCCGATTCAGAACCTCCGCTACCTCGCGATCGCAGTAATGGTCCAGCAGCGCATCGATCTCGGCGACGACTTCCGGCTTGGTTTTCCGAATCTGGGCGATCGGCAGTGGTTTGGCCAGAGTGAGGCTGCGGGTGGCACCACCGCGGAGGCGAACATGGGCCTGGATCGTCTCTCCGTTGATCAACGTCACATCCTCGACGAGCAGGCGCAGGATGCGCTTCCTCTCGCGAGGCTCGACGGACGGATCATTCCATACCCGCGGGAAGTCGGTGGCCAAGGAGAGCAGTTGTTCCCGCGTCTGCGAGTCAATCAACAGCCGCTGTTTCTGCGTCTGCCGCTCATAATGTTCCTGAGCTTCGGCCAGAGAGCGCAGCTTGTTGTTCCACTCCGCTTCCAGGCTGTCGGCGACAAGACGGTTGTCGGGGTCGACGTTCATGTAGCGCCGTCGGGCAAGCTCCGCATCATACTGCGCCCGCTCCACGTGTTTCCGCCGCAAGGCGTCGGTTTCGGTAATCCGTCCCTCAACTTCCTGTTGAACCGCGAGGGCGACTTCCAGGGTCATAGGCTGCATCAGCTCCAGCAAGAGGTCACTGATCGCCTGATCTACAACGCTGCCGGCCACGTGCTGGCAGACCTTGCCCGCCCTTCGAACGGCGGCTTCCTGGCAGACATAACTCGGAGACACGCGCTTGTACGCGACGCTGTACCGAACGCCCATCCGTTCTCCACAGACGCCACAGATGACCCGGCCCTGGAGAAGCGCCGGCCCTTCCCGTGCTGGACCTGCCTTCCGAGCGTTTCCGAATCCCAGCGCGTTCTCAGCGAGGCGCTTTTGATTGGCCTCAAACTGATCCCAGGTGATATAGCCAGCATGGACACCGGGAATCACGAACTGCCAATCTGACCGCGGGACCTTCGTCGTGCTGTGCTTGCCGTCCGGCAAGAGCCGCGTGCGGACGCGGCCGTAGACGAAGGCGCCGGCGTACCGCGGGTTGTGCAGCACCTGGAGAATCCGAGAGTGCCCCGCCCGCACCCAATGCAACTCGCCCTTGTCCACCCCCTTGCGGATGCGGCGGGGAAACCGGAGACCCTGCTCGCGAAGGAGTTTCACTGTTTGCATGGCCGATCCGGTTCGGTCGAAGGTCTCGAAGACCAGGCGCATGGCCGCCTGCACCTCGGCGTCCGGATCGAGAACCAGAACGCCATCGTCCCGGTAAATCAAGCCGACGGGCGGCCGCATCTCGAGCTCGCCGCGTCGGGCCTTGTTGAGCATCCCACCTCTCATCCTCGCCTTGAGGAAGTGAAGTTCTGCTTCCGACATGGTCCCTTTCAAGCCGAGCAGAAGCCTGTCATTGAAGTTCGCCGGATCGTAGATTCCATCCTCGTCGAGAATGAGCGCGCCAGCCAGAGAACATAGCTCGATGAGCCGATGCCAATCGGCGGAGTTCCGGGCCAGTCGCGACACCTCCAGCCCCATCACCAAGCCGGCCTTGCCGAGGGCCACCTCACTGACAAGCCTCTGAAACCCGTCTCGGCCGGCCGACTGCGAACCCGACTTACCAAGATCGCAGTCGAGCACGTGGATACGTTCGAGCGGCCAGCCCAATGCCAGGGCGCGATCGCGCAAGGCGTACTGGCGTTGCGTGCTCTCCGTGTTCTCCAGCACCTGGCGCGGCGTGGACTGGCGAATGTAAAGATAGGCATCCCGCTGCAGATGCTGACTTCCCACTTTCAGTTCAGGCACGTATGCTCTCCTTTCGAGTACTGAGAATCAGACCGGCGACGAGCTTGACGAGTTCGACCTCCAACGCCGACCGAACCTCTGGTTGGGAACAGCCAGGCGGCGGATACGAATCGCGCGGCGACCGTTCGGCCGGGGACGGGGTTTGCACTTGAGCCCAGTGCGCCAGGCCACACCGGATGAGGACGCCTCTGCCTTCGGCATGCTCGATGCCTCCCTTGGGCTGAACCACTCGCTGACGCAATGCTTCGTATGCCTCGGCGGCTCCGGCCGGCAAAGCAATCTCAAGTCGTCTTGCGCAGTTTTTTTTTGCCTGCCATCGCCCGTTCCAGGCTGCGGCGATGCACGGTGACCCCGAACTTGTCCTTCACCGCTAGGATGCATTCGACAACGGTTAAGCCGGGAGAGGAAGCCTTCAGGTCGCGGACGTGCTCGATGACTTCGCCGGACAGCTTGTGCCCTTCCTTGGGGCCGCGCTGCTTGGGCAGGAGGCCTGGCAGGCCGCCGCGTTCGAATGCGACCTGTGCCTGATAGAAGGTTGGGCGAGAGACTCCGAACACCGAGGAGACCTCGACCACGGAAGCGCCTTCGACGCGGTGGCGTCGCAGCATCTCGTAGCGCACCTGCAGCAGGTCTTGGGCGTCGAAGAACGGATTCTCGCGGAACAAGGCGTCGGCGACAGCGGCTGGATGAGGGTTGAGGGTGCCGGTGCGTTTGAGTTCCAGCAGTTTTTGATCGGGCAACTTGAGCTTGGCCATGCGACCTCTCAACAGATTGTATGTAAGTAATACTATGCCGCATAGCTGCGCTTGTCAAGGGCAATCTTGTGATGAACTTCACTGCGGAATCAGCACAGATAGCAGAATATACACCTGTATCGCTGGATCTCGTCGGATCGCGCACCCAGTCCATGCGGCGAAGTTCTCTTTCCATATGCGGCGATATTGTCATTACACTTCCTTGCCCGTGCCCTCGCGTTGTCTGAGCCGATCGATGAGACTACGGAGTTCCAGGAGGTCGTCTGCGCGAAACGGTGATCGGCCGCACGAAACGTGTCCGAAGGCATCCTGCGGCACCAGGTCCGTCACATTGGTTAGAAAGGACTTGAGCGCGCCGGCTTGGTCGTAGTAGAAGACCCGGTCCTCACCCCATGTGAGTTTCCGTGTGACCAGCTCGTATTCGGCGCCACGGAGTGGATGGAAGGGATGCGTGATCCGGAACCGGCCCGGGGTCGTTCCTACACAACCCGCATTCGATGACTCTCGCCAA
>CAZBQQ010000318.1:0-3318 GCA_964493965.1 uncultured Solibacteraceae bacterium
ACCTCGCGCTGCATAGCCGCGTGAAGGCGATCGAGTCGCCCGGACGAGAAGCCCAGCGCCTCCGGGTTCCTTTGCTGCGCGAATGCGACCGACAGCAGAGCAGTCAGGCACGGTACCGCGAAACGTGAGATGTGTGTGGGTTTCATTCCATCCATATCGTATCCCTTTCGGCCTGCCGGGGCGGGCGGGTCAGATTGCTCTTGACAGGCCACCGCCGCCTGCCCCATCATATACATGTCGGATGTAGACATGTCGAAAGAACAGGCAGAAATACCCTACGGAACGCTCGACCTCCTCGTCCTCAAAACCCTGGACACCATGGGGACGATGCACGGTTACGCCATCGCCCGCCGCATCGAGCAGATCTCCGGCGAATCCCTCAAACTCAGCCAGGGCTCCGTCTATCCCGCCCTCATACGCCTCCAGCAGGAAGGCTGGATCTCGACGGACTGGGGGATTTCGGAAACCAATCGGAAGGTCAAGTTCTATTCCCTGACCAAGGCCGGGCGGAAGCAACTCCTGGTTGAGGTAGCGAACTGGGAGAAAGCCGCGGCCCTGGTGGCCCGCTTTTTAGGAGCGGAGTCGTGACCCTCCGCCGCGCGGTGGCCGGCCTCGTGGCGCTGATGCGCCGGCGGCGACTCGATCGGGAACTCGAAGACGAGATTCTCGCTCACATCGAGCTGGCCGAACGTGACGCCCTGGCGCGCGGCCTCGCGCCCGAAGAAGCCCGCTGCGCCGCCCGCCGCGCCTTCGGAGGAATCGAACAGGTGAAGGAAGAGCATCGCGACCAGCGCAGCCTTCGATGGATCGAAACGCTGCTGCGGGACTTTCGGTATGGACTTGCGTCGCTCCGGCGCGATCCCGTTTTCGCCGTCGCCGCCATAGGAGTGCTGGCGCTCGGCATTGGCGCGAATACGGCGATGTTCAGCATCGTGGACGCAGTTCTGCTGAAGCCCCTCCCATACCCCGAGCCCGAGCGCATGGTGAGCGTCAACGAAGCCGAGGGCGCGCATCGCTGGGGTGTCAGCACCTTGAATTTCGTGGACTGGAAGCGGCTCAACACCGTGTTTACGGACCTCGCGGCGGAACATCCGGACAGCGCGGCGACCATGATGAACGGCGAACCGACCCGCCTGTTGGGCCGGGCCGTATCGGCCGACTACTTCCGGGTGTTTGGCGTCGAGGCTCAACTCGGCCGCACCTTCGCGCCCGGGGAAGGTCAGCCCGGGGCGGCCCATGTGGTTGTGCTGAGCCACTCCGCCTGGCAACAGCGATTCGGCGGCGCGTCCGACATTTTGAACCGCGACCTGCTTCTCGACGGCGAGCCGCATCGTGTTGTCGGCGTCCTGCCGGCGGGTAGCTTCGATCGCGTCGAGGCCGTGTACTGGAAGCCGCTGGTGTTCACGCCGGCCGAGCAGACGCGCGAGAGCCTTTGGCTGGTTGTGGTGGGCCGGTTGCGGCGCGGCGTGAGCCTGGGGCAAGCCCAGCAAGAGATGACCAAGCTGAGTGCCCAACTTGCCGGCCTCAATCCGTTTTGGAAAAAAGGCTGGAGCGCCGCCGTCGACCCCTATGGGCGGCAACTCGTCGGCAGCCGGCTTCGCCAGTCCATCTATGTGGCGTTCGGAGCCGTACTCATGGTCCTGCTCATCGCCTGCTCGAATGTAGCGAACCTGCTGTTGGCCAGGGGCGCGACGCGAACCAGGGAGATGGCCGTCCGAGCCGCCCTGGGAGCCAGCCGCGGCCGTCTGGTCGGGCAGTTGCTGGCCGAAAGCCTCGCCTTGTGCGTGCTGGGAGGGGCGGCCGGCATTGCCCTGGCGTACGGGCTGCTGCGCGCCGCGCGCCCGCTGCTGGTGCTGTCTCTGCCGGCCACAGCCGAGGTTGGCCTGAATCCCCTCGTGCTCGCCTTCGCAGCGGCCATCGTTCTGGGAGTCTCGCTGCTCGTCGGCATCCTGCCGTCTCTGCGGGCGTCCTCCGGCACTCTGAGCGCGTTCCTGAACCAGGCCACGCGTGGATCGTCGGGTTCACGCGCGGTGTTGCGCCGCATCATCGTGATCGGCGAGGTCGCAGTTTCTCTGTTGCTGATCTGCGGCGCCTCGCTGCTGTTCCGCAGCCTGCTCAACCTTCAGAACGGCGACGCCGGTGTGCGCATCGAGAACGTGATCGCCACCTCGGTCGAACTCCCGGATCGCGCCTACCCGACTCCGGAGAGCGCGGTCCACTTCAGCGAGGCTGTCGTTGAGCGCCTCGAGTCCATGCCCGGCGTGGAACGGGCGGCGGTCGCGACGGATGTGCCTCTCGAGGGCGTCAATGAAACGGAGGTGATCGTAGCCCCAGGTTTGTACGGGACCAACGTCAGCTATAAGCGCGTGGATCCGCACTATTTCAGCACCTTCGACATCCCCATCTTGTCCGGCCGCGGGATTGGCGAGCGGGATCGCCAGGGGGCCCCTCCGGTGGTCGTGGTCAATCAGGAATTGGCCGCGCGCGTGTCGCAGGCTTTCGGAGTGGCTGACCCGGTCGGCAGGACGATCGGTATCTCCCATGGAGGCTACGTGGGGTTGAAAGCCGAACTGACGGAGTACCAGATCGTCGGCGTGATCCGCAGCGAGCAGGTCGGCAATCTCCGCGATCCGGGCCGCCCGGTGGTGTACGTGCCGATCGCGCAGATGCCGAGGCAGGGGATCAGCCTCATCGTGCGCACACGGGGAGAGGCGACGGCCGCGGTGTCAGGCATTCGCGAAGCGGTCCGGCAGGTCGATCCCCGCCTCCCGCTGGGAACCGTGACCACGATGGCGCAGGTGAAGGAACGCAGTTTCACCGATACCACGCACTCGGCGTGGGTCATCGGGGCCTTCGCTATGGTGGCCGCGCTCCTGGCCGCGTTCGGACTGTACGGGGTCCTGGCTCAGAGCGTGACGCAGCAACGGCGGGAGATCGGCATCCGCATGGCCCTGGGCGCCGGCCCGCGCGAGATCGTGTCCGGGGTGGTGCGGAACGCGATGGCGATGATCGCCGTGGGGCTTGCCATCGGACTGGCCGGGGCGTTTGCGCTCACCGGTGTGATGAAGAGCCTCTTGTTCCAGGTGTCGGCGTTCGACCCGGCGGCGTTCGCGATTGCCTGCGCCTCCATGGCGCTGGTGGGACTGGTGGCGGTGTTCCTTCCGGCCAGCCGCGCAGCGCGGGTGGATCCCGTCACGACGCTTCGCGACGAGGGGTGATCGGGCGCCTACACTGGATCGATTCGTTCGCGGTCCCTGGTGGACGCCTTCAGTTCCCAAACGCCATTCAAGTTACGAAGGCCGTAGAGGACTCTTCGCT
>CAZBQQ010000319.1:0-3304 GCA_964493965.1 uncultured Solibacteraceae bacterium
TTCGACGGAATTCAAGGCGTCAAGAACATCTCCGAGTTCACGCCCATGAACCAGGATGTGCGGCGCGAGTTCCGCGAGAGCCACGGGTTCGATCCTTTGGAGCTGTTCCGGGGTCGGCGCGATCCGAAACATCTGCGCGAGTTTCTGGATTATCGCGTGGACCTGATCGAGCGCCTGCACAGGGAGTGGCTCGACGAGCTGGTGAAGATCCGCCAGGAACGGCCCGGCCTGGACCTGGTGGTCACGCACGTGGACGACCGCTTCGACACCACCATGCGGGACAATATCGGCGCCGATGCCGCGCGCGTACTGCGGCTGACGGACCGTTACGAGGCTACGTTCATCGTGGAGGACCCGGCTACGCTGTGGGGTCTCGGGCCGGCGCGCTACGCAGAGATCGCGCGGCGCTATGTTCCGCTGACCAAGCACCCGGAGAACCTGGGTGTGGACATCAACATCGTCGAGCGCAGCAAGGCATACCCGACCGGGAAGCAGGTTGGCGCGGAGGCGCTGGAGCTGTTCCACACGGCGGCCGGGGCGTTTTCGCGCGTGATGTTTTACTACGAACGCTCGATCGATCCCGCTGATTTGCCGCTGCTGCCGGCCGCGGCGGCGGCGGTGGAGCGCGTGGAGAGGCGGGGCGACGCGCTGGTCATCGCATCGCCGCGCGGCGTGGGCGTGCGGTGGGAAGGCCCGGCATTGGTCGATGGGCGGCTTTGGCCGGTGCGCGACCGCGAGCGCGTGTGGCTGCCGCCAGGGGAGCACACCCTTACGCCTGCGCAGGCGGAGCCGGCTGCGTCGGTGCTCGATTTCACGGGGACGATCGAGAGCGCGGCTAGCTTGGCGGACGGTATCGAACTGGTTTACAGCAGCGGCGCGAGGGCGCTGGCGATTCTTGATCGCAAGCCGGTGCGGCTGACGCTCGATGGGCGGGAGGAAACACTCGACATGATCGGGGAGGTGGACGGCGCGTGGGTTGTGCGGCTGCCTAGGGGGAGACACACGGCGGCCGTCCGATAGGCAGGCCCTACAGCGGGATATTCCCGTGCTTCTTGCGGGGCATAGTGTCGACTTTGTTCTCCAGCATGCGCAGCGCTCGGATCAGGCGGGGGCGGGTTTCGCGGGGCTCGATCACGGCGTCGATGTAGCCGCGCTCGGCCGCGATGAAGGGGCTGGCGAAGCGGTCGCGGAACTCCGCCACCTTCTCTCGACGGACCGCATCCGGATCGGCCGCCGCCGCGATTTCGCGCTTGTAGACGATGTTCACCGCGCCTTCCGGGCCCATCACGGCGATCTCGGCCGAGGGGTAGGCGAAATTGACGTCGGTGCGGATGTGCTTCGAGCCCATGACGCAGTAGGCGCCGCCGTAGGCCTTGCGCACGATCACGGTTATCTTCGGCACGGTGGCCTCGGCGAAGGCGTAGAGCAGCTTGGCGCCGTGGCGGATGATGCCGCCGAATTCCTGGGCGGTTCCCGGTAGAAAGCCGGGCACGTCTTCGAAGGTGACCAGCGGGATGTTGAAGCTGTCGCAGAAGCGCACGAATCGCGCGCCCTTGACGGAGGAATCGATGTCGAGGCAGCCCGCCAGGTGGGCCGGTTGGTTGGCCACGATGCCCACCGGGCGGCCGTCGAGCCGGGCCAAGCCCACCACCAGGTTCTTCGCGAAATGCTCGTGGACCTCGAAAAACTCGCCGTCGTCCACCACACGCAGGATCACGTCCTTGATGTCGTAGGGCAGCGCGGAATCATCTGGGATGAGGTTGCCCAGTTGCGGGTCCTGGCGATCGATGGGATCCGCGCACTCGCGGCGGGGCGGGTCGTCGCGGTTGTTCTGCGGCAGGTAGGCGAGCAGCGCGCGGATCATGCGCAGGCACTCGGCGTCGTCGGGCGCGATGAAGTGTCCCACGCCGCTCACGGTGTTGTGGGTCACGGCGCCGCCGAGCTTGTCCTTGGTGACGTCTTCGTGGGTGACGGTGCGGATGACGTCGGGACCGGTGACGAACATGTAACTGGTGCGGTCCACCATAAACACGAAGTCGGTGATGGCGGGCGAGTAGACGGCGCCGCCCGCGCAGGGGCCCATGATGGCGGAGATCTGCGGGATCACGCCGCTCGCGAGCGTGTTGCGCAGGAAGATGTCGGCGTAGCCGGCCAACGACACGACGCCTTCCTGGATGCGCGCGCCGCCCGAATCGTTGAGTCCAACCAGGGGCGCGCCGTTCTTCAATGCGAGGTCCATGACCTTGCAGATCTTCTGCGCGTTGGATTCCGAGAGCGACCCGCCGAAGACGGTGAAATCCTGCGCGAAGACGTAAGTGAGGCGGCCGTGGATGAGGCCCCAGCCGGTGACGAATCCGTCGCCGTCAACGACCTGCTCCTCCATGCCGAAATCGCGGCAGCGATGGCGGACCAGTTTGTCGAGCTCCTCGAAGGTGCCCTGGTCGAGGAGCAGATCGATGCGCTCGCGCGCCGACATCTTGCCTTCGGTGTGTTGCCGCTCGCGGCGCTCCTCGCCGCCTCCCGCCTCCGCCGCCGCGCGCCGTTTGCGCAGCTCCTCCATGCGCCGGGTGTTCATTTGAGAACGCACCCCCCTGATCGCTATTCTAGCGGGGCCTCCGCGGAGAAACTGGCCCTGACCTCCGGGCTTACGGGGGAGGGCTTGCCGGTTCCGGCGTCGATGGGGCACCACAGGGTGCGGGCCTTGGCGAGGAGGCGCCCGTCAGATTCGCGCACCACCTCGGTATGGCGCTCGAACTTGAGGCGGCTGGCGGCGCCGACCCAGGTCCTGGCGATGATGACGTCGCCGAGACGGGCGGGTTGCTTGTAGTCGATCTCGTGGCGCAGAACGACCCAGAAGAGCCTGGCCTGGTCGGCGGCGGGCGCCCTGGCCCTCCAATGCGCCACGGCGGCGTCCTGGACCCAGCGCACATAGGTGACGTTATTGACGTGCCCCAATTCGTCGATATCCGCGGGCTCGATCGGAATGGGTAACTCGAAGACCTCGGGAGTCATTGTCGTTAGTGTAGTGCGTTTCGGTCAGCGGGGTCCGCTCCCTGAGATTTTTGTAACTGCACCGGGAATGGCGCGTCTGAGGGATTGTAAGTTGGTAACTCATAAGTTCATAAGGAGACTCAAGTGAAACTCAGACTGCTATTCTCTCTAATTGTTCTCGTGACGCTCGGGGCGATGTCGGCTGCCGCTCAGACTGTCGACTCGATCCAGGTCGCGGTCCCGTTCGCGTTCACCGTTCACAACGTTGAGATGCCCGCCGGTGTGTACCGGTTCACCCGTGCCTCCGACGGCA
>CAZBQQ010000320.1:0-3297 GCA_964493965.1 uncultured Solibacteraceae bacterium
GAAGTCAGGCCGGCGCGGACGCCGGCCTCAGGACTGGATGCTCCTGCCCCGCCGCTCAGCGGAAGAGACCAAGCATGTAGGCTACGAGCAGGATCAGCAATATCGTCCCTAGCCCCACGCCCGCGCCCCCGCCATAGCCCCAACGGCTGTGGCCGTAATACCCGCCACCACCGCCCAAGACCAACAACAGAATGATAAGCAATATCAACATTGTGCCGCCTCCCCTTTTTCTTGGCGTCAGCTTGCGCCCGCCGGAATGTCATTCGTGCCGGCCTTCTACGAACAGCACCGCGCCGTGTTCTGTGTCTCTACGCGAGCGGCGCGAATCGGTCTGTGCAGGAACCTAAGCTGCGCAGAGACCGCCAGAGTTACTTTCCGAGTACTTTTTCAATCTGGCCGACTTTCTTCTGGACTTTGCCGGCGAGTTTCTCGTCCTGGCCTTCTGCCACCAGGTTGGGATCGTTCGTGATCTGTCCCGCTTTCTCTTTAGCTTTGCCCTTCACTTCATGAACGGTGCCTTTAAGCTGATCCGTCGTGCTCGGTTTCATCTGTTTCTCCTTGTCGTGTGATGCCATTCAACCTCGGGGCATCGTGCCATCGACTGCCGTCCTAAGAGCACGTCATGGGCCGTCCGTCGCGATAGGCGAAGGTGAAGGCCCGGCGGTGACCGTACTGCTCGGTGGCCAGTCGAACCCTAACGGAGGTTGTCGCCCGAGGCCCATCGTTCGGCCCGAAACCCAGCCGCCGGATCGAAGTCTCTTGGGGAGATGGCCGTGATGGTGGCCGAGGGTCGATAGTCGCCCACGCCTAAGCGCCGCCACGCTGCCACTGATTCGCCTGTCGGGTTTGAGGCATTTCTTGCCTTGGGGGCAGGCAGAACTTGCACACGACAGCTTGCGGAGCGACGCCAGAGCCTCCGCGGCCGAGCCGTCCAAGCGGCCTGCTGGCGCCTTGCTGCCCTTCGGGCTGCTTGGCTCGCAGGGCCTTACCCCTCGCGATGCGAGAGGTCGATTAACTCAAAACTCCACGGCGACGGTCGCAGGTCCAAACGGGCAACCGTGATCGGCAGGCTGAAACGCCGAGGGCCGGCGCTTCCCGGGTTTAGGTACAGGACGCCAGAGCGCGCAGTGTGAGCGGGCTTGTGCGAGTGCCCGCTGACAACGATGTGGAACCCAGCGGCGGCAGGGTCGAGGTCCAGTTGCTGGAGGTCGTGGAGAACGTAGATCCGCGCCGAGCCGGTCTCGACGACCGCCGTCAGAGGCAATTGGGAAGCCCAGTCTCCCTTGTCGACGTTTCCCCTGACGGCGACGACCGGCGCGATGGCGCGTAGCTCTTCGAGGATCTCCGGCTTGCCGACATCGCCGGCGTGGATGATCAAGTCGGATCCGCCGAGAGCGGCCAAGGCCTCCGGACGCATGAGGCCGTGGGTATCGGAGATCAGCCCAATAACCGTCGCATGCATCATGGCTCGATCCTAGCCTACGCGTTGCGGCGTGTCCATGCAGCTGCTAGGTTTGTCCTGTACGGCGAGGGGAGCGAACATGGCAAACACTTTTGGCACCGACATTCTGATTCAGGCGCAGGATCCAGCGGCAGCGGCCGCCTTCTATGTAAAACAGCTTGGCTTCACGATCACCGACCCTTCGCCGAACATGATAGGTCTGCACGGCCCGCATATCAACCTGTTCATCGAGCCCGGTCCGGCGCTCGGACCGGTGCTCGAAGTCACCGTGCACGACGTCGAGGAAGCCAGGCGCCGCCTCGTCGCGAACGGCTGCGAGATCGTCAAGGACGAGCCGGATTTCCCGAGGTGCTACGTCAAGGACCCCTTCGGCCTGATCTACAACCTGACGCGCCGAAGCGCGCTATGATCGAGCCGAGATGGTTATCGTTCACGTACACGCACACGTAAAGCCGGAGTTCGTCGAGGCCTTCAAGGTGGCGACCGCCCAGAACGCGCGCAACAGCGTGCTTGAGCCGGGCGTCCTGCGGTTCGACGTCATCCAGCAGGAAGACGACCCGACGCGTTTCGTCCTGATCGAGATTTATCGGACCGTCGAGGCCACCGTCGCGCACAAAGAATCGGCGCACTACGCGGCGTGGCAGGCCGTGGCAGGGCCGATGATGGCCGAGGCGCGCTCCAGAGTGAGATATTCGACCGTCTTTCCGGCCGAGCAGGATTGGTAGGATGCGCTTCGAGTTCGCGACCGCGACGCGCATCGTGTTCGGAGAGGGCGCGTTCGGCGAGGTCCGGGCAGCTGCGCGGGCGATGGGGACGCGGGCTCTGCTCGTCACTGGCCGCTCGCCCGCCCGCGCCGCGCTCCCGGCGGCGGCGACATTCGCCGTCGAGGGTGAACCTACCGTAGACGTGGTAAGGCGCGGAGTCGAGGCCGCCCGCGAGGCGGGGGCCGACCTGGTCATCGCGCTCGGCGGCGGGAGCGTCATCGACGCGGGCAAGGCCATCGCAGCGCTGGCCGCCAACGGCGGCGACGTGCTCGACTACCTCGAAGTGATCGGTAAGGCGCAGCCGCTCACGCGGCCTTCGGTGCCGTTCATCGCTATCCCGACCACCGCGGGCACCGGGTCCGAGGTGACACGGAACGCCGTGCTGGCTTCGCCCGAACACCGCGTGAAGGCGAGCCTGCGCGGCCCGTTCCTGCTGCCGCGGCTGGCGGTGGTCGATCCTGAACTCACCTATGCACTGCCACCGTCGATCACGGCATCCACCGGTCTCGACGCGCTCACTCAGCTCATCGAGCCCTACGTTTCCGTGCGCGCGAATCCCATGACGGATGCGCTCTGCCTCCAGGGGATGCGACGTGCGGCCGGAGCGCTCCTGCGCGCGTGGCGCGATGGAGGCGACCGCGAGGCGCGGCGCGACATGGCTCTGGCCAGCCTGTTCGGAGGCCTGGCTCTCGCCAACGCCGGCCTGGGCGCCGTTCACGGGTTCGCCGCGCCGGTGGGCGGCATGTTTCCCGCCCCGCACGGAGCCGTTTGCGCGGCCCTGCTGCCTCACGCCATGGAAATCAACATCCGCGCCATGCGCGCCCGCGCGGCCACTGGCGATGCGCTCGCGCGATACACCGAAGTTGCTCGCACCCTCACCGGCAAGGCGGAGGCACACGCGGAGGACGGCGCGGCGTGGGTGGGCCACCTGTGCCGGGAGTTGGAAGTCCCGCCGCTCGCAACCTACGGCGTGGGCTCCAAGGACGTGCCGGCGTTGGTGGAGAAGGCTGCGCTCGCCAGCAGTATGAAAGGCAATCCGATCGCTCTGACGCCGGAAGAGATGGCGGAGGT
>CAZBQQ010000321.1:0-1169 GCA_964493965.1 uncultured Solibacteraceae bacterium
GTTGATGAGCGCTTCTGGAGGTTCCAAAATGAGCCCGGCGGGCCGCCGCAGGGCCGCGAGATTCTGTTGACCCCGGCCCTCACCCGGGAGCTGGGGGCCGCCGCCAATGACGCCATTCTGCTGCGCCTGTCGAAGCCTTCCGCGATCCCGCTCGAATCGCTGCACGGGCGCAAGGAGGATGCCGGCAGGACCATCCGGCTTGCGGCGCGCGGGGTGACCGCTCGCGAATTTTCTCTCCGTCCGCAGCAGGGCGACTTGCGCGCCGCCTACGTGCCGCTGGCGCGTTTGCAGAAGGACCTCGATCAGCCGGGGAAGGTCAACGCGATTCTCGTGGCAGGCGCCGCGGATGTTGAACGCACGCTGAAGAAGAGCTACACACTGGCGGACCTCGGCCTTCGCCTGCGCGTCCTCGAAAAGCCGGGTTGCCTGTCGATCGAAAGCGACAGCGCCCTGATCGGCGACGCGCTGGCCACGGCCGTATCCTCCACTGCGGCGTCGCTCGGCCTCCGCACGCAGCCCGTGTTGACGTATCTCGCCAACAGCATCCGCGCCGGAGTTCGCGCGACGCCCTATTCGGTGGTGACGGCGCTCGACTCCGGACTTGCCCCCGCCGCCGAAGACAGCATCGTATTGAACGAGTGGGCGGCCCGCGACCTCGGCGCGAAAGCGGGCGACCCCGTGGAACTCGAGTATTACGTCTGGAGAGCCGATGGCCGGCTTCACACCGAGACGGCGCGATTCCGGCTGGAGCGCGTCGTGCCCCTTGCCGGAGACGCGGCCGACCCTTCCCTGACCCCCGAGTATCCGGGCATCACGGAGTCGCGGAGCCTGCGCGATTGGGACCCACCCTTCCCGCTGGACCTCACGCGGATCCGGCCCGTGGACGAGCAGTACTGGAATCGATATCGCGCCACGCCCAAGGCGTTCATCCGTCTGGCGCGCGGTCGCCAGTTGTGGGGAACGCGCTTCGGGAGCCTGACCTCGATCCGCGTATTCCCGCCGTCGCCGGCATTCGCGGAGGCCCTTCGCGCCGCACTCGATCCCGCGAAGATGGGGCTGATGGTGGTGCCGGTAAGGGCGCAGGCCCTCGCGGCCGCCCAAGGCGCGACCGACTTCGGCGAGTACTTCACCTACTTCAGCTTCTTCCTGATGGTCTCCGCGCTTCTCCT
>CAZBQQ010000321.1:1269-3230 GCA_964493965.1 uncultured Solibacteraceae bacterium
GCTGCGTTTGCGGCAGGCGTGATCGCAGGGCTGGCGTCGGTGGCATGGACTCTGCGCGGCCTCGAGCCGGAGACGCCGCGGCGCCTGTTGCAGGGCGGCCAGAGGTCCGGGACCAGGCGGTGGCGGGGCCGTTCCGGAGTGGTTTGCGCCCTAGTGGCGGCGGGCCTCGCAGGCGCGTCTCTCGGCGGCAAAATCGACCAGGCGGCGGCTTTCTTTGGCGCCGGAGCGCTGCTGCTCATCGCCGCCCTGCTCTTTGCGTCGGCCCGCCTGCACGCGCCGGGCTCGGTTCCCATCCGCGGGCCGTTCACTCTTGGGCTGCGCAACTTGGCGTACCGCCCCGGACGCAGCATCCTGTGCATCGCCCTGATTGCTTCGGCGACCTTCGTGATTGTCTCGCTAGACGCATTCCGGCGCGACGGCTCATCCTCGGGAGCAGGCGGGTTCACGCTGATCGCCGACGCCGCGCTGCCGTTGCTCGCACAGAATCTGCCGGCTCTCGACGGCGTTCGGTTCGTTCCTTTTCGCGTCCGGCCGGGGGACGACGCCAGTTGCCTCAACCTCTACCAGCCTCGCAATCCACGCGTCATTGCGGCTCCCGCGGATTTCCTTCGCAGCTCCGGCGAGCCGTGGCCGCTGCTGGCGTCGCACCTGCCTGGAGGCGCTGTGCCGGCTATCGCCGATCGCAATTCCATGACCTATTCCCTGCACCGGAAACTGGGCGAGGAATTCGAGGCGGGCGGGGTTCGTTACCGCATCGTGGCCGCGCTCGACGACAGCCTCTTTCAAAGCGAGCTGATTGTTTCCGAGGAGAACTTCCTGCGACTGTTCCCGGATTCCGAAGGCTACAGCTTCTTCCTGCTGAGCGTCCCTGCCGGGCGGGAGGAGGCGGTCACGCAGACGCTCGAGGACGCTCTCTCCGATTATGGATTCGACGTTCAACCCGCTGCGGCGCGCCTGGCCGCGTTCCACCGGGTGGAGAACACGTACCTCTCGACGTTCCGCGCGCTCGGCGGCCTGGGCCTGGTGCTTGGCACGGTGGGCCTCGCGGCCGTGCTGCTGCGAAACGTGCTGGAGCGGAGAAGGGAACTGGCCCTGCTCCGAGCCGTCGGCTATCGCGCGCGCGATCTTGCGGTGATGGTGCTCGCCGAGAACGCCAGCCTGCTCGTGATCGGGCTCGCCGCCGGCGCCGGATGCGCGGCGGTGGCCGTGGCCCCGGCCGTGTACCTTCGAGGCGGCCATTTGCCCACGGCATCGCTCGCGGCACTGCTGGGCCTGGTGCTCGCGACCGGCGCCGCGGCGTCGCTCATTGCTACTGCTGCAACGCTGCGGTCGTCACTGCTCGAGGCCTTGCGATCGGAGTAGTTTCAAAGTGGGGCGGTCCCCCTGGACCGCGCGCGACCCCTTGGTCGCGCCAAGCCGGGCTTTCCGCCTGGCGCCAGGGTGCTAGTATAACTGTTATACACGCCGATGCGCTTCGAGTTTGATCCGTCGAAGAGCCGGACTGTCAAACGACAGCACGGCGTCAGCCTGAAGGACGCCCAGGAAATCTTCGATCAAGTGTACGTCGTTGACCAGAAGAGCGACGATCCTCAGCAGTTCCGTGCAATCGGCTGGTGCCGAGGGCGCCTCTGCTCAGTGATCTTCGAGATCCGGAGCGATGCGGATGGCGATTATACCCATCTGGTCACAGCGTGGCAGGCCACCAAGGAGGAGCAACAAAACTATGCCGAAAACGTCTAGAACACGGATTTCCGCCGACGACATTGCGGAAAAGGCATCGCGAGGTGAAGATGTTTCCGCTTACTTCACCAACAAGTTCACCGTGGTCAGGCCCGTCCGTCGCGTAAATGTCGATCTTACCCCCGGCATGTTGCGTCAACTCGATCAGCGGGCTGCCCGGCTTAACATCAGCAGGCAAGCGGTGATCAAAACCTTGCTGAGCCGGGCGATGGAAGAGGAGC
>CAZBQQ010000322.1:0-3213 GCA_964493965.1 uncultured Solibacteraceae bacterium
TTGCGCACTATTACGACGAGGCGCGAACGCTGGCCCGGCTGCTCACGGAGTGGGGTGAAGAGATCACGAACAGCAGCCGGCGGTTCGTGGTGTGCAGCGGCGGCGGCCCGGGCATCATGGAGGCGGCCAATCGCGGCGCCGCGGAGGCGGGGGGGAAGTCCATCGGCCTGAACATCGGGCTGCCGTTCGAACAGTTCCCGAATCCCTATATCTCGAAGGAACTCAATTTCGAGTTCCACTACTTTTTCATGCGCAAATTCTGGTTCGCTTACCTGGCCAAGGCGCTGGTTGTGTTTCCGGGCGGATTCGGCACGCTGGACGAGATGACGGAGATCCTCACGCTGTGCCAGACGGGCAAGCTGGCCAAGAAGATGGTCATCCTGCTTTACGGCAGCGAGTACTGGAAAGAGGTCATCAACTTCGACGCGCTGGTGAAATACGGCACCATCGCCAAGGAGGATCTGGACCTGTTTCAATATGCGGACAATCCGGAGAGCGCCATGGAGATTCTGAAGGAGGGCCTGACGAAGTTGTACCTGCAGCCCGAGGCGGCGCTGCCGGAGTCCGAAGCGCATACCCCGGCCATCGCGAAGTCCGTCGTGCGTGTGGCGGAGCACGAGCCGCAGCCGGGCGGCTGAATCGAAGGGGGTTCTGCCCTGTCGACGTGTTGATTCAGAGGAACCATGTCAATCAGACCGGTTCTCAAGCTCATAAGGAATCATCAGCTCCTGGCGTTGACCGGCAGCAATGCATTGCTCAAACCCTTCTATCAACTCAATTACCTGGTCGCAGCCAAGGAGTGCGGTCTTTTCGAGTTACTAGACGCGCCAAAGGACTTCAAGCAGCTTGCTGAAGTCTATTGCACGGATGACAAGGCTCGGGAAGCTCTGGAGGCTTGGCTTGGTCTGGGTGTTCGGCTTGGTTATCTGGGATTGGACACCAGAGGCTACGCGCTCAAGGGGCTGGCAAAAAAACTGGCGTTGCCCCAGAACGATGCCGCGCTGGCCTTGCTTCAGGAAGCGGCGGGACTCCATTCCAACCTGATCTCACAGACCGTCGGGAAGCTTCGCAACGGGGAACTTTGGAATCTGGAGGATCAGGATGGCGAGATCATCGCAAGGTCATCACTGGTCATGGAAGCATTCCAAACTGAGGCCATCGATCGGTTCTTCCCGGCCTCCGGAGTTGCCAGCCTGCTCGAGATCGGCTGTGGCTCCGGTGTTTACATCAGGTACGCCGCAAACAGAAATCCGTCTCTGACCGCCCTGGGTTTGGAGTTGCAACCGAAGGTCGCCGGTGTCGCTCGCCGGAACATCTCGGAATGGGGCCTACAAGGGCGAGTGAAAATCGAAGCAGGAGATATCCGGCTGAAGGCTCCGGACGAGTGTTTCAGCATCGTCACGCTTTATAACAATATCTACTATTTTCCAGTTGAGAGCCGGGTTCCGCTGCTCCAACATATCAGGCAGTTCATTGAGCCGGGCGGCTTTCTATTGCTGATCACCTGTTGTCAGGGAGGCAGTTTGGGCGTGGAAGTTCTCAATCTCTGGGGCGCTGCGACGTGGACCGGCGGGAGACTGCCCGCCAGGCACGAACTCATCGGCCAGCTGCACCAAGCAGGCTTTCAGGATGTTCAAACAAGTCGCTTGATCCCGGGCGAGGAGCTCTACGCGTTCAAAGCGCTCCCGGGGAAAAGCGCCTGAATCAGAAGTGCGGCTGAATCGGATGAGGGGAGCGCACTGGGAAGCGCTCCTACGGTTTGCACTGGGGCTTGTTTGCGCTGGCACAAAGACGGGCGCCTGGTGGCGCGGTTAGCTTGAGGTATTGACTGAGGGGGGCTAAATGGGAATTCGAAGTGTGTCACTGATTGTGATCTTCGCGCTGTTTCTGCGCGGAGGTTTGTGGGCTCAAGACGGGCCCAATGTGGAAGAGGGGAAGAAGGCGGATTTCTCCCGGTTCGTGGTCGCCGGCGATTCGTTGACCGCGGGCTACCAGAATTCGCAGTTGATCTTTTCCGGGCAGATTCACGGCTACGCCAACGTGATTGCGTCGCAGGCGGGCGTGGGCCTGAATCTCCCGTTGCTGCCTGCTCCCGGGTTTCCGCAGATCGCGATCGTGGGCGGCCACGCGGTCGTGACCGGGTATCAACCGGTCGCAAGGGAAAACACCCAGCAAACCCGCGACTTGGCCGTGCCCGGTTACACGGTAGGGGCCCTGGTGGCTTATGCGGCGGCCTGCAGCCCGAATGAACCGACGAATCAAGGGTCTGCTCTTCAGCTTCTGGCGGCGGAGATTCTGAACCCGAACTGCCTGGATCCCGCTCCGACTGAGCTGATGGACGCCGCGGCGCTTCAGCCGACCACCTCCATACTTTGGATCGGCTCCAACGACGCGCTCCTCGCGGTTCTGTTCGGGGGGGACCCGACGGCCACCGCAACCTTCGGCTACCTGCACCAGGTCGCCGCGTCAACCATGGCTCAGGCTAGTGGCCACCTGGTTCTGGCCAACATCCCCGACGTGACGAAGGTGCCATACCTGACGTCGGTTGAGAGACTGGCCCAGATACTCGGATTGCCGGAAGGGACGGTGGAAACGGCGTTGGGACTGAGTTCCGGCGATAAAGTATCGCCGTACGCGTTCGAGCTCATTCAAGCGATGAACGGCTCGCTAACCGCACTTCCGGACTCGATCGTGCAAGGCCCGGTGGTCCTTCGGGAGTCCAAGCTGGCGCAGATCCGGCAGGCCGTGGTGGAGTATAACGCGCTCATCGCCCAGGAGGCGGTGGCGAACCACGCGGTGCTGGTCGATATTCACGCCTTGATCGACGAGCTGGCCGAACACGGCAGGGTGGTGAACGGCCAAAGGCTGACCACGGACTTCATGGGCGGGCTCTTCTCGCTCGATGGCATTCATCCCACCAACACGGGCTACGCCATCATCGCTGACGAGTTCATCAGGGCCATGAACCGGTCTTTGGCGGCGCGCATTCCTCCGGTGTCCGTGGAGCGGGTGGCGAAGACCGATCCGTTGATCTTTCCTGACGGTCACCCGGGCAGGAGCACCGGCCACGTCAGCGAAGAGATGTCTGAAGCGCTGCGCAGGGTAATGCGGTAGGGGCGGGGCGTGGACGCCCGCCCCACTTAGTTCTCCCGCGATCGGAACAGCGGCACACATTGTGGGGCAGGATGGCATCCTGCGCGCCGGTTGCCAACC
>CAZBQQ010000323.1:0-3209 GCA_964493965.1 uncultured Solibacteraceae bacterium
GCCTCAGCCTCCATCCCGGATTTTGATTCCCCTATGGCTCAGAATCAGAACCGGAGCGTATACTTCAACGGCCAGCGACAGGACCATAACAACTGGATCATCGATGGCGGAGAAGCCTACGACCGTGGCGGCGGCGGAATTCTGATCGTTTCCCCGTCCCAGGACGCGCTCCAGGAATTCAAGGTGATCACCAGCAACTACGCAGCCGATCTGGGCCAGTCGTCCGGCGGCATGATCACCATGTCTCTCAAGAGCGGCACGCAACAGTATCACGGCGGCGCCTGGGAATTCCTCCGCAACGCGGATCTGGATGCAAACAACTTCTTCAACAATGCGGCCGGCCCCGGTCATCCAAGACCGAAACTCAACTACAACATGTTCGGGTTCAACCTCGGCGGACCTGTCCCGATCACGCACAAGAAGACTTTCTTCTTCTATAACATGGAGTGGCGCAGGCTGGCCCAGGGCAGCGTGATCAACGCGGCCGCGGTTACCGGTGCAGCTCGGGGCGGGGATTTCAGCGGCTTGGCCACCATCCATGTGCCAGAGACCACGGACCCGGCTGCGATCGCGAAGTTCGCCGCGGACGGGCTCACTCCTGGCCAGGCGTTTCCCAACAACAAGATTCCGAGCAACCTGATCGACCCCAACGTGTCGCTGCTCTTGGGGGCCGGCCTCTATCCGGCGGGTAACACGGCCAGTGGTAATTTCCTCGCAGCGGCCCCCAACGGGACCAAATATCGCGAGGAGCTTTTCCGGATCGACCAGGAGATCAACAGCAAAGTGTCCCTGATGGGCTCCCTCATCTATGACAATGGCAATCAGACGCAAGCCACTCCGCTGTGGAGCGGCGACACCTATCCCACGGTCGGGTCCTCGATGATCGTCCCCTCCTGGGCCGGGGTCGTACATGCCACCGTCACCATCAGCCCTACGCTGCTGAACGAGGCGGCCTTCAACTTCAACGGCAACAACATTCTCGTCGGCCTCAACGGCACCTGGAAAGAACCTTCCGGGTACAACGTGAAGCAGTTGTCCACCGGCAATACCGCCGCCAGAATCCCGACCATCAATATCCAGAGTCCCTACGGCACCAATTTTGATCTGGGATCCTGGCCCTGGTCGAACACGTGGCGTAGCGACCAGTGGAAAGACGATCTCTCCTGGACCCACGGAGCGCACAACGTGAAGATGGGCGTCTCCTACATGTGGACCCATAAGAACCAGCAGATCTTCGGACAAACCCAAGGAAACTACACTTTCAACGGATCGTTCACCGGCAACTCTTTTTCGGACTTCCTGCTGGGCTACGCCTCGGCGTATAGCGAGCTGTACGTGCAGGATTTCGTGCACATCACCAACAACACCTATGGGGCCTATGCCGTGGACGACTGGCACGCCACCAAACGGCTGACGTTGAACCTGGGCGTCCGTTGGGAAGGCCTTCCCCACGCCTACGACACTGGCGGGCGGTTGTCGAATTTCTATCAAAACCTCTACGACCCCGCGCAAGCGGCGCAATTCCTGCCGAGCGGAGCGTTGAACCCTAACGGCCCGGGATTCAGCACGGTTTCCGGCATTCCTCTGTCGACCGTCCCGTTTTACATCAATGGGCTAGGCTTGGCCGGACGGAACGGAATTCCGAAGGGCCTGGTTCCGAACCAGTGGGACACTTTCGCCCCGCGCGTCGGGTTTGCCCTGGATGTGACGGGACACGAGAAGACTATTTTGCGAGGTGGATTCGGGATGTTCTACGAACGCCTCGGAGGCAACGAAGAGTACACGATGGGCCCGAACCCGCCGTTCTCCTTCCAGGCCAGTACGAACAACGTGTACTTCTCCAATCCAGCGACGAGCGATACCAGCGGACTCACATCGTCCTCGCCGGTCTTTCCCGCCGGCTTCACAGGCCTGGCAGGTGGGTTCAAGATACCCACCTCGATACAGTACAACCTCGGAATCCAGCAGCAACTGACCAGAGACGCCGTTCTGAGCGTGGCTTATGTGGGCAACGAAAATTACCACCAGTCGGAAGGATTCCAAGTCAACAATGTTCCGACGAGCGATCCGAACCGCCTGGCGATTTGCGGCGGCAACTGCGGTTATTCCGGGACGGGCTACAACGCCAACCTGGACCGGCCGTATAAGGGCTGGTCAAGCGTCGACCTGATGGGGTTCGGCGCAAATTCCAGCTACAATTCGTTGCAGGTCAGCCTGCGGGCCACCGCCTGGAAGAACCTGACCTTCAGCGGTTCCTACACCTGGTCGCACGCCTTCGATCTTCTGGATGGCGAGCTCTTCACCAACCTCTCCAATCCTCTCGATTCCCATTACGACTATGGTTCGTCCGGGTTTGACCGCCGTCAGATTGCGGTCTTCAGCTTTGTCTATGACGTCCCGTTCTTCCGGAACGCAGCCAGCCCGGTCACCAAGGCTGTGCTGGGCGGATGGACGGTATCCGGCATAGCGCTGTTCGAGTCCGGAACCCCGCAGACCGTGACCTCCGCCAACGACAATCTTGGATTGGGCGGCGGCACCGCCAACCGGGCCAACCAGGTCGCGGCGGTCACCTATTCTCCGGGGAACATAAACCGGTACTTCAGCACCTCCTCGTTCGCAGAACCGGGACCGCTCCTGTGGGGCACCTCGGATAAAGACGCCGTGGTGACGCCGGGGCGCAACAACTGGAACATGTCGCTGTTCAAGGCATTCCAATTCAAGGAGAACGCCCGGGTCGAGCTGCGGGTCGAATCCTTCAACACCTTCAACCACACGCAGTTCAACGGTCTGAATACGAGTTTCGGCAGCACCAACTTCGGAAAGCTTACTGGTACGTACGATCCTCGTACGGTCCAGGTCGCCGCGAAGTTCCAGTTCTGACCCAGTCCCACGGGGGTCAGGACCCAATTACTGGCGCGCGGGAGCGACCCCCTTCCGCGCGCCAGAGGAACGCAACAGGATGTCGAACTTGTACCTTGTTCAAACCCAGCAGATCGAGAACAACGAGAACGACCATTACAACGGCGGGCGAGCGAACCTGCGCGTCCGGGCGCATAGGGGATCAACATTTAGTTCAGTCGCCTACCCTCAGGGCGCGCCCGCCCGCACATGCGGGCGGGCTTTCTTCCCCCGTGCTGCTGTTGATTGACCACTGACGAAAGGACGTACATGTCACTTACAAAAGGTCTCACTTATAAGGACTTCGGACT
>CAZBQQ010000324.1:0-3161 GCA_964493965.1 uncultured Solibacteraceae bacterium
GCGCTTCTGCTGGGCCTGCTAGCGCAGGCGCAGAGCACTAACACCCCCTATCCCAGCATGGCCCCGCTTGACCAATACTTGATTGCGGACGCCAATGCCGAAATAGCCCTGGCGAGAAGTGCTGCCCCAAAATCTATTTCGGACAACGCTGAGGTGATGGTCCTGGAGCGGCAAGGATACAAAACGGCAGTAAAAGGCACGAACGGTTTCGTCTGTATGGTGGAACGCTCGTGGACGGCAGGGTTCGGGGATCCCGCGTTCTGGAATCCCAAAATCCGCGGGCCGATCTGCTTCAATCCGCCGGCCGTGCGAACATACCTCCCTATCACCATCGCGAGAACCCGGCTGGCCCTGGCGGGGAAAACGGAAACCCAGATGCTCGACGCCATCAACTCCGCTCTCGACAAGAAGGAACTGCCCGCCCTCGAAGCCGGTGCCATGTGCTACATGCTGTCGAAGCAAGGCTACCTGGACGATAAGGCCGGGCACTGGCATCCGCATTTGATGTTCTGGGCCGAACGAACGGAACCGGAATCCTGGGGCGCAGGGATGCCGGGCTCTCCCATGATCGGCGGCGTGGAGATTCCAGGGCGGTTGACTGTTTTCATGATCCCTGTCGGTAAATGGTCAGACGGGACGCCGGATTCTCACGATGCAAAGTGACAATCGAACCGTCGACGGATATCAGACTGACTGGCGCCGCGCGGCGAACCCTGTGGAACAGCTGCCGTCGGCGGGCCGGGCGGACGGTAGCCGGGCTCGCTCAGCGGATCCAATACCCGATTGCCCTCTGCGTCAGCAACGAGATCAGCAATGCCCAGCCAAAGCTGAGAAATGTCCCGATAATGATGTACTCGGCGACTTTGCGCTGGCTCGCGTCCTTTATCTCGCCGAATCGAAGGATCGACTTTGCGGCGATCAGGAAGCCGATCCCCCCCAGGCTGCCCCATCAGCACGAGCAGCATGACCAGAATCCGCTCTAACCAGCCGATGTACTTACCTCCGTGGGTCAGCCCGGCGATGTCGTTGTCCCTGATCTCGCGGGTGAAGGGCTTGGTCAGCATAGCGATGAGCACTCCGCCGGCCGGTACACAGAGAATGACTCCCGAAACACAACTCAGCGACGCGAAATACCACTTCGACAAATCCGGCGGCACACGCGCGCTCCACCACCCGTACCTCGCCGCGTCCGCAAAATAGAAGGCCAGACCAAGCAGAACGACCAGGTGCGCGCATTGGTCCAGGAGAAATGACGCAACCGAATCCGGAAGCACATACGCCCGTAGTATGGCCATGAGGACGAGCGTCAGCAGAATCGCGAGAAGGATTCGCCAGTGGAAGGTTCCCAGCAACAGGCACGATGCCGACAGGACCACAGCGGCCCGGAGGGTCAGGTGCCGGACCGCGTGGCGCGGCTGGCTCATCCACTCCGCCGGAAGGACGAAGGTTCCAAGCAGGTAAGCGGTCAGCAGAGCGCAGAACGTCTCGGGCATAACGTCTAGACAACCCTTTTAGGTTGTCTCCGCCCAGACAACCCTTTTTGGTTGTCATAGACCACCCGGCCCGTTCGGGCTGCCGGCTCCCCCGGCGGCAAAGCAACCTTCCATTGTGTCTCTTCAAATCGGTGAAGAGTCTCCCGGATCACATGCCAGTTCGCCCCTTGGAGTCCCTTGCCCACGGCTTGCTTTGAGACCCTCGGACGCAGCGATTTCGCGATCTTCTCATGATCCGGTTCCTTGGGGTCGATGGCCACGCAAACGATCTCAGCCTGCCGTCTGGTCCATTGCCGGACGAGGGAATCGCACAGATGGCCGACTACGGGCAGCCAGTCAGCGAGGGGGCCCGACGATTTCGGGATTTCAATCGCAATGCTCGAGTATTGGGTCATCTCGTCCAAAGCGCGACCCGATAGAACGAAGGCTTCTCCAGTCGCCAACGCAACCCTCTTAGAGAGGCTCGCCTCGCCTGCTCCCAACCCTATCGCGACCCGACTGTCCGCCACGCCCCCTGCCAGCAATGAGGCACGCAGGAAGATCGCCGCCCGCATGGCCATCGCCGGATCGGTCAGAAGTAGCTGCCAGCCGTCGCCCCGAAAGAACTCAGGTCTTCCTTGAACCAACCCCCGCCTCCAGCGCTTCACTACCTCCACTGCGTCGATCAGGGACAAACGAACCGATTTCATCTGGGCAGGCCGGAGGCCACTCGAACCTATGATGTCTCCCGTCAGTACCGCGTAATACCGGAGTATTTGCGTCATCGTGGCTTTCTGGCCATTGTAGACCTAAGGTCGTGCGCCTGCTCCCGTCCCCTACACCGCGCAAATCTCGACGGCCGCGCGCAACGACTCCAGCGGATCTCTCGTCGGCAGGAACTCGTGCGAGAGGAAGCCCGCATAGTCCAAATCGGCGATGGCCTGCGCAACCGCGCGATAGTTCAGCTCCTGCGTGCCGTCGATCTCGTGCCGGCCGGGGACACCGCCGGTGTGGAAATGCCCGATCCATTTTATGTTCTCGCGGATCGTGCGGATCACGTCGCCTTCCATGATCTGCATGTGATAAATGTCGTACAGCAGCTTGACCCGGGGCGAATTCACGCGCCGGCACACCTCCGCGCCCCAGGCCGTGTGATCGCACTGGTAGTCGTGGTGGTCGATCTTACTGTTGAGCAGTTCCAGGCACACCGTCACGCCCTTCTCCTCCGCGAAGGCCTTGATGCGATTGAGGCCTGCGACGGTGTTCTCGATGCCCTCCGCGTCCGGGAGCCCGCGCCGGCTGCCCGAGAAGGTAATGATGTTGGGCGCCCCCGCCGCCGAGGCCTTCGCGATGCCCTCGCGCAGTTGCCGCTCGATGCCGTCGTGGTTCTCTTTGCGATTCAGGCCGTCGGGAATCGTGCCGCCGCCGGGCATCATCATGGAGGGAACCAGGCCGTGCTTCTTCACCGCGGGCCAGTCCTCGGGCCCCACCAGATCGATCCCCTCGATGCCGAGCCCGGCCGCCCGCTCCGCCAGTTCCTCCACGCTCCACTTGGGGTAGCACCACCGCGCGACACCCTGCCGCAATCTTCCTTTGCGGACCGCCGGCTGCGCCTGGATAGCCAGCGCGCCCACGCCGGCCACGGACAAGAACGTTCTTCGCTGCATATGTCGATTGTGGCGCATTGCC
>CAZBQQ010000325.1:0-3116 GCA_964493965.1 uncultured Solibacteraceae bacterium
CCCGGTAGCGTCGCAGTTCTCGTGCACTTCACGATTCCGACAAGCCATCCTAGCATTGTTTTTTTCTCTCTGAGGTGGCTTTTTGGAGTTGGCGGGAGCCTTTCGCTCGTGGCAGCGCTCTTTTAGCAGCGATTTTATGGCCGTAAGCGCGCAAGGGCCCCTAACCCTTTTCAGGGTTTCGCATCGAGCCACGAAGTTGACGTGATCGGCCTATCTGCTGAAGCACGCCGGCCGCGGTTTCTGGAACGGCAGCGGCCCCGGCACGAGCAGGTTCTTGACTGTGTCGAGCAGCCTGCTGATCGGATGGCGTGCGGCTGCAGCGCGAAGATCGTCGCCCGTGACATGCAGGTAAACTTGCGTGCTGGTGATCAGCCGGTGGCCGAGCAGATCCCGGATAGTGACCAGGCCAACCCCGGCGCGCACCAGATGCGTTGCGAAGGTGTGGCGCATGCAATGCGGAGAGATCGCCGTACCGATGCGGCTTCGCTCGCCCCATGTGCGCACGCGCTCGTAGACCGCGTTGCGCGAGAGCCGGCGTCCGAAACGCGAGCGGAAGAAAGGCGCCGTCGGCGTCGCCGGACCGCGCGCCTGCACATACGCGCTCAGTACCTCCGCCAACTGCGGATTCAGCGGAATGACGCGCTCATGGCCGCCTTTTCCTCGCACGCGGATCGTCAGTTGCTTGAGATCGACATGCCCCTCGGAAAGCGAGGAGCACTCGGAAGCCCGGATGCCCGTGCCGTAAAGAAGAGCCAGCAGGGCGCGGTCGCGCAGGCCGATGACGGTGTCCGAACCCGGTTCGCTCAACAGCCGTGAGACTTGCTCGCTCGAAAGCGCAACCGGGAGTTTCCGCGGCACCGCCTTGATCGAGGGAAAGTCGCGCATCGGGTTGCCTGAGGGCTCCAGATGGTCCATGGCCACCATGGCGCGATAGAAGCGGCGCAGCACCACCACGGCGCGGTTGACGGCCGAATCTCCGTTCTCCCGCTCCTCCCGCAGATACTGCACGTAGCAGAGCACATCGCGGGCCGTGACTTGATCGGGCGCGCGGTCTTCGAGCTTCGTGCGCACCCACTCCCGGAACTGCAGCAATGTGTTCTCATAGGCCACCAGCGTGAGCGGCCGCAGGCCGCGGGCCACCGAGTGCGTTCGAATGTAGAGCTCAATCCAGAATGTCCACTTCACGGCAGGTCTCCGATCGGTAGGTTACGTACTGCGGCTTCGGTCCGCTGAGGAAGCACGTGCAGGTAGACTCCAGTCTCCTGGGGACTGCGATGCCCCATGAGAGAGGAAATGACGGCCAGGTCCACACCCCGATCCATCAGGTGGGTGGCGAAGCTGTGTCGCAGGGTTCGCGGTGTGACATCCCAGCGCAGGCCGGCGCGCCCGGCTGCTTCCTTCACGATGCCGCATACATCTTTGGCGCGCAGCCGGCATCCCTTCGCACTCGTTCGAAACAGCGGGCCGCGCTTGCCGAGCTCGAGCAGATAGGCCAGCAGTTCCGTATACAGCGCTTCGGGAATCGGGATCGAGCGCGGCCGGTCCCCCTTGCCGCGCACAACCTCCAGTTCATGGCGCTCGCGGTTGATGTGCGCGACGTTCAGCGAGCAGAGCTCGTCGGTGCGCAGCCCGCAACCATATAAGAGCAACACCACCAGGCGGTCCCGCCGTGCCGCCGGCCCGCGCACCGCAGTGCCCTCGACCAGATTCTCGGCTTCCTCGAGGGCGAGCGATCGCGGCGCGATCCGCGGCAGCGCGTGCTTCAGGGTGAAGCCATCCAGCACGTTGCGCTGGCTGTGGCCGCTGCGCCAGGCATACTCGAGAAGGCCGCGCACATGGCTCAGATACTTAGCCAGGCTGGTCTCGGTCGCTCCGCTCCGCCGTTCCTCCTCCAGCCAATGCAGATAGTCTTCCAGGCGTAGATGCCACAGCGGAACGCCGCCCCGCAAACGGCTCAGGGCGCGGCGCAGCGTACAGCGGACATCGATCACCGTCCGCGGCTTCTTGCGCCCCACCTTCAACAGATAACTCAGGTAACCCTCGATCACCGGGTCCATCCTGTCGCCCTTCGTCTCGTTCATGCGGTTGCCCTCCGCCGTAACATCCACTCGTTGATGGGATGGAGTTCGATGGCTGCGCGCCGCTGCGGGTCCGCGATGTGCACGTAACGCGCGGTCGTCGCGACGATCGAGTGTCCCAGGATGCGCTGCACTTCGGCCAGGTGCACGCCAGCTTCCAGCAGATCCGACGCACAGCTATGCCGGAACTGGTGCAGGCTGTGCAGCGGAACCCGGGCCCGGCGCGAAAGCGAGTGAATGCCGTTGCTGATCGAAAATCCGTTCAGGCGCCTGCCGTTCCGGCTTACCAACAGAGCCCGCTCACCCAGCAGCCCAACCTCTTCCAGCTGGTTATGCCGCAGCGGCAGGTAGGCTTCCAGGCACCGCAACACCATCTCCGGCAAAGGCAGGAGGCGCTCCTGCCCGGTCTTGCGCCCATCGATGCGCAATGTCCCGCCGGCGCGATCGAAGGCCTCCACATCCAGCCGCTCTAACTCGCCCCGGCGAAGCCCGGTGCCGTAGAGCAAGGCCAGCACCGTCACCCACAAGTGAGCGCTGTAGTCTCCGCGGCGCTTCGCCGCCTCGCGCCACAGAGCCTCCATGTGCTGGCGATCAATCCTCTTGGGAAGCCGGCTGTACGGGCTCACCTTCGGCCCTTTCATCCAGCGCAGCGGGTTGATCCTCCACAACCCCTGCCGCACCAGAAAGTCCCCGAAGCCCCGCATGGTGCTGAGCGTGCCGTAAACGGTCGCCTTCGCTCGGAAGCTGGCACGCGACCCGATGTAACGGCTGATCAGCTCCGCTCCGATCTGCTCGATGGCAACCCGTGGCCGCCGCTTCTTGAGCCACCATCCCCACCGATGCAAGCGCGACTCAGTAGCTGCCACCGTCGCCTGGCAGATCCCGCGCGCCCGATACTCATCCATGGATGTGTCCAGTAACCTGTCCCATCGCCTCATTGCGTTCCTCCCAACGTCGCTGGCGGGCTCATGCCCGCCAGCTAAACGTTATAGAAACAAACAATAAGACCTCCGATACGACTCCTTCGGAGGCCCGGAT
>CAZBQQ010000326.1:0-3086 GCA_964493965.1 uncultured Solibacteraceae bacterium
CGGCTCCGATTGGCTCCTTTCATCCAATAAGATTCTGCCCATGCTGGGCACACCCTGCGCGGGGCTTCAGCCACGCTACAGAGCGGCGGAACTGAAGTTCCGCGCGGACTGAAGGCCGGCTGCACTGCTGTGTCGCGCACCCGGATGCCCACCCGCGGAGTGAAAGCCCGGAGCCCTGCGGTATGCTGTGAACATGGGTTGTGGAAGCGTCCCCCCGATTGAAGCCGACAAGCCAGGCGCCCGAAAAGTCTTCTGCGTCAAGTTCCAGCGCGAGATGACCGGGCTCGACGAGGTTCCCTTCGAAGGGCACCCGCTCGGCCAGCGCATCTACGAGAACGTTTCGAAAGAGGCGTGGAAGCTCTGGCTCGAGCACATGAAGATCCTCATGAACGAGTACCGGCTAAACCTGGGCGACCCGAAATCGCAGGAGTTCATCATCAAGCAGATGGAGGAGTACTTCTTCGGCGAGGGCGCGGCCTTACCGCCAGACTTCGTGCCTCCGCGGGCGAAGAACTAGACCGCCAGCACCGAACCGCGACCGTTCAGGGAGCGGACCCGACTGGCTCCGCTAGGGCCGGACCACCGACAGCGCCGTCCCGATCTTGAACTCCAGCAGGGCATGAGCGGAGCGGAGCGCAGCTTCCACCTCTGCCGACCCCACCCCGCGCGCGAAGATAAATCCCAGGTAACTCGACCCCTCCGGCAGCGGCTCCAACTTCTGGCCGTGTTCGGCCGAGATGACCACATCCTCGATGCCCTCGATGGCGCGGGCGCCGTCGAGCCCCGCGACGTCCTCATAGATGCCTGCGCGCGGGATTGGAATCATCATCACTCCGCTGGCGGGGCCGTCCAGGCGGTAGCTCGCGACGTCCTCGCCGAGGGCGTGGCGCAGGATCAGCTCCTCCAGCGACACCCCGCCCGAGAAGCGCAGAGCCCGCGCGCACAGCCCCCCGATGGGGCGCGGGGCCGCCTCGAGCATCCAGGCGCCGCGTTCGTTCCAGCGCAGCTCGGCATGTACGGGGCCATGGGTCAAGCCGAGCGCGGTGACGGCGCGCCCGGCGGTCTCGACGATCTGCCGCTGAACCGCTTCGCTCTCACGCGAGGGCGTAACGTAGATGGTCTCCTCGAAGAACGGGCCGTCCAGCGGATCGGGCTTGTCGAACAGCGCCAGCGTGCGCAGCAAGCCGTCCGTGACCAGGCCCTCGATCGCGAATTCGCGCCCGGGGATGAATTCTTCGACCTGGATGAAGCGGTCCTGCTCGTCCCGCCGCATGCGGATCTCGAGGCTGCCGAGCAGTCTCCGGATGCGTTCGAAGGCGGCGACGAATTCCGGCTGGCTGTCAGCGCGAATCACGCCGCGGCTGCCCGAGAGGCCGAGCGGTTTGAGCACGCAGGGGAACGGCGCGCGGCCGGCCGCCTCGAGCGGATCGGAGGCCAGCGGCACGCGGAAGTACGACGGGACGTTCAACCCCGCGGCGCGGAAGCGCTCGCGCGCCAGGTATTTGCTGCGGCAGGCCTCGACGGCAGCCGGCGGATGAAACGGAATATGCAGCCGCTCGGCGGCCTGGGCGGCGAGGAACGCCGGGCGGTCGCCCACCGCGACGATTCCGTCGAAGGGGCCGTTCGCTTCGAGCAGGCGGGCATAACGGCCGGTGTTGTGGAAGCGCACGGTGATGGCGCCGTCCGCCCATGGGTCGTCGAGGCGATGGCACTGGTCGGTGGCGAGGACAGGCTCGGCGCCGGCGCGCAAAGCGGCGGAGGCGAACTCGCGGGTCTGGTATCCGGTGGTGGTGGCGAGGATGAGGAGGCGCTTCTTCAATATGCCTTCGCGATCACGGCGCGGCGGTCCACTGGCTCGCCGGTGATGATGCACTTGCCGGGGCCGTCGCATTCGTCAACCAGCGGAATGCAGCGGACCGTGGCCTTGAATTCCTTCAAGCGCGCGTCGCAGGCGGGATCGTCCTTGATGTGCGCCATCACGAATTTGCCGCCACCCTTCTCGGCGGTCACGTCGGCCAGGATCGACTCCACCTCGCCGAGCGAGTTCGCGAGCACGGTGTTGTCCTTCAGCCTCTGCTTCGCTCTCTCGTAAAGGTGGGCCTGCATGGTTTCGAGCGTCGCCGGAATGCGCGCCGCCAGCGAGCCCTGCGGCACCACTTCCTTCACGCCCGTATCGCGGCGCTTCAGCACGGCGTTGCCCGAAGCCAGGTCGCGCGGCCCCAGCTCGACCACCAGCGGCACCCCGCGGCGCTCCCAATAGAAAAACTTGGCTCCCGGCGTCTGGCCCTCGCGATCGTCAACCCGCGCGCCGACTTCCTTGCCGATGCGATGCGCCGCTTCGAGCACCAGCGCCCGCTCCTCGTCCTTGCGGTAGATGGGCACGATCACCACTTTGTCCGGAGCCACGCGCGGCGGCAGCACCAGCCCCTTGTCGTCCGAGTGGCTCATGATGAGGCCACCGATCAGGCGCGTGCTCACACCCCAACTGGTCTGCCAGACGTAATCGAGACGGCCTTCCTTGCTCTGGAACTGCACGTCGAATGCCTTGCCGAAATTCTGGCCGAGGTCGTGGCTGGTGCCCGCCTGGAGCGCCAGGCCGTTCTGCATCATGGCTTCGATCGAGTAGCTGCGCACGGCTCCGGCGAACTTTTCGGCCAGCGACTTCATGCCCTTGATGACGGGCATGGCCATGACGTTCTCAGCCACGTCGGCGTAGACGTCGAGCATCCGCAGGACCTCTTCGAGCGACTCCTCGTGGCTGGCGTGCGCGGTGTGGCCTTCCTGCCAGAGGAATTCGGTGGTCCGCAGAAACAAACGCGTACGCAATTCCCAGCGCACCACGTTGGCCCACTGGTTGAGCAGCATGGGCAGGTCGCGCCAGCTCTGGATCCACTTGCCGAAGAAATGGCCCACGATGGTTTCGGAAGTGGGGCGGATGACGTAGGGCTCTTCCAGCTCCTTGCCGCCGGCGATGGTGACCACGGCCAGTTCGGGCGCAAAGCCCTCGACGTGTTCCGCTTCGCGTTTCAGGAAGCTCTGCGGGATGAGCAGCGGAAAGTAGACGTTCTTGTGGCCGCAGGCCTTGA
>CAZBQQ010000327.1:0-3060 GCA_964493965.1 uncultured Solibacteraceae bacterium
GCGGGCGAGACGGATCACACGGTCGCCGGGCTAACTCGCCCGAAGCGCCGCCATCGGATCGATTTGCGACGCCCGGCGCGCCGGCAAGTAACCCGCGGCCGCCGCAACCGCGGTCAGCGTCACTAACATCGCGAGGAATGTAACGGGATCGGTCGAGCTGACCCCAAACAGCAGTCCGCTCAGAGCCCGCGTCAGCATCCAGGACGCTACCACGCCGATCGCCATCCCCAGTCCCGCCAGCTCGAGGGTCTGGAGAAGGATGCCCTTCCGCACGTCCCCCGCCGATGCGCCCAGCGCCATGCGAATCCCGATCTCCTGTGTCCGCTGGCTAACCGAGTAAGAGACCACGCCGTAAATTCCCAGCGAAGCGAGAATCAGGGCAAACACGGAAAACCCGCCCAGCAGAAGCACCACGAACCGGCGCGGCGACACCGCCTTGTCCACGATCTGCTGTAAGGTACGGAATTCGTTCGCGGCCAGGTTCGGCTCAATCGGCTTGAGCGTGGCACGAATGGCCGAAGCAAGACCGGTAAGTGGCAAGTTAGTGCGAACCACCAGGTCCACCGAAGAATAGTCGTCGGTTTGCCGGATCGGCAGGTACATCTCGTAGCCCGATCCCTGCTCCAGCGCCAGGTGCCTCACATCGCCCACGACGCCCACCACCTCCCGGTCCTTGTCCACGTAGGTGACAGTTCGTCCGATAGGATCCCGGCCGTGCCACAAAGCCCGTGCCAGTGCCTCGTTGATCAGAATTACGGGCTTACTCGATGGAGTATCTTGTGCGGTCAAGTCACGCCCGGCGCGCAAAGGAATGCCCATGGCTTTCAGATAGCCGTCACTTACAATGCGGACGAACACATCCGGCGGCGGATGCTCGATGGAATAGCTCTGGTCCTTGGCGCCCGCTCCCCAACTCCGGTTATGACCCAGCGGCAGCACATCGGTTAGACCCGCTGCCTCTACCCCCGGCACGGATTTCACCAGCCGCAGAGCCTCATCGTAATAGGCGTTCCGCTTCGCCTGCGTGGAGTACTGCGAGCTGGGATCGATCCTGAGCGCCGCCGCACTTTCGGGACGGAATCCCAGATTGACATCCAGCACCCGCAGGAAGCTCCGGATCAGCAGCCCTGCACTGACCAGCAGGACGCAGGCGAAGGCGATCTCGGAGACCACCAGCGACGCCCGGATCCAGTTATGGCGCTGGCCTTCGTTCGATCCGCGGCCGGCATCCTTCAAGGAATCGTGAACGGCGCTGACCGGAACTCGAAGCGCCGGGACCAATCCGAAAACCAGGCCGGTCACAACGGCGACCAGCAACGTGAAACCAAGCGCCCCGAAGTCGACGCGCACGGTCTCGCGCAGCGGGAGGCTGATCGCGTCCAAATGAGCCAGCACGCGCGTTCCCGCCACGGCGAGGATCAGGCCCAGCACCGCGCCCGAGCACGCCAGCACCACGCTTTCGGTCAGCATCTGCCGGATCAGCCGGGCGCGCCCCGCGCCCAGGGCGACCCGTATGGCCATTTCTTTCTGCCTCGTCGCCGTGCGGGCCAGTTGCAGATTCGACAGATTCGCGCACACAATCAGCATCACCACGCCAACCGCGCAGGCCAGCACAAAGAGCGCCGGCCGCATGTGGCCGCGCACGTGCTCTCCGAGCGAGCCCACCCTGAAACGCAGCTCGTCGCGGTTATGCTTCACCCGGATCGCCTCGCTCAGGACGCTCGCCTCCGCCTGGGCCTGCTGAATCGTCACGCCCGGCTTCAACCGGCCGACCATCGACAGAGTATTGCCCCTCCGGTCTATCTCCGGAGTAAGTGGAAGCGGGAGGAACAGGTCGATCCTGCTGCCAGGCGCGAACACAGAGCCGAAGTCGAAGGAGGACGGCATGACGCCGATCACGGTGACGGTGGAATCGTTCATCGTGAGCTTCCGTCCCACCATGCCCGGGTCCGATGCGAAGCGCCTCTTCCACAGGCCGGCGCTCAACAGGACCACCGGTTGGTCGCCCTTGCACTCCTCCGCCGTGAACAACCTGCCCAGTTGAGGCTGCACGCCGAGCAGCGGGAACAGGTTCTGCGACACGGGCACGCCGGTCAGCCGTTCCGGCTCGCCGTAACCCGTCAGTTTCTTGTCTCCCGCTTCGTAGAACGCGTAGTAGGCTGCGACGTCGGCATAGGAACGGCTGCCATCCCGCAGGTCGAGGAAAGGTCCAACCGGCACCGTCAAACCCGATAGATCATTCTCCTTCCCGTCATTGGCGATCCACACCAACCGGCCCGGATCGTGGAACGGGAGAGGACGAACCAGCAGAGCGTTCACCACGCTGAAGATGGTTGAGCTGGCCCCGATCCCCAGCCCGACAATCAGGATCGCGAAGGTCGTAAAGCCGGCGTCGCGCCGAAGCGTGCGGAACGTGTAGCGCAGATCCTGGAGCAGGGTATCGAGGAACGGCAGCCCTCGCACTTCCCGGTGCGCCTCCCGAACCTGAGTGAGGCCGCCCAATTCCAGGCGTGCCATTCGCTCGGCCTCGTCACGCGTGACGCCGCGCCGCATGGCATCGTCCACCCGCATGGCGATATGCGATGCAAGCTCCTCCTGCAGGTCCCGGTCCAATTCGGCCCTCCGGAAGAAGGCCCGGACGCGCTCGCCCATCCGTCTGATCCGGGTCAACATTGCAGCAGCCTCCCGATCAGCCCCGAGATCCGCTCCCAGTTCTCAGTCTCGGCGACCAGTTGTTTGCGGCCCGCCTTCGAAATGGAGTAGAACTTCGCCTTGCGGTTATTCTCCGAGGTGCCCCATTCCGCCTTGATCCAGCCCTTCTGCACCAGCCGCACCAGGCACAGGTAAATGGTGCCTTGGTTCACCACCACCGCTTCCTCGCTAAGCTGTTCGATGCGCCGGGCAATTCCATAGCCATGCATGGACCCCATCGCATCCAGCGTTTTCAGCACCATCAGATCCAGCGTGCCTTGCAGAATGTCCGACTTGCTCTCGCCCATTTCGTCTCCTGTGGGTTGTATAGAGGAAGTGTCCCACTCTTCCTGTGGGATGTCAAGAGGA
>CAZBQQ010000328.1:0-3009 GCA_964493965.1 uncultured Solibacteraceae bacterium
GCCGGTGGGCCAGCGCCCGCCCGATCGTGGTCTTTCCCGTGCCCGGCGGGCCCGCGACATTGTGCTACTCCCTGCTATGGCATTGAAAACGTTAGCTGCTGGATATCCACATTCCGTGGCCGCGGAGCACTGCCACGTTCCTGCATTTTCTTCACTGCGTCGATCACGCTTTGCGATTGGATCGCGTCTTCCGGAATCTGCCACGGCGCGCAAGGGACGGCTTGGGAGCCCGGGAGAATCTTCGCGTGGATCAGGCGCTTCACCAGCGTGCGGCAAGTGCCGAGCTGGGCGGCGGCCTGCTCCAAGCTCAACATGGTCGGACCCGGGCGCGTCGGATCGTAACCGGCAATATGCATTTTGTTGCGCAGATCGCGGATGCGGAACTTATCCCAACTGTTGTCCTTGCCCGTCCGCAGCCCAAGCCGGTTCAGAGTGACGGCGATTTGATCGTCGGGATACTGCCCTGCCATTTGGCGGATCAGGTCCAGAACCTCGATCTTGGTGGTCGTTCCGTTGTAGCCGATCTTGTTCCTTGCGACACGCAGCTCCGAGTGGCGGCCTCCCTGCCAGTGAATAATCAAGACAATCTCGTTGGCCTTTGCGTCTACGTCGGCCACGATTTCTTCGATCAGTAGCCGCGCGATCCGCTGCTTCAGCTTCATGTCGGCTTCCGGAGCATTCCACACCGACGGCAGATCGTCCGCCAGCGCCAGCAAGGCCTCCCGGTCCGGAGGCGGTCTGAAGCTGGCAGCGGCCTCTGTTTCCTGCAGCCGGTGCTCCAGGACTCGCACTTTTTCCAGCGCCGCATTCCAGCGCGCTTCGAGTTCGCTCGCCACCAGTCGGTTGTCGCAATCTACGGCCTCATACCGGCGGGCTGCCAAACGCGCTTCGTAGCGCGCCTGCTCCAACTCCAGGTCCAGAGCGCGGCGCCATTCCAAGTTTTGCTGCACCACGCGATCGGCTGCCTTCAGCGCGGCCTCTATGGCACTGCCTTCGATCGCACGCAGGATCTCTCCGGATATAGCTCGGTCCGGTCTCCAGCCGGTAAAGCCGACGCAGCCCTTCAAGCCGTGATTGACCAGCGCCCGGCAATCGAAGCGTGGCGTGTTGCCGCCGGGGCCGGTATAGGAGACGTTCAGCATGCGCCCGCAGCGGCCACATCGCAGCAACCCTGCCAGCAGGCTCTTTCCCCCACGTCCTGACTTGCGGCCCATGCGCGATTTCATGAAGGCGTTCTCGCTGAGCAGTAACTGATTGCGTTCAAACCGCTCCCAAGAAATGTAACCGGGATGATGGTCCCGAATCAAGACCTCCCAGTTTTGTTGCGGTTTCCGATGCCCCGCGGTCTTGCGTGCTCGGGCATCCACCACCGTGGTCCGTGCTTCCGTCTTGCCAAACGCATACGCGCCTGCGTACATCGGGTTGCTTACGATCTTCAGAACGGCGTTGTACCGCGCCGGCTTCCAGCATATCCTTGGCCCCGTCGCGTCGCCAAAACTCAACGAGGGCAGCAAGACGCCTTCGCGATGGAAGCCCAGAAATACCTGCCGCACGCTGCCCATCTCGATCAGCTTGTCGAACACCAGGCGGATGGCTTGCTGCACTCGGAGGTCCGGATCGACCTCGATCTTGCCAGCCGCGCTCCAGCAGAAACCAACCGGCAGACCAAACTGCAACTCGCCGCGCCGGGCTTTCTGACGAATGGCTTCCACGGAGCGCTGCCGGAATAGATTCAGCTCGTACTCGCTCATGGTTCCGCGGAGCCCCAGCAGTAAGCGATCATTGACCAGACGAGGGTCGTAGACCCCCTCCGCGTCGATGACCAGGGCATTGATCAGGCCGCACATCTCGATCAGGTGGTGCCACTCTCTTCCATTCCGGGCCAGGCGCGAGGCTTCGATGCAGAACACGGCGCCGACCTGCCCGGAACAGATCTCGGCAACCAAGTGCTCGTAGCCGGGCCGTTCGACCAGGCCACAAGCAGAACGGCCCAGATCTCCATCGATAATTTCTACCTCTTGGAAACCCATTTCGCGGGCACGATCGGCGAGTCCGTATTGCCGCCGCTGGCTCTCCTTGTTGTGCAGCACCTGACCCGGCGTCGACTGGCGGATGTAGACAATCGCCTTGCGGCGCAGATGTTCAGGCGTGAGCTTGGGACTCGTCATCGTTTCCTCCATTGGCGTTCGTCTGGTCGCCCATGATCGCGTTCAACAAAAGTTCTGCTACTGCCGCCTGGAGCTCCCGCTGTTTGTCTGTGGGCAGATCCAGCCGTTGTGGAGCTGCTGGAGGAAAAAGCAATCGCTGGCGGGTCGCTGGCGGCGTGAGGTTCCGAGTCATGCTGCTGAGTTTCTCCTTGAGTATTCGTCCCTGGAATCGCGGGGCGCCGGATGCCATCGGCGCCTCCCCGCAATGATAGAGACTCCTTAGCAGCATGAGCGAGGATCTCACTGACGGAACTGCACGGACCGGTTTCAGGCGATACGAGCGGAGCGGACGGAGGCGCGACTCTGACCGAAGCGGCCGGAGAAAGCTCCGTGGCAGCGACCCGTGTATGGCGCCGGACTCGACGCCCGAGCCATTGCACTTCAACGTAGCGCGCTCCCTCACGTCCGGCGGTCCTTCCTGGCATCGGGCGCACAACTGGCCGATGAACTCTCCTTGGAATCTGTGGCGGCTTCCTTGGCGACGCCGCTGGCGACGGCCTCGCCCTCGCGGGCTCTCCTCGGCGAACCGAAGGCCAAGGAGTCGAGCAGATCCCGCAGACTCGTGAGTGCTTCAACCGAGACTCGTGGCTCGCCGAAAGACAACTCGGCACAGGTCACCGGATCCGTCATCCAAACTGGAATTGCGCCCAACGCCCCATCCGGCAACTCACAGTGGAGGTACTCACCGTCTGGAAGGGAAACGCGGCGCTGGCACTCAAGGGAAACGCCGTGGAGAGCGAGCCAACGGTAATGCACCGTTACACGCTCGAAAACATAGGCATCATGTGACTGGCTCTGGCGG
>CAZBQQ010000329.1:0-2997 GCA_964493965.1 uncultured Solibacteraceae bacterium
GACACCCTTCTCGTCGGTGGCAATGCTGGAGAAGTTGGCGCTGTTGAAAATCGCGTTCTGCAAGGCACCGGTCTTGAGCAGAGCCTCTTCGCGCCGAACCTCGGTGACGACGTCCAACGTGTGGTCGGCCTCTTCGGGGACGTCGGGATCGTGTTTGTTCGCTGACATACTGCACCCTCCATCCCAGCTAACAGGTCGGCACCTGGGGTATCTGCTTAAGGGTACCTCCATGGGAGGCGGTTGCAAGGAGGGCCTTCCGGTCGCCGCCAATTGCGCTCCAGCCGGCTTGCGCATGGACTTGCGCCGCCACCGGGGCCGGTGAACGCGCCAACGTGGATGCGCACCCGCAGGCGCCCAGGCGCCGGGGACGAGGCACGCGGGCAGGAGCGGCGGCATGGAGCCCGGCGAAAGCAGGACCAGGGTCACGGCCGAGAGCGGCTAAGGACGAATGCGGCTACGCCGAACCCTCCGATCGCCAGCCCGGCGAAGCGGTTCATCAAGAGTAGGGTGTGGTCGCTGAACCGATCGCGGAAGTGGTTCACGATGCTGCTCAGCACAATCCACCACGCCATCGAACCGCAGAAGATCCCGCCCACGATAAACACGGTCAACCACCACCGCCTCGGATCGCCCATGCCGAGCGCCGCCAGGAGGGCGAGAAACGACAGCACCGTCGTCGGATTCGTGAGGGTCAAGAGAAATGTCGACCTCAAGTCCGAGTACGCGCTCGCTCGGTCTTGCTTTTGCGCGTCCAGCGACTGGGGCCGCTTGAAGAAGTATGAGATGCCGATAGCGACCAGCAGAATGCCGCCGAACAGGCGAATCCAGAACAGTTCCTGTACAAGAAACCGGACCACGAGTGTGATGCTGAAGCCTGCAATGCCGCCGTACAGCATATCGGCCGCTGCCGCTCCGAGGCCGGAAATCACGCCCGACTTCCATCCCGATTCGAGCGTCCGGTGAATGCACAAGATGTTCACCGGTCCCACGGGAATCGCAATCATCAGTCCGACGATTATGCCCCGTATCAGCAAGTCGACTTCTTTCATGCGCCGGCTCCCACCTCGGATGCTCGCCTCATTTTCTATAACCGGCGCCGCGACCTGCTGAACGGGAGCCAGCCCGCGTTTCGCCCTAATTGGGATCATACACGAGTTCAAATCTCGGCGGCCCGACCAGCCTTCTATCACTTCCGTCGGAACACGCGGATGCGGGTTCCGCCCGTGCTCTCGGTGCCCGGCAGCGGCGAGAATCCCAACGCTTCGAGACGACTCTCGACTTGCGAGAGCTGCTGCGGCGAAGTATAGGGAGTGATGGCCAAGACGACCCGCCTTGCTTGCCCGGGATCCACGCCGCAAAACCAGGACGCCGGCGCCGGCGCCAAGAATCGGTATAGCCAGTCCCAGTCCTGGGGCGCCGTCATGACGCAGCCGTCGCTGCCCGCCTGGGCTCTGAGCGCCTGGGAGGCTAGCGCCCAATCCTCGCGAGGCCTGGTGAGCGCGCGGGCGTCTTGCACGGCCATCGCGGTCACTAGTAACGCCGTGAGCGCGAGGCCCAGCCGCGCACGCTTCTCGATCAGCCGGCCGCACCCCTCGGTTGCGAGCAGCGCCATTCCCGGAATGATGAAAATGATCTGGCGCGCGGCGAAGAAGTAACTACCAATGGCGTCCCCGATCACGGCGCCGGCGATCGGCAGAAGGATCGAGATCCACAGAAAACGGCGCGTGCCGCGAACCGTGTCCGGCATGCGGAGTGCATAGATGCAGGCGAGCACCAGCAGCGCGACGATCGCGTAATGCCCGCACACCTCCCGGAACGTGATGCTGAGAATCGAGAACGCCGGCCGGAACTCGTATCCCTGCCGTTGGACGCTGTCTCTCGATATCGGAGCTGCGAAGACCAACCAGGGTAGAAACAGGACGGCCGCCACGGCGTTTGCCGCCAGCGCGCGAATCAGGATCGGCATGCGCCGGGCGCGTTCCAGCGAGAACACACACCACACCAAGTGCGAGGCGCCAATGAAGAGGACGAAGGGCTGCGTGTAGATGCCGGCGGCAAGCAGCAGGGCATAGGCCGCGGCGGCCCGCAGGCCGGGTCTGGCGCATAGCCACAGGAAGGCGCACGTTGCGCCGGCGCTCAACGCCAGCGCCTGCGAATAGGGACGGCCCTCGGCCGCGTAACGGAATTGCAGCGGCATCAGGGCGAACAGAACGGGTGCCAGAATGGCGGCCCTGAGCTGGAGCTGCCGGGCGATGACCAGCATGCCGCCGCAGGCCAGAAGACTGAAGACCACCGAAGGAAGTCGCGCGACGAGGTACGAGAAACCAAGCGCCTGGATGACGAGGTGCTGGCTCCAATAGCCCAGGGGCACGCCGGCTGGATTGCCCGCGACTCCTCGCAGCAGTTGTCCCAGGCTGGAAGGGCCGCGGGTGACCAGCAGCTGAATCACCTCATCCACCCAGAGCGAGAGTCTGCTGGCGACAACGACGATGATGAGGCCGTAGGCGGCGATGAAGAGCGCGGCAAAGCGCCAAAGGCGTTTGCTCATCAGCCGCTCCGTCACGGCCGCGGCCCGGAGACGGGTTGCTGCTGGCTCAGGCAGTGCAGGGTACCGAAGCCGAGCACCAGGTCCACCGCGTGTATGCCGACCACGGGACGGTCCGGGATCAGTTCGGCGAGGATGCCGAGGGCTCTTCGGTCGTTGGGGTCGTTGAAAGTCGGAACAATAACGGCAGCGTTCGAAAAGTAGAAGTTGGCGTAGCTCGCCGGCAGACGGTCGCCATCGAAGAAGAGCGGCGCCGGCGTCGGGAGCGCCACGACCTCGGGCTTAGAGCCGTCCTCCAACTGCAAATCGCGGATGCGTTCCCAGTTCTCGGCCAGCGGCCGGTAGTTGACGTCGTGGGGGTCGTCTTCGCGGATGAGCACCACGGTCCGGGGGTTCACGAAACGGCAGATGTCATCCACGTGCCCGTGCGTATCGTCGCCCGCCACTCCGCC
>CAZBQQ010000330.1:0-2982 GCA_964493965.1 uncultured Solibacteraceae bacterium
GACCTCAACCGCCACGTGCTGCCGCCCGACGTCAAGATCGTTCCGTTCTACGACCGCAGCGGCCTCATCGATGAAACCACGCGCACCGTCGAGGCCAACCTGCTTCGCGGAATGGTGCTGGTGCTGATCATCCTGGGGCTATTCCTGTTCAGCGTGCGCACCGCCCTGATCGTGGCGGCCACCATTCCTTTCGCCCTGCTCTTCTCGTTCATCTGCCTGGACTGGCGGCACATTCCCGCGAATCTGCTTTCCATCGGAGCGATCGACTTCGGCATCATCGTCGACGGCGCGGTGGTGATGGTCGAGAACATCTTCCGGGAGCTGGCCGAGCGCGAGGGTCAGGAGTACAGCGTCATCGCCGTGATCCGCGCCGCGGCCCACGACGTGGAGCGGCCAATCTTCTACGCCATTGCGGTCATCATCGCCGGATACCTGCCCATCTACGCCCTCACCGGGCCGTCGCGCCGCCTGTTCGAGCCGATGGCCGACACCATGGCCTTTGCCCTGCTGGGCGCGCTGGTCTGCACGCTGACGCTGCTTCCGGTCCTGTGCGCCTTCTTCATGCGGCACGTGCATGAGCCGAGGGTTCGGGCCTACGAGGCCGTCCGCTCGGCCTACGGGTGGCTTCTGGACATCTGCTTGCGCTTCCGCTGGGCCACCGTCGTGGTGTGCCTGGGAGTGCTGGCCGCGGCGCTCGCGCTGATTCCTTCGATCGGCGCCGAGTTCATGCCGCATCTCGACGAGGGCGCCCTGTGGGTCCGCGCCACCACGCCCTACACCATCTCCTTCGAAGAGGCGGCCAAGCTCTCGCCCCAGATCCGGGACATCCTGCGGAGCTTTCCGCAGGTCACCGTGGTCGGCAACGAGCTGGCGCGCCCGGATGACGGAACCGATCCCACCGGGTTCTTCAACAACGAGTTTTACGTCGGGCTCAAGCCGTATCGCGATGCCGCGTGGCAGGGCTCCATCCGCAGCAAGCCGGATCTGATCGAGGCGATCCACCAGAAGCTGGCCTCCTTCCCCGGCGTGATCTTCAACTACACGCAGCCGGCCGAGGATGCGGTGGACGAGGCGGAGACCGGTCTGAAGAGCTCGCTGGCGGTGAAGATCTTCGGCACCGACCTCAGCGTGCTCGAGGAGAAGGCGCGGCAGGTCCGCCGCGCGATGTCGCAGGTGCCCGGCATCACGCACATCGTCATCGTGCAGGAACTGGGACAGCCCAGCCTCACCATCGTGCCGGACCGCGAGAAGATCGCGCGCTATGGCCTGAACGTCGCCGATATCAACACGCTGGTGGAGGCGGCGCTGGGCGGCAAGGCGGCCACGCAGGTGATCCAGGGCGAAGAGCAGTTCGACCTGGTGGTGCGCATGGACGAGAAGTATCGCAGCGACCAGCAGGCCATCGAGAACCTGCTGATCGCCACGCCGGACGGACAGAACCTGCCGCTGAGCCAGTTCGCCTCGGTGAAGGTGGAGAACGGCGCGTCGTTCATATACCGCGAATCGAACTCGCGGTACATCGGGATTCAGTTCAGCGTGGAAGGGCGCGACCTGGCGAGCGCCGTCGGCGAGGCCCGCCGCGTGGTGGCCCGCGCGGTGAAGCTGCCCATCGGCTACCAGTTCGACTGGGGCGGCGAGTACAAGGAATACCTGGCGGCGCGTACGCAGATGGCGGTCATCCTTCCGTTGACGATCGTTCTGATGATGCTGATCCTGTTCGCGCTCTACGGCAATCTCAAGTTCCCGGTCATTACCGTGCTCGGGGTGCTGATGACCTTCCCGGTGGGCGGCCTGCTGGCGATGAAGCTGACGGGGACGAACTTCAGCGTGTCCTCGGGGCTGGGCTTTGTCGCGCTGATGGGCGTGGCGGTGCAGACCAGCGTGATCCTGTATTCGTTCATCAACAAGCTGCGCCTGGAGGGCCGGGACATCGCCGAGGCCACGCACGCGGCCTCGCTGCTGCGCCTGCGTCCCATCATCATGACGGCGCTGGTGGCCTGCTTCGGCCTGCTCCCCGCGGCCATGTCCACCGGCATCGGCAGCGATTCGCAGAAGCCCTTCGCCATCGTGATCGTAGGCGGTTTGATCTCGCGCCTGCTGCTGTCGGTGTTCCTCTCGCCGGTGCTCTATTCGTTGGCGGCGAAGGACGACGACGTGCTGCAGGTGTGAGGGACAATAGAGAGATGCAGTCAGTCGTTATCGCCGTTGCCACCACGGACCGCGTCTCGGTGGCGGACCACCTCGCCCGCAGTTCGGCGTTCATTGTCTTGAAAGCCGAAGACGGCTTGGTTGTCTCCACCACGACCCGCGAGCGGAAGACGGACGCCTGCGGGAATCACGCCAGCTTTGTGGATATCCTGCAGGGCTGCGACGCCGTTCTCTGCGGCGGCATCGGCGAGGGCGCCGCGCAATCGCTGGCAGCACACGGAATCAAACCAGTAGTCGCCGCCTCCCAGCATTCCATTGAAGATGCCGTGGCACTATACCTAGCTGGCAACTTGGGCACCACCACCGACCGCGTCTGCCTCTGCCACTAAGCGGAACTCACCGCCAGTCCTCTTCGTCGATGCGCTCGAACTCTTCCTCGATCAAGCGCTCGACTCGCAGGGTCTCACGGTGGAGATCGCGCAATGCCCCGAACGCACGCATCCAGGGCCAGGGGGGGTTGCCGGAGGATTCGTCGTGGTTCCCGTTGCTCCAGTATGGCAGCCTTCTGAAACCTCAGGGGTCCCGAGCAGCGTCTTCTCTACCAATGGGGCATGCAACCTACACCGGCATTCTCGCCTTGACCCTCGCCGTCGCGCCCGTCGCGGCGCAGGAATTGATCCTGACGATCCTACCCGTCCGAACCTCGTTCGAGATTGACAACCAGCCGGTCGCGATCACGGCGTCCGGCAGCATCTCCCGCATTTCCCACGGCGGCGGCGAGGAGGTCTTCCGCCTCCGGGTTACCGCGGACCTGGCCGACCTGCAGGCGAACAT
>CAZBQQ010000331.1:0-2981 GCA_964493965.1 uncultured Solibacteraceae bacterium
CGAAGGACGTGGTCATCGACATGTTCTGCTACCGGCGCCACGGCCATAATGAGGCGGACGATCCCAGCTACACGCAGCCCATCCTCTACAAGAAGATTCGCGCGCATCCGTCGGTGGCGGTGCTGTACTCGGAGCGCCTGTTGCGCGAGGGCCTGGTGGCAAAGGGCGATGTCGAAGCCGTGCGGAAGCGTGCCGCCGGGTGGCTCGCGCAGAACTTCGAGGAGGCGCAGAAGGGCGAGGATAGATTCGAGGTCCAGGAGCTGACGCCGGCTCCGGCCGAAGAGAACGCGCCGGCGCCGAACACGGCCGTGGATCGCGCCACGCTCGAACGCGTCGTCAACGGCCTCACGCGGTTTCCGGCGGACTTTCACGTGCATCCCAAGCTGCGAGGCTTCGTGGATCGGCGGCGCGACGCGTTCGCCAAGGGCGGGCCGATCGATTGGGCTATGGCCGAGGCGATGGCGTTCGGCAGCCTGGTGATCGAAGGCACGCCGGTGCGGCTGAGCGGGCAGGACTCGGCGCGCGGCACCTTCACGCAACGGCACGCGGTCTTTTACGATTACGAGGACGGCCACGAGTTTTGCCCTCTGCGGCAGATCGCGCCCGACCAGGCGCGCTTCGATGTCTACGATTCCCAGTTGAGCGAAGAAGCGGTGCTCGGATTCGAGTACGGCTATTCGATCGGCGATCCGCTCACGCTCACCCTTTGGGAGGCGCAGTTCGGCGACTTCGCCAACAACGCGCAGGGCGTCATCGACGAGTTCATTGCCGGGTCGGAGGCGAAGTGGGGCCAGCCGAGCGGGCTGGTTTTGCTGCTGCCGCACGGATACGAGGGGCAGGGGCCGGACCACTCCAGCGCGCGCATCGAGCGCTTTCTGCAACTGGCGGCCGAGGACAACCTGCAGGTGTGCAACCCCTCGACTCCGGCGCAGTATTTCCACCTGCTCCGCAGGCAGATGTTCGGCGGACGGGACCGGCGCGGGATGCGCAAACCGCTGGTCATCTTCACGCCCAAGAGCCTGCTGCGCCACGCGCGCGCGGTCTCGAGGGTGGACGATCTGGCGGGCGGCGGCTTCCGCGAGGTTCTGGCCGAGACCGGGCCGCTCGAGGCCGAGCACGTCAGGCGCATTCTGCTCTCGAGCGGCAAGGTGTACTACGACCTCGCGGCGGAGCGCGAGGCGAAGCTCGCGAGCGACGTCGCGCTGGTGCGCATCGAGCAGCTCTACCCGTTCAATTACGCCGAGGTGCAGGACGTGCTGCTGCGCTATCCGCTCACCGCGGAGGTCTTCTGGGTACAGGAGGAGCCGCAGAACATGGGCCCATGGCGATTCATGCACGAGCAGGTGCAGCCTCTGATCGCACAGACGCGGCGGGTTCTGGGCTACGTGGGGCGGCCGGCGAGCGCGGCGACCGCTACCGGATCGCACCGGCGGCACGAGCAGGAGCAGCGCGAGATCGTCGAGGCGGCGTTCGCTCCCTCGGAGGCACGCAGCAACATCCGGGTGATCGGCGGGCGAAGAGCGAGGTGAGGAGGCAGGAGGTCTCGGCACGAGTGCCGAGACGGCAGCCTGAGAGGCTGCGCCACGCCTCATCGCGCTATGCTTCTGGTATGGCGATTCCAGTAGCTCACAACATGGTTACGACCGCGTTTACGCTGGACGGCTACCGCATCGTGCGGACGCTCGGCGTGGTGCGCGGCATTACCGTCCGCTCACGCTCTCTGCTGGGGACGCTCGGCGCCAGCCTGCAGACCATCGTCGGCGGCAACATCACGCTGCTGACGCAACTTTGCGAGAAGACACGCGGCGAGGCGTTCGAGTTCATGCTCGCCCACGCGGCCGAGCTTGGCGCCAACGGCGTGGTCGGCGCGCGCTATGACGCCACCGAGGTCATGCAAGGCGTCACCGAGGTTCTGGCCTACGGCACGGCCGTCGTGGTGGAACCGCAATCCTGATCCGGAGGAACTCATCCATGCTTAAGACCAAGGCCTACGCGGCCAGCGCGTCCAAGGCGCCGCTGGGGCCGTATTCGTTCGAACGGCGCGATCCGCGCGAGCGCGATGTCGTGATCGACATCCTTTACTGCGGCATCTGCCATTCCGACATACACCAGGCCCGCGACGAGTGGGGCGGCTCGATCTTCCCCATGGTTCCGGGTCACGAAATCGCCGGCACGGTTGCGGCGGTCGGGAGAGGGGTCACCAAATACAAAGTCGGCGACAAGGTCGGGGTCGGCTGCTTTGTGGACTCGTGCCGCACCTGCGCCGAATGCCGCGAGGGGATCGAGCAGTACTGCCCGGGCACGGTGTTCACCTACAACTCACGGGAACATGACGGCACCCCGACGATGGGCGGGTATTCCGAGAGGATCGTGGTCGACGAAGATTACGTTCTGCGGATGCCGGGCGACCTGCCGCTCGATGCGTGCGCGCCGCTGCTGTGCGCGGGGATCACGTTGTACTCTCCGCTGATGCACTGGCACGCTGGGGCTGGCACGAAAGTGGCGATCATCGGGCTGGGCGGACTCGGGCACATGGGCGTCAAGCTAGCCCACGCCATGGGCTCCGAGGTCACGGTGCTGAGCCACTCGATGCGCAAGTGCGAGGATGCGAAGCGGCTGGGCGCCGACGACTTCCATGCGACGTCGGACGCCGAGACATTCAAGAAGCTGCAGGGGCACTTCGATCTTATCGTCAACACGGTGTCGGCCGAGATGGATTGGAACCAGTACCTGAGTCTGCTCAGGGTGGACGGCTCGATGGTGGTGGTGGGTATTCCCGAGAAGCAGGTACCGCTGGGGGCTTATCCGCTGGTGTCGCGGCGGCGCAGCCTGGCGGGCTCGATGATCGGCGGGATCCGGGAGACTCAGGAGATGCTGGACTTCTGCGGGCAGCACGGCATCGTGTCGGACATCGAGACGATCCCGATTCAGAAGGTGAACGAGGCGTACGAGCGGGTTCTGAAGAGCGATGTGCGGTACCG
>CAZBQQ010000332.1:0-2965 GCA_964493965.1 uncultured Solibacteraceae bacterium
GCGGGGTCGGAGGCAAGAACGATGCAGCAGCCAACGGCGAACACTACGAGCATTATCGGTTTCATTGTTTTTCGTGGCGCAGGCACTCCTGCCCAATGCCACATAGTTTTCGCCGTGGGGCAGGACTCCAGTCCTGCAGCGGGTCTCCAGACCCGCCTCCGTCCAACTTCCTGAAACGAAGCAAGCCGGACGTGGACGTCCGGCGCAGCTCTGGAGAGCCGCCCCACTCCGGCCGTCCGCATCCGGGATAACTAAGTAGCATTGGGCACTCCTCCCTGCCGCCTCGACACTCGTGTCGAGGCCGTTCTTGCATGATAGCGCCCCGTCGCTCAGGCCCCCGCCAGCGGCAGCCGGAACGCCACCATCTCCCGCCCGTTGCGCACCACCAGAATGTCGCCGGCCACCACCGGGTGGTTCCACGTCTTGTCGTTCATCGCCGGGAACCGCGCGAGCTCGGTGAACTGGCCGGGCGTCGCCGCCACCAGAGCCAGTTCGCCCTCCTCCGACACCACCAACAGCAAGCCCTGGTCGGCGAGCAGGACCAGCTGTCCGAAGCCGTAGCGTCCCCCCTTCCACTTGCGAGCGCCGTCGCGGAGGTCGATACAAGAAAGAATGCCGTTGTCATAGCCATACGCATAGCCATCGTGAACGACCATGTCATTGAAGTACGGCTTCAGGCCGCTCGACGTCCATACCTCCTTGGCCGTCCATCCGCCCGGTCCCTGCGCCACCGCCAGGCGCCGCGTGCCGACTCCCCCTCCCGCGGAGGCGGTGGAAATCAGAACGCCGCCGTCCGCGGTCACCGTGGGCTGCAGGCTGGCGAAGCCCTTCCACGCGTGGTTCCAGAGCACCTTGCCGTCGGCCGGCGCGACGCTCGCGACGCCGCCGCCGCTCAACAGCAAGACCTGCGTCACTCCGCCGATGGTCGCCAGGTGCGGGGAACTGTAGCCCTCGTCACCCTTCGGGCCGAGCCAGCGCGGATCGCCGTTGGCGAGGCTGTAGGCGGCCATCCTGCCGGAGGCCGCGACAATCACGGCGTCACCAAACACCAGCGGCGATCCCGCGAAGCCCCAACCCGGAGTCTTGGCGCCAGTGTCGGCCGCCGCGTTGCGTGTCCATAGGAGCGCGCCGCTCGCGGCATCAAGCGCGTTCAGGATCCCCGTCGCGCCCAGCGCGTAGACGCGGCCTTCGTGGATGGCCGGAGTCCCGCGAGGACCGGCGCCGCCATTGGACTCGTAGAAGCGAGTGGCGTCACGATGAGTCCACACCGGCTTGCCGGTGTTCAGGTCGTAACAGGCGACCACTTCGACCTCACCGCGTTGCTCCTGCGTGTAGAGCAGGCCGCCACGGACTGCAACGGACGACCAGCCCGGTCCCACCGCCCGGCGCCACAGTTCCTTCGGAGGAGTGGCGGTCCAGTCGGTCTTGATCCGGACGCCGGTGGCTATGGCATCGCGATTCGGTCCGCGAAATCCGGGCCAGTCGCTGCCCGCCCGAGCGGTGGCCACCGAGGATGGGACAGTCGCCGGTTCTGCGGCCGCCCGATCCAACAGTTTCTGCTCGGAGGTCTTCGCCCACCGCCATGCGAACTGCGATTTGAACCCGCCCGTCACGCCCTCCGTGCGCAGGCACGCGAACACGCCGCAGGCTGCCAGGATCGCCGCGACCAGCGCCAGCCGTCGCGGTCCGGCCGCCAGCCGGCCGCAGGCCACCGCCCACCCCACCAACGCGATACCCAGAACCGGCACGACATAGAAGTAGTACAACGCCCCCATTCCCGCCGTCGCAATGGAGCTGTCGAGAAAACGCCGCGATCCCGCCACTGCGGCTATCATCAGCACGAGTGCGCCCCACCGCTCGAGGTGCGGCACCCGGCTGAAGAACGCCCACCATAGCAGCACGGCCGATCCGCAGCCCAGAATCGCGCCCATCATTCCGATGATCGCGCTCCCCGGGACGATTCTCTGCAGGCCAACCCATAAGAACCATTGCAGGATAACCGCAACAACGCCGGGCCACACCCGGAGGTCCACACCTGCGCGCTTCTGTGCGAGGGTCATATTGTGATCTGATACGTTCCGCGCCCGCCCGGTGTTCCCGCTCTTTTTCACCCTTTTCCGCCGACCTGCGGCCACGGCCTTAGCTCATCCGAGCATCCATCTCCGCGGTTTGGCGACTGGGTGGAAGATACCGTTATGGAAGCCGCTCGACACAAAGAGCTCATGTCTCGCGTGGACAGGCAATTCCAAGTTCAGTGGAATGTGTTGCGCGACTGGCACAACAGGGAGCTACAGGAGGCACGGCTTCGCGCGGGACAGACTCACAACAGCGCGGCAACGGACAACTACGGGGCCGGGCGCCTCGGGCTCCCGGCCCCACTCCTCTTAACGCCTGTGATCCTTACCGAATTCATTGATTCTGTAGTGGTTGCGGAAGTTGCCGTGGTCGCCATATTCCCAAACGTCGCCGCTCTGCGTGTCGAAGAACGCGTGGTTGCCGCCGCTGTACGAGAATTGGATGTGCCCGAAGTTGCCGTCCGCCCTGACGGCGTGGGGTTGAAACATCGGTTGTAATACGATCACCGCAAGAAAAACAGCGATGACCGTCAAGATCACCTTCGTGTAAAGGTCAATACGCATGTGAGAACCTCCAAGTTTTCTGCAAGATTGGGGGAAGTCGCAGCCTGTCCCGCCGGGACTCCCGTTTTGGTATCCCGTCTGGGATCGAGTGCCAAGCCAACGATTCCCGTTGGCTGCGCTTTTTCATCCGTGCCCTTCCGACTGTTTACTTGGCCGCCGCCTCCCCCTCTACGCTCGGCAAGGGGAGCGCTGCGATCCGGCACACCATGGCCCGGAGCGGCCGCTCGGTCATCCCACTCGCGAAGCAAGTCGGGGACCAAGGCGTTATGTATCGGAAAAACAAGGCTAAACGTCGCTTCCCGCAGGTTGCGAGGTGCAACTCCTGC
>CAZBQQ010000333.1:0-2945 GCA_964493965.1 uncultured Solibacteraceae bacterium
GCTATGGACGCTCAACCGCTATCATTTCATTTTAGCGTGGCGCGGCGGAATCTCAGCTTCGGGGCGCGGATCTTGCGCTGGTATGACTCCGCAAAGCGGGACCTGCCGTGGCGGCGCACACAGGATCCCTATTCCGTCTGGCTGTCGGAGATCATGCTGCAGCAGACGCGCGTGGCGGCGGCGGTGCCGTACTTCGAACGCTTCCTCCAGCGCTTCCCGAATGTCGCCGCGCTGGCGGCGGCTCGGGAATCGGAGGTTCTGGCCGCGTGGGCCGGCCTGGGCTACTACTCCCGCGCACGCAACCTGCACAGGGCCGCCAAAGAGATTGCGGCTGGTGGATTCCCGCGCGACTACGAGGCCATCCGAGCGCTGCCCGGGATCGGCGAGTACACGGCCGCAGCCATAGCCAGCATCGCGTTTGGCCTGCCGCACGCGGTTCTCGATGGGAACGTGATCCGAGTGCTGGCGCGGGTTTCGGCGGAAGAAGCGTCGGTGGCTTCGGCCGCCGCCAAAGAGCGGCTGCGCGCGCTGGCCGATCGATTGTTGGACCGCAGCCGTCCCGGCGACTACAACCAGGCCCTGATGGAGCTGGGCGCAACGGTCTGCCTGCCACGGAGCCCGCGCTGTACCGAGTGCCCGGTGGCAACGATGTGCGAGGCCCGGCGCCAGGGCATCGCGGAGCGGCTGCCGGTCAAGGCGCCCCGCGTAAAAACCGTCGTCATCGAGCTGGAGCTGCTGCTGATCCGCCGCCGCGGCCGGTGCCTGATGTGGCAACGGCCCACGGACTCCGGCCCCATGGCGGGCTTTTGGGAACTACCAGTAACAGCGCAACTGTCCCATGCGTACCGGTACGAGGTTTTGCGACACGTTCGTCATACAATCATGAACCGCCGCTACGTGGCCACCGTGATTCGCGCCGAAATCAAACGGGTTCCGCGCGGATTCGTGTGGGTGGCTGAAGACGGGCTCGCCGCGCTGCCCTTGAGTACGCTGGCGCGCAAAGCGCTAGTACCGTAGAGGCGAGACAAAGGCCCACGGTAGCGCACTACTCCGCTAGAAAATCATGACGGTCTTCTCGCGCTGCGCGCTGGCGGCGATTGTTTCGGTCTTCTCAGTCAGGGCCGACACCGCCGCCTGCGTGATCAACATGCCCTGCTACTCCACCGTTAGCGTAGTGAACTCGGCGAGCTATGCAACCGGATGGCTTGGTCCCAACACTTTCGCCAGTATCTTCGGCTGGAATCTCAGTGACGGCATCACGGCCAGCGCCACGCCGGGCTCCGAAGGCTCAGATGGCTCATTCGGTGGAGTGCGGGTGCTGTTGAACGGATCGGAGCCGGCCTTCGTGTCCTATGTTTCTCCGCACCAGGTGAACCTGGTGATCCCTACCGACCTCGTCGGCCAGACGGCCACCTTGCAGCTGGTGAACAATGGCCGGGCCGGTCCCAAAGTGACGCTCGCGATGCACGATTCGGCGCCCGCGCTTTTCCTCGACCTGGACGTGACGACTGCCATCGCGATCCACTCGGACGGGAGCCGCGTGACGGCGCAATCGCCAGCGCGTGCCGGTGAGGCGGTGAAGCTCTACGCCACGGGGCTGGGGCCGTTTACACGGGCATTCGGAGACTTCAACCGGCCGTCGCCTCCGGATCCGATCGCGCGGCTGGCGGAGTTCTCGGTACTGCTCGATGGGCAGGCAGTGACGCTAGCCGCGAGCGACTACGTGGGCGCCACGGCGGAATGCGTGGGGGTGGTCGAGGTCAACTTTCATTTGCCCGCCGGGGTGGGGCGGAACCCCGAAGTCCGGATCGTCCTGGGCGACCGGGTCAGCCCCCCTGGCACGTTCCTTCCAGCACAATAGCCCGCAACTGATTTCGCCGCCGCCGCGTTTAACCAGATGAAGGCGCTGGGAGACTTACAATGTTGAGGGGGAGCCTATGCGGTTACGGAGCGGCGTTCTCGGCTTGATGGTGTTGGGGGCGGCCTCGATTGCGGTAGCCCAGACTGCCCAGACTCAGGCGCCGGAAGCTGGCGCGAACGCGCCCGGCTGGCGCAAGCTGGACGATTCCAAGTCCGCCGATGCCAGGCCCGCGGGGCCGACGATCCCGGCAGGAACGCGCGTGCTGCTGACCCTGATCAACGGCGTCAGCACCAAGCACTCGGTGGAGGGCGACCGGATCTATCTGCAGACGTCTTACCCGATCATGGCTGACAACCGGATGGTCATTCCGCCGGGCAGCTATGTCGAGGGAACGCTGACGTTTGTCCACCGGCCCGGACGCAGCAAGGACCGCCGCGGCGAGATCTACCTGCGGTTCGATTCGCTGACCCTGCCCAACGGGGTTACACGCGACTTCCGCGCGCGCCTCGGAGGCCTCGAGGGCGACTCCAGCGCGGAGATAGACCGGTCCGAGGGCAAGGTCAAGGCGGAGAGCAATAAGGGCGGCGAGGCGCGTACGGTAGGCGAAACCGCTGCTGCCGGCGCAGGGATTGGCGCGATAGCGGGCGGCGTCACGGGACACCCGCTGACGGGCCTTGCGATCGGCAGCGTGAGTGGCGCCGCGGTGGGTCTGATGTCGGTCCTGTTGAGCCGCGGGCCGGACGCCGTGCTATCGAGAGGCACGACGATGGAGATGGTGCTCGACCGGCCGCTGACGTTCGACCCGGGCGAGCTCGATTTCAGCCACGCGGCGCCTCCCATGCCCATCGTGCCGGTCGCACCCGACCAGACCCAGCAGAAGCGGACCGGCTTGGGCTGGCCGCTGTAACGCGCTAAGCCGACTCTGGAGGGCGGGCTTCAGCCCGCGTGGGGCTTCAGCCCCGCCACGCACTGGACCAAGGGAATTCTTCGGGGTTCGTCACGAGGGCCGCTTTCACGGATTCCACTCGATGTAGCGCCGGATGCTGTCGAATTCACGGTCTCTGCGAACCATCCGATCGAAGTA
>CAZBQQ010000334.1:0-2936 GCA_964493965.1 uncultured Solibacteraceae bacterium
CAAGCGCCGCAAAAATGCGCCGACACTGAGGCGGAGGACGCCGGCAATTGATTCGCGACGCAATCCATGTCCCACATTTGATACAATCCGTTCGTGCGGCCGATTATCCTCCACCCGAAGGCGCGGGATGTGATACGGCGGTTTCCGAAAGAGATACGTGTTCGTCTGGGGAGGGGTCTCTTTCGTCTGCAGAGCGGAGAGACGCTCGGCATGCCCAATTCCAGGCCCATGCTGGGAGTCGCGGCCGGAGTCTCGGAACTTCGGGTGAAGGGGGAGGATGGCAGCTTTCGCGCGTTTTACTACACCGCCTCCTCGCAGGGTGTTCTTGTCTTTCACGCCTTCGTGAAGAAGACACAGAGGACACCTCCTCTGGAAATCGAGGTCGCCAGGAGACGCCTGAAGGAGCTTCTCGATGCCTAAACTAAAGCCGATCGTTGCAAAAACGCCAGAGGAACTGGCTGGCGCCCTGGGACTCGCCGCTGTCGAGGCCAAGGAGTGGCAGGTTCAACATGTCCTGCTGCAACGGCTGAAGGAAGTAGTGAGACGACGAAAGATCACTCACGCGGACATCGCCAGGCGCGCAGGCACCTCACGAACCAGGGTCACTGCGATCCTGAACGATGATCTACAGCATGTGTCGAGTGACCTTCTGATCCGCATCCTTGCCGCCTTGGGTTATCGCGTCAAGGTCTCGGTGGTCCGATCCGACGCTGCGGCGTAGCGCCCGTCACTCCGGTGACGCGTGAGCCCCGCCGTCGGCGGCACAACGCAGCCACAGTATGATGGGATCGAAGGAGGGGCCATGCGGTCAGCTTTTCTTTGCTGCCTTGCTGCACTATTTTGCGGCCGCCTCGGGGCCGCTGATCGTCCGTCCGGCAAGTTCTGCCTTCACTTCTCCGGCGCAGGCCAGTACGCGGAGATCCCTAGCGCGCCCGACCTCAGTTTCGGTCCCGACGGCCTCACCGTCTCCGCATGGCTCAGGCCCGAGACGCTCGAGTTCAACGCAACCGAAGGCTCCGGTTATGTGTATTGGATGGGCAAGGGCGAGCGGGGCCAGCACGAGTGGGCCTTGCGGATGTACAGCCTCACCAATCGGGAGCGGCCGCCGCGTCCGAATCGGATCAGCTTTTATCTTTTCAACCTCGATGGCGGATTCGGGGAGGGCAGTTACTTCCAGCAGCCGGTTCGTCCGGGAGCGTGGATCCAGGTGACCGCCGTGGCCGGCCGAGGCATCACCGCGATCTACCGCGACGGCGAGTACATGCGATGCGACGAATACGACGAGCCCACGGCGGGCGGGTGCCAGGCCCATAGCGAGCGAATTCAGCCCGGTCGCGGCAAAGCCCCGTTGCGCCTGGGCACGCGCGATTTCAGGAGCTTCTTCGAGGGCGGCCTCGCACAGGTGCGCATCTGGAATCGTGCGCTCCGGCCGGAGGAGATCCAGCGGTTTCACGGAACCGGCGATGTTCCCCGGCAAGGCCTGGCGGCGGAGTTTCTCCTGGACGAGGGCCAGGGAGACGTGGTGCGCGACACCGCCGGCCGCCACCAGGGGAAAGTCATCGGTGCCACCTGGGCCAGAGTGGGAGGCGAATGATCGCGCCGCCTCCCTACGCCGTCGCCCTGGCTCTTCGCGAGAACGCCACCACCGACGGCTGAGCCAGCCTCTCGAAATCGCCGAAGTGCATGTGGATCACGTCCCGGTGCGTTCCGGCGTTGAACGTGATCATGTCCTCCCCAGCCAACCGGCTATCGACGTAGACCGGCAGGCCGAACAGGTTGCCGAAGGGCGGCATCGCGCCCAGCTCGCAGGGCGGAAACAGATCCGCCAGCTCCGCTTCGGTCGCCAGACGCAGTCGCGAGAGCGCCAGGTCCAGCCGCAGTTGCTCCAGGTCCACCACGGTGTCACCCGCCAGGACGGCCATCCCGTAGCCGTGCTCGCTCAGGAAGATAACGGTTTTAGCGACCTCATGCGCGGGAACGTGCTCTGCCGCAGCCACTTCCCGCGCCGTGTATGCCGGCGGGTGAACCGTGTGGGTGTAGACCACTTGGTTCTGTTCCAGGAATTCCTGCAGCTTCCTTAGAATCGGCATGCGACCCTCCTTTATGAAGCGCGCGCGGCGCTCCGGTCGGCAACGAGTCACCCGGCCCGGTATCCGGATCCCTGGAAACCGCGGAGGACGCGGCGGAACCGACACCAGGACCGTCCTTCCCGTCGCGGGAGGAAGTCCAACCCGACTGTACCGGAAAAAGCAAAGGTTGGCAAGAGACAACACCCGGTGGTATGGCGGGTTATCCCCCCATGGCTATTAACCATCGGCTAACCCGCAGCCAAAGGGTGGTAGTATCCCTTGCCAGTATTGCTTCTAAGGCCCGAAAGGCCTCTAATCTGTATAGCGCTGCTGTTTGCGGCGCGACATTTTCCTCGCAAAACGGGGCGGACGGTAGCACTCGGCACCGGCGCCCCGCTAAACCCCAAAAACCACTAGGGCCCAAACTCTGGCCACGCCTGCACACGAATGAACACGAATGAAAACAAAAGGCTTGCCTGCTATTCGTGAGTATCCGTGGCCCAGTCTTTAGCCCAGCAGCTCCCGCAGGTCGGAAACCCACAGGTCCGGCTCGAAGCGCGCGATGCGGGCAGGGTCGCCGTACCCGTACCGCACGGCGCAGATGGCGACGCCGGCACGCCGTCCCGCCTCCATGTCTGCCGGTGAATCCCCCACCAGCAGGCATTCTTCCGGACGCGCATTCAGGGCGGTGAGCGACGCCAGGATCACATCCGGTGCCGGCTTGTAAGCGAATCCGTCGGTGCCTTGCAGGTGATCGAAATACGCCGCCAGCCCGAACTGCTCGAGCACCGCGCGAGTGGTCGAAGTGCCTTTCGTGGTAGCGGTGGACTTCCGGCCGCCCAACCCCCGCAACGCCTCGCTGACGCC
>CAZBQQ010000335.1:0-2888 GCA_964493965.1 uncultured Solibacteraceae bacterium
CTTGACCGAGTAGCTCTCCCGGATTGCGTGCTATCGGAAGTTGGACACGCGCCGGCCGGAGATAGCCACGGACTCGCACAACCCGCAATATCGAGGTGCCGTTGATCGCTCCAGCGCCAGTGTCCACCTCGGCGACCGCGCCGGCAGTCAAAAGGCGCTCAATCGCGGCGGCGCCGCCTGTTGCTTTTGCTCTCCCTGTTTCCCCCATGTAGTATCCTGATCTGACTGCACACGTTCAGGAGCGCTATGCCGAAGCACATCATTCAGGTCTGCGGGGATCCGACGGTCGATTGGCTGACCATCCGAAACGAAACCGAGCCGGGCTTGGGGCCGTTCTTCTGGGTGCCCGACCAGCCCGCGCCCGAGGTTGGGCTGAGCGTTCAGCCGGGCGGCTCCGCCCTCATCACTCCGTTGCTCGCGGCGATGATTCCATCCAAGTCCGCGACAGTCCGCGGGGTCAAGCTCGATGCGGCGCTGCTCGAACGCCCCATGAGCGCTATCACCCGCGCCTGGACGGTCTGGCAGAGGCAAGGCAAGAAGGGTGAGCCATCCAGCTTCCGCATCGCCGAGTGGACGGGATATGAAGCCGGCGACTGGGATTACGATGGCCATGCCGCCAAGGGTGTCCCCGACCTGCTGGTCATCGAGGACAGCGGGCTTGGCTTCCGGCACCACCCAGCCGGCTGGCCTAGGGCTCTACGCGGACCTTCGAGGCGCAAGCCGCAGCACATCTTAGTCAAACTCGCGCTGTACGGGGATGGCAAACGCTCCCCAGTTCTACAGAGAATCGTGGATCTCGGCCTCGCCGATCGGACCACGGTGCTGACGGCCGTCAGCGATCTGCGCGCCTGCGCCGTCAAGGTTGCCGAATCGCTCTCCTGGGAGCGGATGCTCGAAGAGGTAGCGGCGGCGGTCCATAGCAAGGCCTGCCCCTTCGCGGACGCCGGCGAGTTGGCTTTCCATCAGGTGATCGTGACCATAGGGACGGCTGGAGCGCTGCTGGTGGGCCGGACCGGCAACACGTTGATCTTCGACCGCGCCGGACAAGAGGGCGACTTCGAGCGGCAGCTTGGCGGCAGCATGATGGGCTACAACACCGCGGTGCTGGGCGCTCTGGGCGCGGCCTGGGCCGTGGCGCCAGGGAAGGTCGACTGGAAGCGAGCCACACTGGACGGCATCGCGCTGGCACGCTATCTTCACCTGGCCGGGTACGCGATCGTCGATGGTTCGCCGCGCGCCCAACTCCAATTCCCCTTCGAGGGCCTTGCCGAGGCATACGCCAAGCGCAACTCTCCGCCACCGGATCGAAAGAAGGAGTTCGCCCGCGTGTGGAACCTCGGGATTTTCGAAGACTCCGCTGGAGGCTTCGCTTTGGGAACATGGACCATTTTGAATCAGGCGCTGCTCCATGGCGGCTGCGCGTCCGCGAGCGATTGCGCCCGGAGCATTGCGCGCAAAGGCCCGCAGGCGGCGCTGCCTGATGTTCCCATCGAAACGATCGGCAAGTGGCGCAGCGCGGACCGGCACGAGATCGAGGGCGTGCGCAGCGTCAAGAATGCCATGCAGGAGTATCTGCAACTGAAGCGGCCGGAGACTCCCCTGGCCGTTGCCGTCTTCGGCCCTCCCGGTGCGGGAAAATCATTCGCGATTAAACAAGTCGCGCTGGACCTGGGACTCGACAAAGACGCGCAGATGACGTTCAACCTGTCCCAGTTCGAGTCCCCGGAGGAGTTGGCAGGCGCGTTCCACCAGATTCGCGATTTACAGCTTCAAGGCAAAACGCCACTGGTGTTCTGGGATGAATTCGACACGCCCTGCGACAACAAGCCGCTGGGATGGCTGCGCTACTTTCTGGCGCCGATCCAGGACGGCCAATTCTCGGACCGCGGACGGACGCATCCCACCGGCGGCGGCATCTATGTATTTGCGGGAGGGACCTGCCGTTCGTTCCAGCAGTTCCGGCACACGACGACCGAGGCCGACCGAGCGGCGAAGAAGCCCGATTTCGTCAGCCGGCTGCGTGCCTACATCGACGTGAAGGGTCCCAATGGGGATCCCAACAACGTAGAGGATGAGCTCTACACGGTCCGGCGCGCTTTCCTGTTCAACGCCTTCCTGGAGCGGCACGCGCCGCAGCTCAAGCAGGGCAAGGAATTCCAGATTGGCGACGGCGTTTTGGACGCGTTCCTGCGCACCACGAAGTACCATCACGGAGCGCGCTCGATGGAGAGCATCGTGACCATGAGCGGCCTAAAGGGGCGGCGTAAGTTCGAACTCTCCAGTCTGCCGCCGGAGCATCTGATGGCCATGCACGTTGACGTCGCGGACTTCACCGGGCTGACACAGTTGGGGCACCGGGAGATGCTGCGGGTGGGGATCACTGGGCACATTGGGCTTGACCCGGCCAAGATGCCGGAGCTCGAACGCGGCATCAAGGAAGCGATCCAGCGAATCGAGCAGGCGTTTCCCAACCGCTATCTGACGGTGTTCTCGCCGCTGGCGGTGGGGGCGGACCGGCTGGTGGCGCGCAAGTTGTTGGAGCGGGAGGCAACGCGGCTGATCGCCGTCCTGCCTGTTCCGGCCGAAGATTATCAGAACGACTTCGGGCCCACCGACGAGCATCACGTCGATTTCGATGGCGCCGAACTGCGGCAGGAGTTCAGGCATTGGCTTTCGCAACGCGCCATCGAAGTGATTACGATGACGCCCTCGGCGACTCGCAACGAGGCGTACGAGAAAGCGGGTTTCTATATCGCGGAGAACAGCGATGTGATGATCGCGGTGTGGGACGGTTTGCCTTCCCAGGGGCGCGGCGGCACGGCGGAGATTGTGGCGAAGGCGCGGTTTTGGCGCAAGCCCATCTGTCACGTGTGGGCGGGGAACTACAA
>CAZBQQ010000336.1:0-2822 GCA_964493965.1 uncultured Solibacteraceae bacterium
ATCCGCGCCATCCACTACCAGCCCGCCGCGCCCGGCGACTACGCGCCGGTGCCCGACGCCGTCCACCCCAAGCTGCGCGACGCGCTCGCGCGCCAGGGCGTCACTCGCCTCTACAGCCACCAGGCCGCTGCGTTCGACCTCGTCGCCGCCGGAAAGAACACCGTGGTGGTCACCCCCACGGCCAGCGGCAAGACTCTCTGCTACAACCTGCCCGTCCTGAACCGCCTGATGGACGACCCCGGCGCCCGCGCCGTCTACCTGTTCCCCACCAAGGCCCTTGCCGAAGACCAACTCCACGAAATGCAGCAGGCCCTCGACGCCGCAGGCTCCGATCTGCGCGCCTTCACCTACGACGGCGATACCCCGCAGGACGCGCGCAAAGCCATCCGAGAGCGCGCCAGCATCGTCCTCACCAATCCCGACATGCTGCACGCCGGCATCCTGCCGCACCACACCAAGTGGGCCAAGCTGTTCGAGAACCTGCGGTACTTCATCATCGACGAGCTTCACTACTGCCGCGGAGTCTACGGCAGCCACGTGGCCAACGTCGTCCGCCGTGTGAAGCGCATCTGCGAATTCTACGGCTCGAAGCCGCAGTTCATCTGCTCCTCCGCCACCATCGCCAATCCGCGCGAGCTGGCCGAATCGCTGGCGGGCGAGCCCTTCGAGTTAGTCGCGCGCAACGGAGCGCCCTCGGGCGAGAAGTACTTCATCTTCTACAACCCGCCCTACGTGAACCGCGCCCTCGGCATCCGCCGCAGCTACCTGCAGGAATCGAAGCGCGTCGCCCTGGAGTTCCTCGAGAACCGCCTGCAGACTCTGGTGTTCGCCAATAACCGACTGGCGACCGAGGTCCTGGTCACCTATCTGAAGGATGCCGCCTCGCGCCTGCCCGCCGGCCCGGACGCCGTGCGCGGCTACCGCGGCGGATACCTTCCGCGTGAGCGCCGCGAGATCGAGCGCAAGTTGAGGGAAGCCGACGTCCGCTGCGTGGTGGCCACCAACGCGCTCGAACTGGGGATCGATATCGGCTCGCTCGACGCCGTGGTGATGGCCGGCTACCCAGGCACCATCGCCTCCACCTGGCAGCGCGCGGGCCGCTCCGGCCGCCGCCAATCGACCTCGGCCGCGGTGCTGGTGGCTTCGAGCGCGCCGCTCGACCAATACATCATCGAGCATCCCGACTACTTCTTCGGCAGCTCGCCCGAGCAGGCGCACATCAACCCGGACAATGTCGAGATCCTCCTCAACCACCTGAAATGCGCGGCCTTCGAGCTGCCCATCCGCGACGGCGAGAAGTTTGGCCGCCACGATACGGCCGAGCTCTGCACTTTCCTCGATGAGCTGGGCCTCCTGCACCACTCCGCCGGCGCCTGGCACTGGACCTCCGACACCTACCCGGCCGACGCCATCAGCCTGCGCTCCATCACCAGCGACAACTTCGTGGTGGTGGATACCACGGGCGAGCCGCAGGTCATCGCGGAAGTCGATTTCCCCTCCGCGCTCACCACCCTGCACGAGAAGGCAATCTACTTGCACGAAGCGCGCCAGTACCAGGTGGAGAAGTTCGATTACGAAGGGCGCAAGGCCTACGTCCGCCGCGTCGAGAGCGATTACTACACCGACGCCATTGACTACACGCAGGTCAAGGTGCTTGAGGAGCTCGACACCGCGCCGCTAGCCGGCGCGCGCGCGGCCCACGGCGACGTCCGGGTCAACCGCCAGATCGTCGGCTTCAAGAAGATCAAGTTCTACACCAACGAGAACGTGGGCGCGGGCAACCTCTCGATGCCCGAGCAGGAAATGCACACCACCGCGTTTTGGCTGACATTCCCTGAATCCTTTATGGCGCTTTTCCCTGACCTGGGTCCCACGGAAAAGCAGAACGGACTGACTGGCCTAGGTAACGTCCTGCGCACGGCGGCGGCGTTCCTGCTGATGGCGGACCCCCGCGACCTTGGCGTATCGTTCGGCGAGAACATAGCGAGCGGCCTCACCACCTGGCAGCCCGACCTGTATCTGTACGATTCCTACGCCGGCGGCATCGGCCAAAGCGCGCCGCTCTTCAAGATGGTGGACAAGCTGATCGCGCACGCGGCGGAACTGCTCCGCGCCTGCCCCTGCGACTCCGGCTGCCCCAGCTGCGTCGGCCCCGTCGGCGAAATCGGCGACCGAGGCAAGGAAGCCGCGGGGCGGATTCTCGCGGAGCTGGCCCGCCCGTCATGACGGGCGTGAATGCTCTGGCGGTCTGGCGATACTAGGAGAGGCGCCATGACTCTCAACGTAACATTGCCGGATGCCGTCTACCGGCAGATCGCCGAGTTGGCGGCGGGGCAACAGGTTTCGGTCGAACGGGTCGTTGCAGCAGCGGTGGCCGAGCAATTGTCTGGCTGGAGCCGCGTCGAGCAAATGGCCGGGCGAGGTAGCCGTGAACGCTTCCTGGCCGCGCTGGACAAGGTTCCCGAAGCCGATCCTGCCCCCGAAGACCGGCTCTAGCCCGCGGACCCTCATCTCACGAGATACAACGCCACGCACGGCGCCAGGTTGAATACCAGAACCGCCACCTTGTACAGCGCCATGACGCCGAACGTCATAGAGTCGAACTGCTCCTCCGTCAAACGGAACCACCTGCCCCACAGCCGGCTCAGCCAGCCGTGCGCGAGCACGAACACCAGGAACCAGATCGTCAGCACTGCATAGTTAATCGCCGTGCACCACAGCAGAAGACGGCGCGCCATTTCGATGCTCATCGGATCTCCTTACCTGACTCCGTCGCCGTCTCCAAATTACCTTAAGCTGGAAGTAGGGGTATGCATTCCGTC
>CAZBQQ010000337.1:0-2764 GCA_964493965.1 uncultured Solibacteraceae bacterium
CCTTACATCCGCCGATGTGACGACCCGCTCGATCGCGAGCGTTACCAGACCGTCTTCGCGTCGCAGCCTGGTTCGGTCGCGGCGCCCACCGCGGGCCTGCACTTCACGCCGGAAATCCTGGAGCGGTGCCGTGCCGCCGGGGCCGAAATCGCTTACGTCACCTTGCACGTGGGACTCGGCACTTTCCAGCCTATTCGCGAAGCGGAGGTGGAAGCGAACCGCCTGCACTCCGAGTTTTACGAAATCTCCGCCGATAATGCGCGCAAAATGCGCGAGGCTTCGCGAGTGATCGCCGTAGGGACCACCAGCGTCCGCACCATCGAAAGCGCCGCCCGCGGAGCCGCCAGTGGGGAGACCGACATCTACATATACCCCGGCTTCGAGTTCCGCACCACCGGAGCCATGGTGACCAATTTCCACCTGCCCCGCTCGAGCCTGCTGCTCCTGGTCTGCGCCCTGGCCGGCAGAGACTTCGTCCTCGCCGCCTACCGCCACGCCGTCGACAGCAATTACCGCTTTTATTCCTACGGCGATTGCATGTTGATCCTGTGAAATCGGCGTTGACGACCTGATCGGAGTGAACTATAGTGGCAAGGGCAGAATCATGTCACCAACAACACGCACGCTCATTCTCGCAATCGTGACAGCCGCCGGACTGTGGGCCCAGAACATCTACAATGCCACTGCGATCATCCGGGACTATGGGCCCGTCGGGTCGGACTACTTCTGGGCCACGGGCATCAACAATAGTGGCCAGGTGGTCGGCGAAAAGAGTGATGGCCTCCACGGCTGCACCCTCCTCGGGGGCTTTCTGTACAGCGGCGGAAGCTTTTTGTTCACTCTCGGCGGCCCCGCCGCTGCAATCAATGACAGCGGGCAGGTTGCCGGCCGTCCTGGCCTGACAGCGAACTGCCCGGGGAATGCCTATCTGTACAGCAGTGGGCTTCCGACGTATCTCCCCGACCTTCCCGGGTCCACTGGGGACTGGAGCATAGCCAACGCGATCAACAGCAGTGGGCAGGTCGTCGGCTACGTGTATCGGTCCCTTTCCGGGCAAGACGAGCGGGCGTTTCTCTACAGCGGTGGTCTCATGACCGCCCTCGGATTCCTCCCCGGAGGAACGACGAGCGCGGCAAACGGCATCAACGATAGCGGGCAGATCGTCGGCTATGGGACCAATTCCTCCGGGAACAATGAGGCCTTTCTGTACAGTCGCGGCGTGATGGCCGGCCTCGGCACCCTTCCCGGCTACGTCCATAGCGTGGCGACCGCCATCAACAACAGCGGGCAAGTCGTCGGCTATGCAACGGACGCGTCGGGGAATACGCAGGCGTTCCTTTACAGCGATGGCGTTATGACCGGTCTCGGCGTGCTCCCTGGCGAGGTCAGCAGTGAGGCCGTCGCCATCAATGGCAAAGGCCAGATCGTCGGCTATTCAGGTCCTGTGGCTGGGACGTTTTGTGCAACGTGCTCGTCATCGCCGCAGAGGGCCTTCCTATACAGTGGCGGCCAGATGTACGATCTCAGCGGTCTGGCTCCCAGCCCTGACGGGGACACACTCTCGGAAGCCGTTGGCATCAACGACTCCGGACAAATCGCCGCCAACGTAGCGGTCCGCTCCGTCTACCTGCTTACGCCGATGCAAGGTCGGTTCGTTCCGGTCGCCCCGTGCCGCATGGTGGATACGCGCACTTCCACTGGACCCTTCGGCGGTCCCGCGCTCGACGGCGTCTCCGCGCGCTCGTTCGCCATTCCCCAAAGCAGCTGCGGCATTCCCGCTACCGCGCAGGCCTATTCGCTGAACGTGACCGTAGAGCCCCACGGTCCGCTGGCTTATCTGAGTCTGTGGCCCAGCGGCATGGCTCAACCGCATGTCTCCACCTTGAACTCATTCGAGGGCAACGTGGTGGCGAACGCTGCCATCGTCCCCGCGGGCCAGGGCGGCGCGGTCAGCGCCTACGCCACCAACCCCACGGACGTGATCCTGGACATCAACGGATACTTCGATGCCAGCGCCGGCGACTCGTTCTATCCCGTCTCGCCCTGCCGGGTGGAGGATACCCGCCGAGCTATCGGCCCGCTGGGCGGCCCGGCGTTCGGCGTGGGCGAGACCCGCAACATCCCGGTCCCTACCAGCCCTTGCGGCCTGCCGGCCACGGCCAGCGCGTACTCGATGAATGCGACGGTGGTCCCCAACGGGTACCTGGGATTCCTCACGACATGGGCGGCGGGGCAGCCCCAGCCCTTCGCTTCCACGCTGAATTCCTGGACCGGCAAAGTGGTGGCGAACGCGGCCATCGTGCCGGCTGGGGCGAACGGTGCGACGTCGGTCTACGTCACCAACCGGACCGATGTCATTCTGGACGCCAACGGCTACTTCGCCGCGCCCGGACGCACAGCCGGGCTCACCTTCTATCCTGTCGTGCCCTGTCGCGTGGCGGACACGCGCGAAGGGGATGACGCGCCGGGGATGGCCGCCGGAACCACGCGCTCGTTCGAGATTCCAGACAGCGGCTGCGGCATCCCCTCGAGCGCGGCTGCGTATGCGCTCAACATCACGGTGGTGCCCGACGGCCCGCTCTCTTACCTCACGGCCTGGCCCACCGGATCGCCCAAGCCGTTCGTCTCGACTTTGAACTCGTTCGATGGCACGGTGGTGGCGAACGCCGCTGTCGTCCCGGCAGGCACCGACGGCGCCGTCAGCGTCTACGTGACGGACCAGACCCACGTAATCCTGGACATCAACGGCTACTTCGCGCCGTAG
>CAZBQQ010000338.1:0-2760 GCA_964493965.1 uncultured Solibacteraceae bacterium
CCCGCCGCCCGCCCGGCCCACCGCACCGGAGATGCACCAGCACCGAACCGCATCGTCCCCTCTTCATCGCTTTTCATCGCTTCGACAGGCGCCCCCGCCGCCCGCCAGACGGGACACAAAAATGCCACATGAACCCAAGCATCACCCCCAACCTCGCCGGCTCCCCCATCCCAATCCCACCACCGGCCCCCTCCCTGGCCGCCTCACAACGCCCGTCAGAACCGGCTCCCGCGCATCGCGAACCGGGAGAACTTGGTATGATAACGAGGAACTCAGGGATGGCATGAAGTCTAGTCTTTCAAGCGCGGGGGTGCTTGTCGTCGTGGTGGTCGTCCTGGCCATCACGGTGGTCGCCCACTCCCTGATGGCGGGTCTGCCGTTTGCGGCGCGATTGGTGCTCTACTCGATCGCCACGCTCGTCTTGTTCGCCGTCGTCTACCGGCTGACCACCGCAGTCGCGTACTGGCGCCGTACCGAGGAAGCGTACCGGCTGATCTTCGAGGACGCCTCGGACGCCATCGCGATCGCCTCTTCGGCCTTGAAGATCGTCGAGGTCAACGGCCGGGCCAGCGAGGTGTTCGGCTATTCGCGCCAGGAGCTGCTTCGCATGAATCTGAAGGAACTCCTGCAGATGGAAGATCGCGCGCCCGGTGCCGCCAGGCTGGAGCGCGTGCTCGGAAAGGGAGAGACCGCCCTCTACGAGCGCCGCTTCCGCAGCCCGGATGGCGAAACCGTCACCGCCGAGATCGGCGTGCGCGCGCTCCGCGACGGCCGTCTGATCGCGATCGGCCGCGACGTCACCGCCCGCCGGCGCGCCGAGGAAGCGTTACGGGCCAGCGAGGCGTTGACCCGCAGCGTGGTCTACAGCGCCGTGGACGGAATCATTACTACCGATGAGAGCGGCGCCATCCAGTCCTTTAACCCGGCGGCCGAGCGGATGTTCGGCTACACCGCCGAAGAGGCTATCGGAAAGAACCTCTCCATCCTGATGGCGCAGCCCGACAGCGAGCAGCACGATTCGTACATCCGGGCGTATCTCGAAGGCGGCAAGAAGAAAGTGATCGGGATCGGCCGGGAGTCCCAGGCGATCCGCAAGGACGGCACCACTTTCCCCGTCGAGCTGGCGGTGAGCGAGATGCTGCTGCCTGGCCGCCGCATGTTCACCGGCATCCTGCACGACATCACGAACCGCAAAGCGGCCGAGGCAGCCCTCAGGGACACCAACGTAAAGCTTCAGGCTGTCATCGAGACCTCACCCCTTGCCATCGTCACCCTGGATCTGGAGGGCAGAGTGGTGGCCTGGAATCCCGCCGCCGAGCGGATGTTCGGCTGGACCGCAGCCGAGGCGCTAACCCAGGTGCTGCCGGTCGTGCCGGAGGCTGAGCGCGCCGAGCTTCTGGACCTGATCCGCCTGGGCCAGCCGGCACTGGGGGTCGACAAACTACGTCTGCGCAAGGACGGCTCGCTGATCGAGGTGACCCTATGGACCGCGCCGCTCCGCGATCCCGCGGGCGAGATGGGCGGCGTGATGGGCATCTATGCCGACGTCACCCAGAGCAAGCAGCTGGAGGAACAATTCCGCCAGGCGCAGAAGATGGAGGCGGTGGGGCGCCTGGCGGGCGGCATCGCGCACGACTTCAACAACATCCTTACGGTCATCACCGGGTATGGCGAAATGGTCGCCGAGAAGCTCGTGGACGATCCGGTGGTGAGCGAAGAGATGCAGGAGATCCTGAAGGCGGCCGACCACGCCACCGTGCTGACCAGCCAGTTGCTCATCTTCAGCCGGCGGCACGTGGTGAGCCGCGAGGCTCTCGACCTGAACACTGTCGTGGCGAAGCTCGAAAGGATGCTGCGCCGGATCATCGGCGAGGACGTGGAACTGATCACGGTGCCCGCGGCGTCCCTGGCTCGGGTGCGGGTGGACGCGGCCCAGGTCGAGCAGGTGGTCATGAACCTGGCGGTGAATGCACGCGACGCCATGCCCGCGGGCGGCCGTCTGACCATCGAGACCGCCAATGTCGAACTCGACCCGGCTTACAGCCGCAGCCACATCGGCGTCAAAGAGGGCCAGTACGTGATGCTGGCCGTCAGCGACACCGGCAAAGGCATCCCGCCGGATGTCCGCAGCCGCCTCTTCGAGCCCTTCTTTACCACCAAGGAGCGCGGCAAGGGAACCGGTCTGGGCCTCTCTACCGTCTACGGCATCGTCAAGCAGAGTGGAGGAGAGATCTGGGTCTATTCGGAGCCCGGCAAGGGAACGACGTTCAAGATCTATCTGCCGCGACTGGCCGATGACGAAGCGCAACCCGCGCGAGCGGCCGAAACGTCTCCGGTCGAGCGCGGCGACGAGACCATCCTGCTGGCCGAGGACGAGCCGGGGGTGCGGGCCCTGGCGCGCGAGGTGCTGCGCCAGCACGGCTACCAGGTCCTCGAAGCCATGGACGTCAACGATGCGCTGCGGATCTGCCGCGAGCATCCGGAGGGCATCGACCTGCTGCTAACCGACGTCGTCATGCCGGTGATGAGCGGCCGCGAACTGGCCGAGCGCGTCGCCGAAATCCGGCCCGAAATCAAGGTGCTCTACATGTCCGGCTACACGGACAACATCGTGGTGAGTCACGGCGTCACCTCGATCGACAAAGAGTTCCTGCAGAAGCCCTTCACGCCCCGCTCCCTGGCCCGCAAAGTCCGCGAGTCGCTCGACCGTACGGCATAGCCCCGTCTGGCCATCCAGCAGCACCGAACCGCGAGCGTGAG
>CAZBQQ010000339.1:0-2756 GCA_964493965.1 uncultured Solibacteraceae bacterium
CGATCCAGCCCGTTACGGATCTGGTCCCCACGACAGCCAGAGTTGCCCTCTCCTGGGCCGCCGGAGTCATTCAGGAAAAATGAGACAAACGGCTCCAATACGGATGGTTGGATGTATAATCGATAACCGGACCAGGATGGCAACATGGAGATCCTGGTTCAACGCCAGGAGGCCAAACGGAAATCCCGGACAGAGAGGCGGGTCTCCGTGGCGTATCTGCGTGGCAGGCGTTTGTCTGGCGCGCGCGCACTCACCCCAGTCGGCCCCGGGCATGGTCCCAGGCGGCCAGTCAGAGAGGCACTTCGTGAACGATCTCAAGCGACAGTCGACTCCGTCGGCTTTTTCCACCCAAGTTCGCACATTTCTCTCCGGCCTGTTGCGCCAGATGAAGACGCTCCGCCCGGCCATGACATCGCTTTGGCATGAGCGCACATCGGGAACGCCGCGACGGGGAACGGTTCTCCGTGTGGCCGTCTGCCTCGCGCTGGTTTGCCTCTTCGCCGCGCCGGGAAGATGCAAAATGATTTTATTGGGTTGCCCGGGCCCCAACGGAGACATGGACGGCCAAATCATCAGCGTTACTCCGAACAGCGTCACATACTACTACCCAACCACGCAGTCGTTTACCCTCTCAGGCTACAGCTACGGAATAGTCTACTGGCCGACTGACGAGGCGGGGAGTAAGACGGGCGCCGGGTCTATCCTCAAGTACGCGTCCACGACTCCCAGTATTTGCACCGTTGGTCCGGTATTTTTTGGGTCAGGCGACACGGACGTGGTCGTTACTCTCCTTGGTACCGGCACCTGCTGGATTGCGGTGTCAGCAAAGGGAAACGAGTGTTTTTACAAGGCCAGCACAACCATTTACTTCACGATCAAGCAGGCGCCTGCGCCGGTGTTCACCGTGACCACGCTGACCGACGACGCGACCGGAATCGCGGCCCACTGCACCAATCAGGCGCTGCCGGGGGCCACGAAGGATGCATCCTGCAGCCTGCGCGATGCCATTGCGGCGGCCGAGGCGGCCTACGCGGCGACTCCGGCGCTCACTCCCACTGTGAACTTTTCCTCTACCCTGCAGGCCAACGGGGCGACGATCAGCACGAGCAATCCCGGAACCTATATGCTCGACGCGATCCTGGACGTCGGAGCGGGCAATTTGAATATTGTCGGCCCCGGCGCGGGGGTGCTGAGCATCAGCGGTGCAAACGCGTACACGGTTTTCAACTTTGAAGGCCCCGGAACGGTCGCGATCTCCGGACTGACGATCACCGGCGGCGGACCCTTTCAATCCTTCAACAACGTTGGCGGTGGCATCGCGGTCGTCGCTACAGGGTTGAGCGTCGACCACTGCATCATCACAGGCAACAGCGGCACCGGCGTCATGATCCTTCCCGGCTCCAGTGTCGACATCAGCTACAGCACCATCAGCAACAACACTGCCGCCACCGGCGCAGGCGGTGGCATCTTCATCGGGGGCGGGTTTGGCAATGCGGAAGCGAATCTGTACTACACCACCGTCAGCGGCAACTGGGTTCCCAGCGGCGGCCAGGGGGCCGGCATCTACGATCACGGTCCTAACGCCTCCACCGTCAATCTTTACAACAGCACTGTCGCCGGAAACTATATTCAGGGCAGCGGAAGCGGCGCGGGTATCTACTCCGTCTATGGTCATGACACCGCGAACCTGAGCAATAGCATCGTCGACGGCAACTGGATTGGCACCTCGTCGGCGGTAAGCCAGTATGACGACTTCCACGACGGCTCCGGCATCACCGCATACTCCAGCGTCAGCAGCGCCAACGGCAACAAAGGCGGTAACGTGGTGGGCGCCTACAACAGCCCCTCCAGCACTCAACCCTCCCCGGCGATCCACCTGGCGCCTCTGAGCTTCTACAGCGGTTTGACGCAAACCATGATTCCGCTGCCCCCAAGCCCGGCCATCTGCGCAGGGCTGGTAGCCAACATTCCCAGCGGCTACACCACCGACCAGCGGGGACTGCCGAACACCAACAACGACTACACCAACTACACCACGACGCCGGCCTGCGTGGACGCGGGCTCGGTACAAACCGCCTACTCCGTGAGCTTCACGGCCTCTAACAGCGCTCAACCCGCCACACCCGAGGTGGTCAACGAGCCCTTCTTTGACCCGACCCCGGCGGTGACGCTCTTTGAGAGCGGAAACGCCTTTGCCGATGGCCAGCACCGGATTACCATCCCGCTGACGCTGACGGGAACCGGCCCGCTCCACGGCGGCTCGGCGCAAACGGTCGATGTGATTACCGATCCACTTGCTGGAGTGGCTACTTATTCCAACCTGCAAGTGGGCCATGCGGGCATCGGCGATTCGCTGGCCGCAATCCTGACGCTCAACAGTTCCGTGACCCCGGTGCCATCGGTCTCGTCTGGCAGCAGTGCCTTTGACGTGGTAGCCCCGGTGCTGGTATTCGGCACGGCTCCGCCAGACCCGCTGACCGCGGGCGGCCATGCCGGTACGGTGACGGTGCAGGTGCAAGACGGCGCCGGTGACGTGGTGACAACCTCCACGGACGAGATCACGCTGAAGGTGACCGGACCCAACGGCTACTTAAAGACCTACAGTCCCCATCCCGACCACGCAGATAATGGTGTGGCAACCTTCATCCTAGGTTCGGCGCTGACCGCGGCCGGCACCTACACCTACACGTTTTCGATGGAAGGCGCGAGCGACCTGATAGCAACCGAGACGGTCACAGCCGCATCGCCGCATTCCA
>CAZBQQ010000340.1:0-2693 GCA_964493965.1 uncultured Solibacteraceae bacterium
TTCCCCGATAGATTCAGCGTCGTGATCTTGGTCTTCGGCGCGTGGCTGGTGCCCACGATGATGCCGAACGCGGACCAGGCCGCCCAGATGAGGAGCCCCAGCCAGGGCTGCTGGTCACGCGGCACGCTGGCCGGGCCGAAGAGCGCCGATACGATATAGATCAGAACGCCAGGGACGAGGGCCAGGGCGTAGGCCTCCACGGCAGACAGTTTCCGCCTGCGCACAATGAGGCCACCCATCAGGCCGCAGACAAACGCCAGCGGCCACTGAACGGCGTGCAGCACGGTCAGCATGAGAAGTTGATCCTAGCACAACCGGCGTTTGCCGACCGGAGCGGGCCTACACCTTGGCGACGGGCGTCAGGTCGCGACTGGTGATCACCCGGTCGATCAGGCCATACTCGACGGCCTGCTCGGGGTCCATGATGTAATCGCGGTCGACATCGCGGCCGACCCGTTCCATCGGCTGGCCGGAGCAATCCGCCAGGATTTCGTTGAGCATTTCCCGCATGCGCAGGATTTCCTTGGCGTAGATGTCGATGTCGGTGGCTTGCCCGGCCAGTCCGCTCATGGACGGCTGGTGAATGAGGATCCGGGAGTGCGGCAGGCTGTAGCGCTTGCCCTTGGTTCCGGCGGCCAGGAGCACGGCTCCCATGGAAGCCGCCTGACCGACGCAGATGGTCACGATGTCGGGCTCGACGAAGCGCATGGTGTCGAGGATCGCCAGGCCGGACGAAATGGAGCCGCCCGGAGAGTTGATGTAGAGCGAGATGTCCCGCTGGGGATCCTCGGCCGCCAAAAACAACATCTGCGCGATGACAAGGTTGGCGACGTTGTCGTCAATCGGCGTGCCCAGGAAGATAATGTTCTCCTTGAGCAGGCGGGAATAAATGTCGTACGCGCGTTCGCCCCGCGAGGTCTGTTCGACCACCATGGGGACCAGGACTGAATTGCCCATTCGGGTTCTCCCTCCGCGACCCGACTGAGCGGGCCGCCGTCAGCTCTTCTTGCTGCCGGCCATCGCCATCTTCTTGGCTTTGCGGGGCTTTTCGAGTGCCTTCCGCTTCTCCGCAAGGGCTATGGCCAGATCTTGGATCGTTGTCTTCTCTAAATAATCCATGATACGCGAACGGAGAGTCTTCCAGGAATCGTGCATCCCGCAAGGCGCGTCGTCGTTGCACTCGGAGAGGCCGCTGACGCACTTCTGGTAGTCGGTGAGCCCATCCAGAGCTTCAACGAGCTGGATCAGGCTGACGTCCTTGGCGGGCGTGCGGAGGCAGAAGCCGCCGGTGGGGCCCTTGCTGGATTTCAGCAAGCCCTTGCGCGCCAGTTGCTGCAAAATTTTGGCCAGGAAGTGAGCCGGAATGCCCTCTTGCTCGGCAATCTGCTTCACCATGGCGTACTTGCCTTCGGGAACCTGAGCCAGGTTCACAAAGGCGCGAATCGCGTACTCAGTCGACCGTGAGTAGATCATTGTAGGTTGTTCTCCCGTCCCAGCAACCCCATCCGTACTCTTTTATCTTGAAATATCTTAACGAAAAACGCAATAGGAATTTCAGAGTCGATCCCCCGGCAGGGCGGTTTTGGAGATTAATGCCGGCTCCAGGGGGGCTCCTGGAGGTCCCCCTGGGGCAGGATGGCGGGTCTGGAGACCCGCTGCAGGACTGGAGTCCTGCCCCACTTGGCTAGAACGAACCGGCACAGGAACTCAGCAGCAAGCAACCAGCAAGTAGCTCTACAGGGTGATGAGGCCTTCGAGGTACTTCACGGCTTGGCCGGCGATTTGGACTCGGTCGCCGGAGTCGCGGCAAAAGAGTTCGCCTCCTCGGGCCGAGACCTGTTGGGCGTGGAGATCCTTCTTGCCGAGGCGGCGGGACCAGTAGGGCGTCAGGGCGCAGTGGGCGGATCCGGTGACGGGATCCTCCGGCACTCCGCTGGCTGGGGCGAAGAAGCGGGAGACGAAATCGGCCTCGCGGCCGGGGGCGGTGACGCAGACCGCGAAGTGGCCCACCGCCGTCAGGGCCTTCATGTCGGGGGCCAGTGAGCGCACATCGTCCTCGGATTCGTAAACGGCCAGGTAGTCCCGTGTCTCCCAGAGCTCGCGGGGGGCCTTGCCTAGCGCGGCGGAAAGGGCGGGGTCGGCGGCGCAGGGCTGGGGCGGGCGGGATGGGAAATCCATGACCAGCAGGCCGTCCTGACGGCGCACGATGAGATCGCCGCTGCGGGTCTCGAAGCGGACCGTCTGGGCGGCGGGGTCCAGGTGATTGAAAACCACGAAGGCGGAAGCCAGGGTGGCGTGGCCGCACAGGTCCACTTCGAGTCCGGGCGTGAACCAGCGCAGGTGGTAACCGTCGCCGCGGCGGACGAAGAAGGCGGTCTCGGAGAGGTTGTTTTCGGCGGCGATGGACTGCATGGTGGAGGCGTCCAGCCACTCTTCGAGCGGGCAGACCGCGGCGGGATTGCCGGCGAACAGGCGGCCGGTGAAGGCGTCGATCTGGTAGAGAGGGAGTTTCACAATAGAACCAGTGTAATCGCTCGTCGCTTGTCGCTTGGCGCTCACTGGCTCGTCGCTCGTCGCTCGTCGCCCGTCGCAAAGGCGGGGCTGAGGCCGGGGAGCTTCGCCGGGTCGCCGCAGCAGTGCTTGAACTTCAGTCCGGAGCCGCAGGGGCAGGGGGCATTGCGCGGGGCGGACAC
>CAZBQQ010000341.1:0-2655 GCA_964493965.1 uncultured Solibacteraceae bacterium
TTCGACCTCGTCGATCAACTGGTCACCACCCGCTGGCGCCTCAACCGCGTCATCGCCCTCCAGACCGCCCTCATGGACAATGAGATGATTCGCCAGCAACCCGAAATCCGCGCCGTCTTCGAGGTCTGCAACAACGAGACCCAGGCCGCCCTCGCCTACCAGCACCTGATAGACGATGGCGGAGCCCTCGAGAGCTTCAACCGCCACGAAACCCGCCTCAGCGCCGAGTTCCGCCGCACCATGAAACTCCTCGACGCCCAGCTCGCAAATCAAAAATTTCACCATGAACCCAGCGACGCAAAACCCCCGCAATCTGATGAGGATGGGTACACCGCCGAAGCCCCACCATCCACCATCGACCATCCGCCATCGACCAACCCGGACGCCCCGCCCAAAAATCAAAAATTTCACCATGAACCCAGTCCCGCAGATTCGCAATCGAATGAGGAAGATCCTGCGGGCGAAGCCCCACCAATCCCGTCGCCTGGATCCACAGGCCACAAGCCACCAGCGCCTTACCCGTCCAGCCCCTCGCCCATGCGCCGGTTCCGCGCCGCGTCGAGCCCCGTGGCCGCCACGATCATCGGCTTGGCGCCCAGATCCGGCCTCAAGCGGCAACAGCTACCTGGACTCGTGTCGTCAAAGCATCTCTGTCACGACTCGCGGTTCGGTGAGGGGCACGCAACCGCGTTATCCTGGACAACAGCGCTCATTTCGGGCCGTCAAGCCACGTGGCAGTAACGCAACCTGGCTTTGATGCGTCAACGCTAGACCATGCTGGGGAATGCCAGCGAATGTAAGGCGAATACTATGCGCTCGCGGGGAGAGGGTAAGCGATGAGGAAGAGTGTTGGGATCGGCCTAGGACTGCTGGTGACCGGCGGAGCGGTCTGGGCGCAGTATCTGATCACGACCGTGGCGGGGGGCGGGATACCGCCTACCGCCTCCGCGGCCTTGAGCGCTCCACTTCCTCAGTCATCGTCGGTGGCGGTGGATGGGCTCGGCAACCTCTACTTCTCAGCGGCCAACGCCGTGTACAAGGTCGATGCGGCGGGCGTTCTCACGCGCGTGGCCGGTACCAGCGCGGCGGGCTACTCGGGCGACGGAGGTCCGGCCGCGAACGCCCAGCTCGATGTCGCGCAGGGCGTGGCTGTCGATGGCGCGGGCAACCTCTACATCGCGGACAGCGGGAACTCCCGTATCCGCAAGGTGGGGACCGACGGCAAGATCACGACCGTGGCGGGCACAGGAGTCCCCGGCTACTTCGGCAACCCCGCACCGGCCATCAGCGCGCAACTCAGGAATCCTCGCGGCGTGGCGGTCGACAGCGCCGGCAACATCTACGTCGCGGACACCAATAACAACCGGGTTCGCAAGGTGACGGTGGCCACCGGCATCATCACGACCCTGGCCGGCACGGCCTTCACGGGCGATTTTGGCGATGGAGGTCCGGCCATCCTCGCCTCGCTGAACCATCCCGCGGGCGTGGCGGTGGACTCCACCGGCAACGTTTACATCGCGGACACCAAAGACCACGCGATCCGCAAGGTGACTGTGGCGACCGGCGTCATCTCCACCGTTGCCGGAACCGGCGCGATCGGATATTCGGGCGACGGCGGCCCGGCCACCGCCGCATTGCTCAATAATCCTTACAGCGTGGCGCTGGACGCCGCCGGGAACTTTTACATTTCGGACAGCGGCAACGACCGGATCCGCCAGGTGGTGGCGGCCAGCGGCACGATCATCACCGTGGCCGGCAACGGTACCTATGGGTATGCGGGGGACGGCGGCGCGGCTACCAGCGCCGAACTCCAGTCGGCGAACGGCGTTGCTGTCGACGCCGCCGGCAACATCTTCATCGCCGACACGGGCTCCAATGTGATCCGCAAAGTATCCGGCGGCAACATAGCCACCTTTGCGGGTAACGGCAACAGAAGTTCGGGCGACGGCGGGCCCGCCACCGGCGCGTTGCTCGGCGCCGTCGATGAGGCGGCGGTGGATGCCTCCGGCAACTTGTACCTGGCGGACAGCGGCAACAACAAGGTCCGTAAGGTGGCCACGGATGGCACGATCACGACCGTGGCCGGCACTGGAACCGCGGGCTACGCGGGCGACGGGGCCGCGGCTACCGCCGCTCAGCTCAACTCTCCAAGCGGCGTGGCGGTGGACAGCAACGGCAACGTGTTCATAGCGGATACCAACAATGACGTCGTCCGCAAAGTGACGGCGGCCACCGGGTTCATCAGCACCGTGGCCGGCAACGGCACGCTTGGCTACAGCGGCAACGGAGGAGCGGCTACCAGCGCCGAGCTTCAGTACCCTTACGGGGTGGCGGTGGACAGTTCCGGGGACCTGTACATCGCGGACACATTCAACGCGGTGATCCGGAAGGTGACAGCCAGCGGCACCATCTCGACGGTGGCCGGCAGCAACATTCCCGGCTACACGGGCGACGGCAGCACGGCCACCCTGGCCGAACTGAACTATCCCTATGGCGTGGCGGTGGACTCCTCCGGTAACCTCTTCATCGCGGACACCGGGAACAGCGCCATCCGCAAGGTGGCGAGTGGCAACATCACCACGGTGGCCGGCACTACCGTTTCCGGGTATACGGGAGATGGCGGAGCGGCGACCAGCGCGACACTTCAGAACCCTC
>CAZBQQ010000342.1:0-2549 GCA_964493965.1 uncultured Solibacteraceae bacterium
CCGAACTCGCGCCGGGCGCGCAGAATGGCCTCGGCGCGGGGGACGCCTTCCTGTTCCAGTTCGTCGGCGCGCGAGTCGATGTGAAACTGGACTTCGTCGTCGAGCTCGCGCTCGAATTGCGAGCGGCGGCCGAGGTAGGTGAAGCGGCGGACGATTTCTCCCCAGAGGGCCATGCCGTGCCTCCTCTCTCAGGCGGTGCGCATGACAAGCTTGATAGCGCGAACCAGCCGGTCGAACTCGCCCGCTTCCTTTTCGAGCTGCGCGCGGCCCTCGGGCGTGAGGCGGTAGAAGCGCGCCTTGCGGTTGTTCTCGGAAACGCCCCAGGCCGATGCCAGCCATCCCTTCACCAGCATGCGGTTGAGCGCGGGATAGAGCGAGCCGTCCTCGATCTCGAGGCCATCGCGCGAGGCCTCTTTGATCCGTTTGGCGATGGCGTAGCCGTGCAGCGGGCCGCTTCTCAGCGTCCGCAGGATCAGCAGGTAGAGAGTACCAGGAAGGAGTTCCGGGCTGGCGGAGGGTTCCATAGGAGCCTTTCTGGACTATGTATAGTACGGACAGGGGAAGATGTCAAGGGGGGAAATGCGGACGAGGCCTACGACCTGGTGCGGACGAGACCGGCTAGTATATACTGACCGTGCTGGAGAGTCCCAAGAGGAAACTCAAGTTCAAATACACAGGAGCTGAAATGAATCCAGTCCATGCAGTCACCGGCAGCGATGCGGTAATCCTGACCCAAGCCGTTGCCAGCAAGAACTACGCTATTCCGAACCCCGGACAGCAGGAATTCCGTCTCACGCTCACGATCCACTGGGAGGAATTTCGCGCGGCGGGACAGCCGAGCGGCACGCTCTGGCTCGCCTACAATCTCGCCAAGAATACGGGCGCGCTGCCCGGGATTGGCGTCGAAGTTCCTGTCGTGACCCCCGGGGGCGGCACTCAGACGTTTGAAGTGGTGCCCGTCGGCGGGGTGGGGTTGCGCTACCAAGGGGTGGCGAACGCCCATGTCTGGCTCAGCTACTTCGCCGAGTTCGCGTGAGGGAGGCCGACCGTTAGCGGCCCCACGGCCTGTTAAGATAGGGAACTGCCGCCTGTATGGACCACATCCTAACCGTAGTTCTTCTGACGCCGCTGGCGGGTCTGCTGGTTCTGCTGCTGATCCCTTCCTCGCAGCCGCTGTGGATCAAGCGGTGGGCGAACATCGCGTCGTTCATCGGCTTTCTCACGTGCCTGCCGCTGATCTACTACTTCAATCCGCGGGACGATTTCCAGTTCAAGGAAAGCTACCGCTGGATCCCCTCCCTGGGCGCGTCTTTCTCCCTGGGAATCGACGGATATAGCCTACTGCTGGTCGCTTTGACGGGCCTGATCGGCTTCATCGCGGTGCTGTCGAGCTGGAACGCGATCGACCACCGGCTGAAGGAATACTACGCCAACTTCCTGATCCTCCAGGCGTCGATGATGGGCGTCTTCATGGCGCGCGACTTCCTGCTCTTCTTCGTGTTCTGGGAGCTGGGACTGGTCCCGATGTACTTCATCATCGCGGTCTGGGGCGGCCCGCGCCGCGTCTATTCCGCCTTCAAGTTCATCGTGTACACGTTCATCGGCTCGGTGGTGATGTTCCTGGGCATCCTGACCTTGTACGCGCATGCCGGAAGCCACAGCTTCGCGATTGACGACCTGCTGAAGACCACGCTTCCCGCCTCGACGCAATGGTGGGTCTTCTGGGCGTTCTTCGCCGGGTTTGCCGTGAAGGTGCCGATGTGGCCGCTGCACACGTGGCTGCCGGACGCACACACCGAGGCGCCGACGGCGGGCTCGGTGATCCTGGCCAGCATCCTGCTGAAGATGGGCACGTACGGTTTCCTGCGCTTCTCGCTGCCCCTGCTGCCGGACGCCTCGAAGGACCCGCGCATCGTGAACGTCATGGCGGTGCTGTCGCTGATCGCCATCGTCTACGGGGCGCTGGTGTGCCTGATGCAGAAGGACTGGAAGAAGCTGATCGCGTACTCTTCGGTGAGCCACCTGGGCTTCTGCACGCTGGGCATCTTCGCGCTGAATCCCGCGGGCATCACGGGATCGATCATACAGCAGATCAATCACGGCATCTCGACCGGCATGCTCTTCCTGATCGTCGGGATCGTTTACGAGCGCCGGCACACGCGCGAGATCTCCGAGTACGGCGGGCTGCTACGGGTGATGCCGCTGTTCACCATCGTCTTCTTCATCACGGCGCTCAGCTCGATGGGGATGCCGGCGTTGAACGGCTTCATAGGCGAGATCTCGATCCTGCAGGGGGCGTACCAGATGTCGTTCAACTGGGCGCTCTGGAGCGTGGTGGGAATCGCGCTGGGCGCGGCGTACCTGATCTGGCTCTTCCAGCGGACGATGCTGGGCGATGTTTCGGAGAAGAACGCCGGCCTCAAGGACCTCTCGGCCCGCGAGATCGCGGTATTCGCTCCGCTGCTGGTTCTGGCCTTCGCCATCGGGATCTATCCCAAGCCGCTCTTCACGGTGCTGGAGCGGCCGACCCAGCAGATCGTGGAGCGGGT
>CAZBQQ010000343.1:0-2546 GCA_964493965.1 uncultured Solibacteraceae bacterium
GCCGCAACGCTGCGATCGTCGCTCGAGGCGCTGCGATCGGAGTGACGGCCCTTACGTCCCCAGAAGTGTCGTGATCGATCTGGCCAGGTTTCCGCGCGCCGTCTCCTCGTATTTGCAGTAGAAGAACTCCGTGGAGTAAATCCTGGGCCGCGCGAGGATGGACGAGAGAATCGCCGAGCGCCCGTTGGCAAAGGCCTCCGCCGGCACCCAGGAGTACTCCGAGCGAATCTGCCGCTCATATTCGTCGAACCTCGCGCGGCTCTGCCCAAGAATCGATAAGTCGATGTCCACCACGATTTGCTCACTGAGCGTAACCGGCGGCGCGGCGTGTTTGGTTGCCACGATAAGCCCCGCGACAAGATCGCCAAAGGAGTCCGACAACGCAGCCGACCGTAGGACTCTCCGTGCAAGCGCGGCGCTTCGCTCTTCGTTGTCGTAGGCCTTCGTATCGTAGACGGCATCGTGAAACCAGAGCGCAAATTCAATTGCGTCCGGATTCGCCGCCGCTTCTGAAACCTCCGCAAATTCGGTCAGGCAGTGCTCGATATGGGCGAGTGTGTGATAGGAGCGGCCCGGTTCCGAATATGCCAGCAGCAAGTCGTCATAAACGGGGCCTGCATCACCCTGAGCTCCGAGCCGCCGCCAAAGCTCGGACCACGCGGTTCTGAGATCGCCGACGAGAGCCATGCTAAGGGCCCGCTCAGTACTTCATCAACTTCACCTTGACGACGGCGCCCTCCGCCGGCAAGCGCAGGCCGAAGAATATCTCGTCGCCGCTCAACTGCCGGCGCGGTTTCCAGACTCCGTTCTCGTATGCACCCTCTTCCACACTGACGAAGTCGGCCCGCGGCGCCGCCGAGCCGAACCTGGGCCGGAAGTTCACCGTCGTGTCGAAGCCGGCCACCACGAATTCCTGGGGCCCGATCTGCCCGATGAGCGCGCGGCCGCTGGTCTGTGGCGTTCCCGCCGCCCGCGCGCCGCCGTAGCCCCAGTGCGAGGGACCGAACTGGGCCATGGCCTCGTACTCGCCAAAATCCACCACCAGCGTGGCGATGCCCTGTTCTTCCACCACCGAACGCAACTTGCCGTACTTCTTCGCTTCGGCCAGCAGCGGCGTGGCGGCGGCGACGACGCGGTAAGTGGCGGCCAGGTCGCCCAGGCCTTCGGGAATTGCGGAGTTGTCGCCGTCGCGTGAGCCTTCGACGCCGAACGCGGATACGCCGATGCCCTGCAGGTCGCCGAGAGCATAGAACATGCGCCGGCAGAAGCCCAGGTCGTGGCCGGTCTCGGGAATCAACAGCGGGTTGTCGGGCCGGCTGTAGGGCGTGGCCTCCTCGATGTATTGAACGTAACTCTGCTTGTAAATGTCGGGCGAGATCCAGTCAATATCCGGCACGATCGCCTTGTAGAGCGGCAGCATGCGCGTCGTCGCGCCGCCGCTGGGGTGCGAAAAGCCCGGCTCGTAAAAGCCGTCCTGGATGTCGGTCCAGACGTTCAGGAACATCGGCAACGGGAATTCGCGCTTGCCGGCCGCGGCCACGCGGTTGAGATATTGCGCCTGGTACCAGGCGGCGAAAGTCTCGCTGGCGTACGCGCCAAAGACCTCGCTCCAGGTGCCGCCGTTGGCCTTGCCGAAGGCTTTCACCGCCGCCGCCGGTGCCGGTTGGGCAAACAGCACGTTGGCGCTCTCGGAGTGGTCGCGATCGGTGCCCAACACGCCGGCTTCGTTCTCCACCTGGATGGCGATGACGGTGTGCTGCTCGCCGTCAATCTCCTTGAGATGGCGCATGAAGGCGGCAAAGGCGCGCGCGTCGGCGGCCTGAGTCGCTTCGACGTGCGTGGCCAATGCGCGGATGGGGCTCCCCGTCTGATCGATCATGCGCGGGTATTTCTTGACGTCTTCCTTCACCCAGGCCGGAGCGTAGTGCATGGCGGCGTTCTTGAAGCCGCCGAACCAGGCCAGAATCAGGCGCAGTCCGTTCGCCCTCGCGCCGGCCACCAGGCCGTCGACACCCGCGAAGTCGAAGCGCCCTTCCTCCGGTTCCACGGTCTGCCATTGGATCGGAATCTGCACCGTGTTGACGTGGATGCGTTTGGCCAACGGCCAGGTTCGTTCCAGTTCAGCGGGAAATCCGCTGGAGTTTCCGGTTTGGATCCCCAGGATCAGAAAAGGCCGGTCGTCAACGAGGAACTGAAAGCCGCCATCGCCTTTCACGAGCCGTGGCATCGGAGCCGCAGCCAAAGCCGTCGCGGCGAGCAGCAGGGCCGCCACCGGGTTGAGTCTCATGAAGCCTCCTGAGTAGCAACCAAGAGCATACAACGACGGCGTCCGGACGTGCCCGATCCACTACAATGACCAAAGCATGTCTTTCTACCAAAAGCCCCTCGTCATACTAGCCGCCGCACTGATTTTGCCTCCCGCCGGCCTGGTCCTTCTCTGGCTGCGCAAGAGCCTTTCCGTTTTGAAGAGGGCCCTGGTTTCGCTTCCCATTCTGGGACTGGCCGTCGCGCACCTGTTCCTCTTCTACGGCCTGCAAATGGAGCTC
>CAZBQQ010000344.1:0-2520 GCA_964493965.1 uncultured Solibacteraceae bacterium
GGAATTATGTCGGGGGCCCGGCAGGCACGCTACACCAAGTGTTCGAGTGCGCCGTCGGCGATCGGGGCGTCCGTTCGCTCGATGGCGGCCGTGAGCGGTTGCTCACCTTCGGCGGTTGGCAGCAGCGCGCCACGGGAACCTCCACCAGGCGTCTGGCCCAGACCTTGGCCGACATGCTGCCGGACCGACTGCCTGGCATCGGTCCGCTCCCTGGCGGTCGCGGCTCGGTACTGCGGAGACTCATGTAACCTTTTCGGGACCTGCGATAATCCAACTGTATAGGGAGATTTCTGTTGACACTCATGCGCCGGAGGGGCCACGCCCTGGCGATCGCTGTCGTTGCGCTCGTGCTCTTGCTCACAGGATGCGGCGGACCGAAACCCGCGGCGGCCAGTTCGTCTCCGTCCGCCCAGACCGGACAGCCCAGCCTGCTGACCGTTCCGCCCGAGCAGTTGGCCCACCTCAAAGTCGTCGCCGTCCGGAAGACCACCTGGACCAATACCGTGCACACCACCGGGACGGTGGACTGGGACAACGACCGCACGACCCCGGCCATCACGCAGGTGAGCGGCCCCATCGTGCGCATCGTGGCCGAGCCTGGAAACAAGGTGGCCGCGGGCCAGCCGTTGCTCTACGTGAATAGCCCGGACGTCACCAACGCGATCGCCACCTACAAGCACGCGCGCACTCACCAGGACCTGGCGCAGCGGACCATGGCGCGCAGCGCGGACCTGCTGGCTCACCACGCCATCGCGCAAAAGGATTACGAAGCCGCCGAGTCGGATTTCAACGACGCATCGACCGACGTTCAGAACAGCCTGCAAGCCCTCAAAATCTTCGGGATCACCGAGCAGGAGATCGAAGCGGCGCTACACGCCGGCACCGCCATCAGCCCGCAACTGGCCGTGCGCTCGCCCATCGCGGGCATCGTGGTGCAGAAGCTGGTTTCACCCGGCCTCCTGATCCAAGCCGGCGCCACCACCTGCTTCCTCATCAGCGACGTTTCCACGGTGTGGGTGCAGGGGCACGTTTTTGATCGCGACCTGCCGTCGGTCCGCGTGGGCGATTCGGTGGTGGAGAGCAACCCGTCGCTGGCCGAAGTCTTCCACGGCACGGTGGAATACGTGGGGGCCATGCTCGACCCGGCCACGCGCACCACGCCGGTCCGCATCGTGACGCGCAATCCGGGCGGCGTGCTCAAGAAGGACATGTTCGTGGACGCGGTGATTCACGCCCGCACCACGCGGAACGTTCTGGTGGCGCCGATTTCGGCGGTGCTTCATAACGCCCAGAACGAGCCATTCGTTTATGTGGAAGTGCGTCCCGGCGCCTTTGCCCAGCGCCTGATCTCGCTGGACGGCCAGCAGGATGGGCTGGTAGAGATCGTGAGCGGGCTCAAGGAAGGGGAACAGGTGGTCTCGGAGGGCAGCCTGTTTCTGGACTTCATCACCAGCCCGGACTAGCGCTATGAGGAACGGACCAGCTCGACAACTGATTGGTCTCCGGAGGGCGGGTCTGGAGACCCGCTGCAGGACTGGAGTCCTGCCCCACCTATGATTGCGCGCGTCGTCTCGTTCGCCCTGGCCCAGCGGTTCCTGATCGTGATGGCCTCGATCGCCCTCATGTTCTGCGGCGCCTGGGCCTTCTCGAAGTTGCCTATCGACGCGTACCCGGATCTCTCGCCCCCCCATGTCGAGATCGTCAGCCAGTGGCCGGGCCACGCCGCCGAGGAAGTGGAGCGCCTGATCACCATCCCGCTCGAAGTGGAGATGAACGGCATTCCCAACCTGGAGGCATTGCGCTCGATTTCGCTCTACGGCCTCTCGTCGGTGCAGATGAATTTCCAGTACAATGCCGATCCCTACTTCGTTCGCGAGCAGGCCTTCGAGCGTGTGGGCAATGCCACGGTGCCCCAGGGCGTAACGCCCGGCATGTCGCCGTTGTTCAGCCCCAGCGGCCTGATCTACCGCTACGTCCTGCAGAGCCCCGATCGAACGCCGCAGGACCTGAAGACCCTCGAGGATTGGGTGCTCGAACGCCGCTACCGCAGCATTGAAGGCGTGGCGGACGATTCGGGCTTCGGCGGCACCCAGATGCAATACCAGGTCATCCTCGATCCGAACAAGCTCTTCGCCTACGGTGTCAGCGTCCCCCTGGTCCTGCAGCAACTGGGCGCCAACAACTCGAACGCGGGCGGAGGCTTCTATTCGCAGGGCGGGCAGTTCTACTACATCCGCGGCCTGGGCCTGGTCCGCGACCTCAAGGACATCGGCAACATCGTCCTGGCGGCGCGGGGCGGCATCCCGGTCTACGTGAGGGATGTCGCGAGAGTGGAAATCGGCCACGCCCCGCGCCTCGGCCAGTTCGGCTACATGAGCCAGGACGATGCCGTCGAGGGCGTCATCCTCATGCGGGTGGGCGAGCAGGCGCAGGTGATTCTGAAGCGCGTCGAGGAGATGACCGACGACCTCAACCGCCACGTGCTGCCGCCCGACGTCAAGATCGTTCCGTTCTACGACC